>NZ_BAOL01000187.1 GCF_000350145.1 Ilumatobacter nonamiensis YM16-303 | reverse complement strand
CGTTACGTGACGGGTCTGACCCGTCACGTCACGCTCACGGGGTGGCCAGTGGCTGACCTGAAGCTGCGAGTCGACACGTCGACCGACGCGGAACGGTCGGCCGTGGATGCCGTGATTCCCGCCGACGAGCGAGCGGTGATCCAGGAGACCGAGCGATTGGTGCGCGGCGGAACGGCACGCCGACGCGAGCGACGGCATCTGCTGCTCCCCGGCCTGCACGCGCTGCAGAACGAGACCGGGTGGATCAGCCCCGGCGGGTTGAACTACCTCTGCGACGCGCTCCAGGTCCCACCTGCCGAGGCGTACGGAGTCGCCACGTTCTACGAACTCTTCCGCACGACCGACCCGGGACACACCGATGCCGTCCATCACGTCTGCATGGACACCTCGTGCCAGATCGCAGGTGCGGCCGATCTCGCCGCCGCGCTCGAGGCCGAAGGCAACCGGGTGCATCGAGGTCCGTGCTTGGGCCAGTGCGAGCGGGCTCCCGCGCAGTTCGTGCAGGGTCGAGGGACCCCCGACTCGGTGCCCGCCGACGCGCCGTCGATCACGGATCCCACCGGCTACCGCCTCCCACAGCACGGGTCCGCTGAGCTGCGCATCCTGCACCGGATCGGTGTCGTCGATCCCACTTCGCTGCAGTCGTACCGCGACAACGGCGGCTACAACATGCTCCGCTACGCGCTCGCGATCGGTGCCGATGCGGTGATCGACGAGATCGGTTCGGCGGAGCTGACCGGTCGCGGGGGAGCGGCGTTTCCGACTGCCGTCAAGTGGCGCTCCGTGCGCGGCGAACCCAGCGGATCGAAGCACGTGATCGCGAACGCCGACGAGTCCGAACCGGGGACGTTCAAGGACCGGATCCTGATGGAGAACGATCCGTTCGCGGTGATCGAGGCGTTGACGATCGCGGGCGTCACGACCGGAGCGGCCAACGGCTGGATCTACATCCGTGGTGAGTACCCCCTTGCGACGACCCGACTCCAGCACGCGATCGACGAGGCTCGCTCCGAGGGGTTGTTGGGTCGGAACGTGATGGGTTCGGGTCAGGCGTTCGACATCGAGATCCGTCGGGGCGCCGGCGCCTACATCTGCGGTGAGGAGACCGCGTTGATGGAGTCGATCGAGGGCTTTCGCGGCGAGCCGCGCAACAAGCCGCCGTTTCCCACCACGCACGGTCTGTTCGGCGAGCCGACCGTCGTGAACAATCCCGAGACTCTGCTGAACGTGCTCGACATCCTGGAGTACGGCGCCGAGCACTACCGGTCCCGCGGGTCCGACGCCTCGAACGGCCATCGGTTGTTCTGCGTGTCGGGCCACGTGGCGGTTCCCGGCGTGTACGAGGTTCCGTTCGGAATCGCGCTCGGCGACCTGATCGACCTCGCGGGTGGACCCACCGGAACGATCAAGGCGGTCCTGCTCGGTGGAGCCGCAGGGTTCTTCGTCGGGCCCGACGACCTGGGTCTCGAACTCTCGCTGGAGGCGACCCGGAGTGCCGGGGTCACGCTCGGCTCCGGTGTCGTGACGGTCTTCGACGACACCGTCGAGTTCGAGCCGCTCGTGCTGCGCATCGCGGAGTTCTTCCGGAACGAGTCGTGCGGACAATGCGTCCCGTGCCGCATCGGCGTCGTTTGCCAGCACGAGGTGCTCGTCGAGATGTCGGAGCGAGGCTCGCTCACCGATGACCGCCATCAACTGATCGACGACATGGCGCGCGCGATGGCCGACGCCTCGATCTGCGGACTCGGACACACGGCGGCGGGAGCCGTCCAGTCGGCGATCCGCCTCGGCCTCGTCGGAGGACGATCGTGACGCAGCAACGGACGGAGACGCAGACGCAGGTGAGCGTGCGGATCGACGGCGCGGACGTCGCGGTCCCCGCCGGGTCGACGATTCTCGATGCGTGCAACGCGGAGGGCATCGACACCCCGACGATCTGCTACGCCGACAACCTCACCCCGGTGAACGTCTGTCGGGTGTGCGTCGTCGAGGTCGAGGGAAGCCGCACGCTCGTGCCGTCGTGCTCGCGGGTGGCCGAAGACGGGATGGAGATCCAGACGGACTCCGAACGCGTCCGGCACAGCCGCAAGATGGTGCTCGAGTTCCTCGGCTCCGGTGTGGATCTCAGCCAGGCCGACGAGATCAACGCCTATTCGGCGCGCTACGACGCCGACGTGACGCGCTACGTCGAGGGTCACGAGGTGATCGACGAACCGATCCGCATCCAGGATGACCTGTACATCCGGGACTACGACAAGTGCGTCCTCTGCTACAAGTGCGTCGAGGCCTGTGGCGATGACGCGCAGCACACGTTCGCGATCGCGGTGGCCGGCCGCGGTTTCGGCAACCGGATCTCCACCGAGTTCGACGCCACCTTGCCCGACTCGGCCTGCGTCTACTGCGGAAACTGTGTTGCGGTGTGTCCCACCAACGCCTTGCAGTTCAAGACCGAGTTCGATCTCCGGCACGACGACAACTGGCATGAGGACGAGCAGACCGTCACCACGACCGTCTGCTCGTACTGCGGGGTCGGCTGCAATCTCGAGTTGCACGTGCAGGACAACGAGATCGTCAAGGTCACCTCACCCGTGGACCATTCGGTCACCCACGGAAACCTCTGCATCAAGGGCCGTTTCGGCTACACGTACGTCGGCAACTGAGCCGGTTCGTCGGTGACCGGCACCAAGGAACGTCTCAGTCGGAGCCGACGGCGGTGAGGGTGAGGTTGCGGAGTTGGCGGAGGGCGACGGACAGGGTCGTGAGGTCGAAGCTGTCGGCTCGGCGGATCTCGGTGTGCATCCCCAATGCTCGCGTCGCCGGTCGCCCGTTCGCCTCGATCCATGCGTGGGGGTCGCCCCCGGCGGTGTCGAGAACGTGGCCCGTCAGCGAGGCGAGCACCGCCAGGAGGTCGTCACGGAGGGCGGCGCGGCCCTGCGTCTGCCACCGATCGGATCGGGGGAGCGCGCCGATCCCGTCCCACAGCCACGCCAGGTCGAGCGCCTCGAAGACCGCCCAGTAGGTGCGCGCTGCCTCCAGCACGTCGCAGGCCCGCGGCCGAGCCACCTCGACGATGTCGAAACCTGTGTGGAGCCACGGCCACTGCGATGCGCGTGCTGCGAGTTCCGGCGGGACTCCCTGCTCGATGTGCTGCTGGCGCAACTCGACGATGTCGTCGTGGACCCGGCCGGTCGCCGTATCGACCATGGCGGTGGACAGCGTGCGGATGTCGGTACGGAAGGCGCCGATGGCACCGGCGATGTCGAGCGGGGGACGCCGGTTGCGCAACAGCCAGGTCGCGCACCGCTCGGCCATCCGGCGGAGGTCGAGGAAGAGGTCGACCTGGGCGTCCGGGTCGAGATCGACGAGGGTGTCGATCTCACTCCACTGCTCGGCGAACTGCGTGACCTCGCGGGCGACGATGAACGCGCGGGCCACGTCGGTCACCGTGGCGCCCGTCCCCTCCGTCATCCGGTGGTCGAACGAGATGCCGGACAGGTTGACCATGCTGTTCACGACCGAGGTGGCGACGATCTCCCGACGGAGTCGATGTTCGCGGAGGCGATCGGGATACCGCTCGCGCAGCGCCAACGGGAAGTACGCGAGGAGGTCGGCATCGAGTGCGGGGTCGTCGGGAAGATCGGAGTCGAGGATCTCCTGGACATCGACCTGTTTCGTGTAGGCGATCATCACGGCGAACTCGGGCGTGAGCATTCCCTGACCGTTGGCCTGGCGTTCGGCGAGCGCCTTGTCGCTCGGCAGGAATTCGAGTGATCGGTCGATGAGGCCGTCGGACTCCAACGCGTCGAGGTAGCGGGCGTGGACGTTGACCATCGGGTGCGCTTGCCGACGGGCGATCATCAGCGCCAGCGTCTGTGCCCGGTTGTCGTCGAGCACGAGTTCGGCGACGTCGTCGGTCATCTCGGCGAGGAGTTCGTTGCGTTGCTTGACCGTGAGGTCGCCGGCATGGACCAACTGATCGAGCGCGATCTTGATGTTCACCTCATGGTCGCTGCAGTCGACTCCGGCCGAGTTGTCGATCGCGTCGGTGGCGATCAGTCCGCCCGTCGCGGCGAATTCGACACGGCCGAGTTGGGTGAGGCCGAGGTTGCCACCCTCGCCGACCATCGCGCAACGCAGATCCACGGCGTCGACCCGCACCGGATCGTTCGCCCGGTCGCCGACCTGTTCGTGGGTCTCGGTGCTCGCTTTCACGTAGGTCCCGATGCCGCCGTTCCACAACAGGTCGACCGGCGCGCGCAGGATCGCGGAGATCACGTCGTCGGGACGCAACTGGGAGACCGATGGGTCGATGCCGAGACTCCGGCGGACGGCGTCGGTCAACGTGATCGCCTTCAAGCTCCGTGCGAACACCCCGCCGCCGTCCGAGATCAGTGTTTCGTCGTAGTCGGCCCAACTCGAGCGAGCCAGATCGAACAGGCGGGACCGCTCGGCGAACGACACGGCAGGGTCGGGGTCGGGGTCGAGGAGGATGTGGCGATGATCGAACGCGGCGACGATCCGGAGGTGCGGCGACAACAACATGCCGTTGCCGAACACGTCTCCCGACATGTCGCCGATGCCGACAACGGTGAATTCGTCGGTCGCGAGGTTCTTTCCGAGTACCCGAGCGTGTCGCCGCACGCTCTCCCAGGCACCGCGCGCGGTGATGCCGATCGCCTTGTGGTCGTAGCCGTTGCTGCCGCCGGACGCAAACGCGTCTCCGAGCCAGAAGCCGCGTTCGACCGCGATCTCGTTCGCGATGTCGCTGAACGTCGCCGTCCCCTTGTCCGCCGCGACGACCAGGTACGGATCGGGGCCGTCGTGGACGACGCAGTTCGGCGGCGAGACGACGTCACCGTCGACGACGTTGTCGGTGATGGAGAGCAGCGCGGTGATGAATCGGCGGTAGCGATCGATTCCTTCGGCCCGAAACGCGTCACGATCGCCCGGTGCCGCCTGCGATCGGCGCACGACGAATCCGCCCTTGGCCCCGACCGGGACGATGACGGCGTTCTTCACCATCTGCGCCTTCACGAGACCCAGGACCTCCGTGCGGAAATCCTCGGGGCGATCACTCCACCTCAGTCCGCCACGCGCGATCGGCCCGGCGCGCAGGTGCACGCCTTCGACCCACGCTGACGAGACGAAGATCTCGAACGCTGGTCGTGGTTCGGGAAGGAACGAGATCTCCGACGGCCGGAGTTTCACGGCGATCTCGTCGCTGTCGCTGAACGCGTTGGTCCTGACCGTCGCCTCGATCAGCGTGAGGAACGCCCGGCAGATCCGGTCGTCGTCCAGCGATGGCACCTCGTCGAGAGCGCGTCCCAGGCGTTTGCTCACTGCCGCGACCTCTCGTTCGCGCTCCTCGGCCGACACCGTGCCGGTGGGGTCGAACTTGGCGGTGAACAGTTCGACGAACAGCGCGGCGATCTCGGGTTGCGACGTGAGAGTGCGTTCGATGTACGAGCGGCTGAACGCGAGCCCGCCCTGGCGGAGGTAGCGGTGGTAGAGGCGCAGGACGGCGACCTGGCGGATCGACAGGCCCGCGGAGAGCACCAACCGGTTGAGTCCGTCCGACTCGATCGTGCCCGCGGCGAGACCCACGAACGTCTGCTCCACCTCGTTGGCCTGATCGTCATCGATCCGACCGACGTCGAGGCGCACGTCGATGTCGTAGAAGTAGGTGGTGCCGTGTGGTCCACGGAACTCGGAGGGTCGCTCCTCGAGTGCGTGCATGCCGAGGTGATCGAGAATGGGGACGAGTTCGGACATCGTGGCGTCGCGACCGGTGAGGAAGATGCGGAACCGGATCACGTCGTCGGGCGCATCGAGCGATCGTCCGAACGACGTGGTCACGCGGACCTCGCCGGCAGGTGTGCGCAGATGTTGCGCCACGCGTGCGAGATCGCTGATCGCCGATTCGGGCCGGGTGCGTGCCCGGTAGTCGGACGGCACCGACTCCTTGACCGTCGCGAAGATCTGTCGTCCCTTCTCGTCGCCGAAGCCGTCGATGAGGGCGAGTTCGACGCGTTCGTTCCAGCTGCGTGTCTGGATGTCGATCCGCTCGGCGAGCCGCTCGAGATCGACCGCGCCGTTCTCCGCTCGAACGGTCGCCGAGACGCGTGCGAGCGAACTCGAGTCGAGCGTCGTCTCGACGTCGCGGACTTCGCCGGAGTAGTGCTCGCCCAGGATCTCGGCCACGGTGTCGGGGAGGCCCGCGTTGAAGCGCACGCGAGGCACGTGGACGAGCACGGTCGTGAACGGACCCACCGGCTCGGCGACGTCGAACACTCGCACGATGCGCCGCTCCTGGATGCCGACGATCCCGATGACCAGCTCGGCCAGCCGATGGCTGTCCAGCTCGAACATCAGGTCGCGCGGGAGCGTCTCGAGCGTGTTCTTGACGGCGCGGCCGAGAAAGCTGCGCGCGGAGACACCGGTGAGATGCATCACCTCGCGGGCTCGATCGGACACCACCGGAATCGCGAACACGCTGTCGCGATAGGCGCCGCTGCCCAACAGCCCGACGAAGCGGTGCGTGATGTCGGTGCCCTCCGGACGGATCGCCAGCGCGGTCATCCGGACGGGTCGATGGATGACCGAAACCGCGTTGGTACGTGCGATCACGAACCGCTGGTCGCCCTCCATGCTCGGTGGGTCGACGACGTTCGGGTCGAGATGTCCTGTCGAGCGGAATGTGCCGAGCACGGAGTCCGGATCGAGGATCAGCCCGTCGGGCGTTCGCTGGTACGACGCCGCTCCGAGGAACACGAAGTGCGGGTCGGCGAGCCAATCGAGCAGCGGGTCGCCGTCGGCGACGCCGGCCAGGCGGTCGCGCATCGGTACGAAGTCGGCGACGATCTGCTGGACGTCGGCGATCGCCGAGCGGACCGCGTCCTCCAGCTCCCGGCGCACGCTCGATCGACACCGGTCGAACTCGATCTGCGTCCAGGCCTCGATACGTTCGCCCGCGTGGTCGCCCGCTGCGTGAGTCGAGAGCCCGGGATCACCGTTGCCCGCGCTCGCTTCGACCCCGGTGAGGGTCCCCGTCGCGTCGCGGTCGACCGACAGCATCGGGTGGACGAGCAGGTGGATGCCGAGCTCGAAGCGTTCCAGCACGATCCGCACCGTGTCGACCAGGAACGGGATGTCATCGGTGACGAACAGCAGGATCGACCGGTCGGTCTGCCATCCGTCACGCTCGAAATCGGGCGACAGGACCTCGACCTGCACGTCGTGAGAGGGACGCGTTCGGCCGAGACGGAGGTGCGCGAGGCCGGCAGCGTAGATGTCCTCGACGCGTCGACCGCCGGCGTCGGCGTCGGACACCTGGCGGTAGTAGTGGCGGAGGAACCGGGCGAGCAGCGGATCGTCCGGGTGTCGTTCGGCTGCGAGCGAGGCCAACGCCTCGAGCGTCGTCGCCTCCTCCCGTTCGGTCACCATCGGTTCCCCATTCTCGGCGATCGCCGTTGACCGCCACGACCCAACGTAACGCGATGCCACCCGGCGCCGATGCATCCCTGACAGGTTCGAACGACCACAATCGGAGTCGATGGACTTCGACCTTCCTCCCGAGGATCACCCCACGCGACAGCGCGTGCGCGATTGGCTGCGCGACAACCCGAAACCGACCGGCAGGCAACTCGCCGAGGCCGGGTACGTGGTG
>NZ_BAOL01000188.1 GCF_000350145.1 Ilumatobacter nonamiensis YM16-303 | reverse complement strand
CCGAACCAGGCCCAGATTCGAGCATCGGCGGGAACGATCTGCGTCCGCCAGTGCTCGCGGGTGAGCACCCGCCATGAGAACAACACGACGACCAGCCAGAACACATCCATCGCCAGGCCGAGCGACGAGTAGTACGCCGCGGCGTCGAGGTATTTGCCGCCGTCGACGGTCGCGGCGTAGGCCCACGTCTCCGACGTGAAATTGACGAGCAGGAACGGGAACAGGAGCAGCACGCCGACCGAGTCGTTGATGTCGGTCAGCGCGTGCGCGGCGTAGCCGAGCAGGAACCCGATCGTGAACCCGCGGTTCTTCTTCCACCCCCACATCAGGAGGGTGAGGAGGATCCCGAAGAACAGCGTGTGGGTGAAACCCATCCCCGGGAACCCTCGATGCCACTGGTGCGGCACGTCGGCCCCGTAGCGCGTCCCGTTGATCGTGATGCCGTACACCCAGAACTTCGACAGGAAATCGGGAGTGAAGTCACCGAGGAAGATCGCCCAGAAGCTGACCTTGCCCTTCATCTTCCTCGGGAGGTGCGCCTGGACGGCGTAGATCTCGAACTGGTGCGCCGCCCAACTCACGGGGCCCGACCTCGGTCACGACGACCCGTGAGCCCGATCCGATCGGTGATCCAGGGCCCGACCACGACGATCCCCACGAGCCATGCCGGTCCGACGAACCAGTTGAGCAGCCACTTGTGCCAGATTCCGAGCGTGATGTAGGTGACCGCGGCGAGGAGATACCAGAACCACTCCTCGGTGCCGACGAGGCGACGGGACCCGCGAAAGTCCGTGAGGTCGGCGCTGACCGACGTACCGCTGGGCTCCGGAGCGTCGCTCGATGGGTCGGGGGGCACGCGCCCGAACGCTAGTCGGCTGCCCCATCGCGGAACCTGGCTGGCATGATGATCCGATGTCGAGCACCACGACGCGCACGGAGACCGACGCGGAGTTCGCCAGTCGGCTGGCGATCCAGACGGGACAGTTGCTCGTCGAAGTACGGACGAAGATGTTCGCCGAAGGTGCCAGTCAGTGGGACGTGAAGGACACCGGCGACGCGGTCGCACAGGACTTCCTCGCCCGCGAACTGCACACCCACCGACCCGACGATGCGGTGCTGTCCGAGGAAGAGGGCCAGACCGACACCCGCCGCTTCGATTCCGATCGGGTCTGGATCATCGACCCGCTCGACGGGACCCGCGAGTTCAGCGAACCGGGCCGCGACGACTGGGCGGTCCACGTCGCACTCTGGGAGAACGAGAGTTTCGGTGCCGCAGCCGTGAGCCTGCCCGCCCTGAACGCGGTCTTCTCCACCGATCCCCCGCCGCCGATTCCTCCGATGTCCAGGGACCGGCCGCGCCTGGTCACGTCACGGACGCGGGTTCCCTACTCCGCCGCGCTCGTCGCCGAGGGACTCGAAGCGGACGCTGTCAGGCTCGGATCCGCCGGTGCCAAGACGATGGCGGTCGTCATGGGGCATGCCGACATCTACGTCCACGACGGCGGGATGTACCAGTGGGACTCCGCCGCTCCGTGCGCCGTCGCGGCGGCCGCCGGTTTCCACGCGAGTCGGCTCGACGGCTCGCCCCTCGTCTACAACGAGCGCGATCCGTGGCTGCCGGACTTCATCGTCTGCCGTCCCGAACTCGCCGACTCCGTGCTCGGCGCGATCTGGGGATCGTCCCACTGACATGGACCTGAATGCCACCCGGTTCGATGTCGTCGACGGGGTGGCGACGCTCTGGCTCGACCGGCCACACCGCGCCAACGCCTGGACGGGGCGGATGCATGCGGAGTACCGCTGGATCATGGCCGAGCTGGAGGACCGCGACGACGTCCGCGCGGTCATCATCGCCGGGACGGGCGACCGCTTCTGTGTCGGCGGCGACAGCCAGGCACTGTCCGACCACGCCGAACGTGGTTCCTACGACCGGGGAATCACCGACGAGGCGGCCAGCCCCGGCGGCGGCGACCGCATCGACGCCGACTTCGCGTGGCAGCTCGGCTATCGCCATCCGATCATCGCCGCGGTGAACGGCGCCTGCGCCGGCATCGGCTTGGCGCTCGTCACGTTCTGTGATCTGCGATTCGTTCACCCCGACGCGAAGCTCACCACGGCTGCGCCCAAACTCGGTCTGCCCGCCGAGTACGGGATGACCTGGACACTGCCCCGGCTGATCGGAACGACCCGCGCCGCCGACATCCTGCTGTCCGGACGGGTCTTCACGGGGACCGAATCGGCCGAGTGGGGACTCTGGAACACGGTGTCCGACGATCCCCTCGCGGCGGCAACGGAGTGGGCGCGAGCGCTGGCCACGACGACCGGACCGGAAGCTGTGCGGATGACGAAGCAGCAACTCGCCGCCGACCTGCTCCGCCATGATCCTCAAGCGAGCGTCGACGACTCGATCCGGCTGATGAACGTGGCAATGGGCACCGACGAGTACGCCGAGGGTGTCGCCGCGCTCGTGGAGAAACGCCCACCGAACTTCTGAACGGGCGGACGCAAACACCTGGACGCGTTCAGACCGCTCCGTAGGCGAGCATCGCGTCGGCGACCTTGACGAACCCGCCGATGTTCGCCCCCGCCACGTAGTCGACCGTGCCGTTCGTGCGGCCGTACTTCTCGCCGTAGGCGACGCACGTGGAATGGATGTCGGACATGATCGTCTTCAACCGGCTGTCGACCTCCTCGCGCGACCACGAGATGCGCAACGCGTTCTGACTCTGTTCCAGCCCGGAAACGGCCACTCCGCCGGCGTTCGCCGCCTTGCCCGGAGCGAAGTGCACCCCGGCGTCACCGAACGCGTGTACGCCGTCGAGGACGGTCGGCATGTTCGCCCCCTCCGACACGGCGATCACGCCGTTCTTGATCAGGGTCGACGCCTCGCTCGCCGACACCTCGTTCTGCGTGGCACACGGCAGCGCCAGATCGCAGGGCACGCCCCACGGCCGCTCGCCGTCGTGGTACTCGCACCCGAAGTGTTCGGCGTACTCACTGATCCGGCCGCGCCGGACCTCCTTCAGATCCTTGAGCCACGCCAGCTTCTCGGCGTGGATCCCGTCGGGGTCGTGGATGAACCCGCCGCTGTCCGACGCGGTGACGACCTTCGCGCCGAAGTGGTTGAGTTTCTCGATCGCATAGAGGGCCACGTTTCCCGAACCCGACACGGCCGCGGTCTTGCCCTCGACGGAGTCGTCGACGTGATTGAGCATGTTCTCCATGAAGTAGACCGCTCCGTAGCCGGTCGCCTCGGTGCGGATCAGGCTGCCGCCGAAGGCGAGTCCTTTCCCGGTGAGAATTCCGTTGAACCGGTTCTCGAGTCGCTTGTACTGCCCGAACAGGTAGCTGATCTCGCGAGCTCCCACGCCGATGTCGCCCGCTGGGACGTCGACGTCGTCGCCGATGTAGCGGTGCAGTTCGGTCATCAGCGACTGGCAGAACCGCATCACCTCCCCGTCGCTCTTGCCTTTCGGGTTGAAGTTCGACCCACCCTTCGCACCGCCCATGGGGAGTCCCGTGAGACTGTTCTTGAAGATCTGCTCGAAACCGAGGAACTTCAGCACGCTGAGCGTCGTGCTCGGATGGAACCGCAGCCCTCCCTTGTACGGCCCGATCGAGTTGTTGAACTGGACGCGCCACGCCCGATTGGCGCGGATCTGGTCCTGGTCGTCCTGCCAGGTGACGCGGAAGATGATCACGCGATCGGGCTCGGTCATCCGTTCGAGGATCTGCGCGTCGCGGTACTGGGGATGGTCGAGCGTGAACGGGATCAAGGTCTCGGCCACCTCGCGGACCGCCTGCTGGAACTCGGGTTCGCCCGGATTCCGCCGCTCCAACCCGTTCATGAATCCGTCGAGTTCCTGCCGTACTCCGTCGTTCATGTCCCCGTCTCCGCGTTCTCCGGCGGCTCACCGGTCATCAGCCGGCGTTCAGCGTAGAGCACCACCATCTCCGCCAGCTCCGAGATGACGATCGACCGAGCCGGCTCGGTGGTCGGGCAGGTCGCCAACGTGTGCCGCACCGTCTCGATCGCGAGCGTGATCCCGGCGCGTCGTACCGTCGCATCCTGCTCGTCGCCCAGGCCGATCAGCAGACCTTCGAAGGTGTCGACCATCGCCGACCGGACACCGAACCCGACGGATCCCGCCTGGTCAGGGCGTAGCTCGGTCGCGAGCCGATAGTACCCGGCGTGATCGAGCGCGAGTCCGGCCGCGATCGCCACGATTTCGCGCAGCGCATCGGGCACCTCGTCGAGCGCGGACACCCCGTCGATCACTCCTCCGAAACGCCCGGCCGCAACCTCGAGATACCGGTCCGCGAGCGCTTCGCCGATCGCATGTTTGTCGGGAAAGAAGCGATACAGCGCGCCGACAGACACACCGGCCGCTTCGGCGATCTGCGTCGTCGTGGTGCCCGCAGAGCCATGCGCGGCGAACAGCGTGTTCGCTGTGCCGAGGATTCGTTCGACCGTGGCCTGCGAACGCTGTTGTTTCGGCGCCGGTCGCGTCAACTCGCGCTGATCGATCCGTTGCCCGGATTGCGGACACAGTCGGTTCGCGTATCGGCGGTGGGTGCCAGCGCCGCCGCCAGGCACTGCCCGAGGACTGCATGCCCCGCTGCATTCGGGTGCCACGACTCCTGACAGGTCTGGAACCAGTCGGTGCACACGTTCTGGATCCGCGCGATGTCGAGCTTGTCGGTTCCGTTGATGCTGGTGAGGTGGACACCGGTCGGCACCCCGCCCGACTCGTCCATCAACCGCACGGGCGTGGCGAGTGCGCCGGAAGGACTGTTGGACCGTTCGCAGAGTCGGGCGCCGTCGAAGGCCCGCTGGACGTTCAGGTAGCGCAGGTCGGTGCCCGGATATTCGCTCACCAGCGTTGCGTGCGCCCCGGAGACCAAGTTGCCGAGACCCTGACTGAATTGATGCGCCGGCCCGAGGCTGGCGCGGTGCGCCGGACAGCCCGCTGCGTAGCGTTCACGGACGAGACCGCGGAACTTGTCCCGGGTGTCGGTGCGGCGGTCCTCTTTGTAGAACGTGTTCTCGAAGTCGGTCGGCAGCGGGTTGGTGTAGTCCTGCAGGATGATCGAGTGCTGCCCGTCGGCGTCGATCTGGGCAAGGGTGTCGACGATCTGGCGCAACGCTGCGGTCGTCTCCGCCTGCGCGTTCGCGAGCTCGGCTGCGGTCGCCAGATCGTTCGCCGTGCACGGATCCTGCGGGCTCGTGGCGCCGGTGATCCAGTTGATGATCGGAACCCAGAACTCCCACCATCCGATGTACCCGTCTGCGACGAATCGTCCGGCACAGTCGGCCGCGGCGTCACCGAACGTGAAACTGGAGTTGTTGGAGCCGAGTCCGATCAGCACCACGTCGATGTCGTGGGTCTCCGCGACCGTTCGCAGTTGGTCGAGTTGAGCCTCGACGGTGCGTCCGGACGGGCGAGCGATCGAATCGTTCGCGATGTCGTGGGGTTGTCCTCCGGAGCACGCGAGGTTGAACCGCTCGTCGATCCCGCCCAGCGGGGCGACCTCGATCGATGCGTTCGACGACCGATGACAGAAGAACGCGTTGCTGTTGGCGGCCGACCAGCCCGGGAACCCCTGCGCGACGCCGTTGACGTCGACCACGGCCTCGTAGCTGCCGGCGCCCTCGCCGGAGATGAACGAATCCCCCATCGCGACCGCGGCGGTCGGCAACGACGGTGGTGGCGCCTCCTGTGCCGATCCGGTCGTCGCCGGGACGACCGTGGCAACGGCGATCCCCGTCGCCATGGCGAGCTTCGTCAGCCGAGCGTGCTTCATGTGATCCCCCGATCAGAAAGCGAATGTTCCTTCGCATCTTGGTCGGAGCGTCAGATTCTGTCAACCGGCTTCGTCCGCGGAAGACTCCGACGATGCCGCGACTCAGCCAGGTTCCTCGTGATGACGCCCACCCGTTCGCACAGGCGGTGTACGGCGCCGTGTTCGACGATCGCGATCCGGTTGCCGAACCCGGCACGGCCACCGGAACCCCGGGAAACTGGTGGACCGTCTTCGCCCTCGTCCCCGACGCGTTCGACCACACGACGGCCGGGTTTCAGTTCTACCGATCACCCGATCGGGAACTCTCCGCGCGGGCTCGCGAGCTCGGCCAGACGCGAGCGGGCTACGTCGTGGGCAGCCAGTTCGTGTTCAGCCAACACTGCAAGGCGATGCGCGACGCCGGGTTCACCGACGCGGAGGTCGCCGCGATCCCGCACTGGTCGACCACCGACTGCTTCTCGCCCGCCGAGCGCGCCCTCCTCGCCTACACCGACTGTCTCGTGCTCGAGCACGGTCGCGTGCCCGAGGGGGTGTTCGATGCCCTCCGCGAGCACTACAGCGAAGTCGAGATCCTCGAGTTCACCTACATCACCTCGACCTATGCGATGCACGCCACGATGAGTCGAGCGCTACGCCTCGAATACGACGACGTCGACGATCGAGTGGTCGAGGTCGCCGACCCGCAGGGAAATTTCGCCGGAACCGACGTCATGTCGATGGTCGACGACACCTGACATCGCCGTCCAGCACGCCCACCTCCCGTTTGTGTTGTATTTCTGGTCGTCGGAGCCGCCAGAAGTGCAACGCAAACGAGGATTCAGAGGGCGGCGATCACGTCGGCGGGTGCTTGGACCAGTTCGATCAGCACGCCTTCGCCGGAACGGGGGGTCGCCTCGTTCCCTTTCGGGTGCAGGAAGCACACGTCGTGACCCGACGCGCCACGGCGAATACCGCCCGGGGTGAAGCGCATCCCCTGCTCGGTGAGCCAGCCGACCGCGGCGGGGAGATCGTCGATCCACAGCCCGATGTGGTTCAGGGTCGGCACGTGGACCTTCGGTGCGACCTCCGGGTCCAGCGGTTGCATCAGGTCGATCTCCACGGCATGCGGACCGCTCCCGAGGCGCAGGATGTCCTCGTCGACGTTCTCGGACTCCGCGACGTAGTCCCCGACCTTCTCGACGCCGAGCAACCCGGTCCAGAGCCCCGACAGCGCCCCCTTGTCGAGCCCTCCGATCGCGACCTGCTGGATCCCGAGAACCCGGAACGGACGATCAGTGGTGGTGCTCTCACTCATGGGACAGAACGTAACTGGCCACACCCGTCTCTCGGAAGTGAAACGCCGCCCGACCGGTGAGCGAACCGACGTCCGGGTTGCGATCCGCTCACCGCCTCGAGAGGCGGCCGTGCATTTTCGTCCGAGCTGCACTCAGGTTTCGCGCCGAGGTCACGACATCATGGAGGCCATGACCGACTCGGCCGAGATGGCTTCCGACCGCAGCTGGGCCGCGTTCACCGAGTCCGGTCCGTGGACGCTGGAACGAGACGATGCTCGCTGGCTCCCCCTCGCCGCCACACTGCGACGCCGAGCGCAGGACGAGGTCCCGACGCTCACCGCGCCCCGCCGGTTTCCGTCCGGATCTCGGGTCTTCACGGTCGTTCGCCATCTCGGTGGCGCCGTCCTCCCCTGGCTGGCGCGCAAGAAGCTGAATCGCTTTCCGACCTCGGAGGCGAGCCGGCTCGACCTCTCGGACCGGCTCCGTCGCGCCGCCGAAGCACTCGGGCCCACCTACATCAAGCTCGGTCAGATCATCTCGTCGGGTGAAGGTCTCTTCCCACCCGAGCTGGTCTCGGAGTTCAAGAAGTGTCGTGACCAGGTGCCGGCCGAGCCGTTTGCCGCCGTGAAGCTCACCGTCGAACAGGATCTCGGGGCCCGACTCGGCGACATCTTCGAGTCGTTCGAGGAGACTCCGATCGCTGCGGCATCGATCGCCCAGGTGCACGCCGCACGGCTCCGAACGGGCGAGGAAGTCGTGGTCAAGGTCCAGCGACCGCAGGTCTCGTCGCTCGTGCGCAAGGACCTCAAGGTGATGGCGTGGCTGGCGCCATTCCTCGTCGGACGGATTCCCGTTGCGGCATTGGCGAACCCGCCCGCGCTCGTGGAGCTGTTCGCCGAGACGATCGTCGAGGAACTCGACTTCCGGATCGAGGCGGCCAACATGGTCGACGTCGCGGCGATGCTCCACGACCTCGAGCAGGATCGCTACGTCACGCCCCGCCCACATCCCGAGCTCGTGACCCGGCGGGTCCTGGTGATGGAACGTGTCCACGGCTTCAACTTCGACGACGTCGCGGGCATGCACGACGCCGGAATCGACACCGAGGCGGTGATCCGCACGGCGATGGTCGCGTTCATGGAGGGAGCGATCGTCGAGGGGATCTTCCACGGCGACCTGCACGGCGGAAACCTGCTGGTCCTCGACGATGGACGAACGGCGCTCCTCGACTACGGCATCGTCGGGCGCCTCGACGGTCCCCGCCGCAACGCGTTCCTCCGCCTGATGCTGGGGGCGACGACCAACGATCCGAAGGGACAGGTCGAGGCGTTGCGTGACCTCGGTGCCCTCCCCGTCGACACCGATGTGGCGGCGGTCATCTCCGACCTGCGCCTCGACCAGGAGGTGATCGACCCGACGACGCTCACCGGCGAGGAGATGGTGAAAGAGGTCCAGCGGGTCGTGAAGGCGATGCTCGGCTACGGCGCCAAGCTCCCGAAGGAGCTGATGCTCTACGTGAAGAACCTCGTCTTCCTCGACGGAGCGATCGCCCGCCTCGCTCCCGACCTCGACCTGATCGGCGAGGTGACGAACATCTCGATGCTGTTCGCGATGAAGCACGGCGAGCGCCTCGGGCGAGAACTCGGGCTCAACCCAAGTGACGTGGAGTTCGACATGGACGGCGTGAAGGCGAGTATGGGACTCGACCCGAGTGTGAACCGATTGACCTACCGAGAGCTCCAGGAGCGGCGCGCCCTGATCCAGAAGCGGATGGCGGATCACGTCGAGGGGCGCGACTGATGCGGCTGGTCATCGCCCGCTGCTCGGTCGACTACGCCGGTCGTCTCGATGCCCACCTCCCCGAGGCGAACCGCCTGATCATGGTCAAGGCCGACGGTTGTGTCGCCATCCACGCCGATGGTGGCGCGTACAAGCCACTCAACTGGATGAACGCGCCGAACGTGCTCGCCGAGGGCGAGGGTCAGTGGGTGATCACGAACCCGAAGAAGGAAACGCTCACGATCACTCTGCACGAGGTACTGAGCGACATCAGCACCGAACTCGGCGACGACCCCGGACTCCAGAAGGACGGGGTCGAAGCGCACCTCCAGGAACTCCTCGCGGCGAGCCCCGACTCGATCGAGGACGGGCTCACGCTCGTGCGCCGCGAGTATCCCACCGCGATCGGTCCGATCGACCTCGTGTGTCGCGACGGAGCCGACCAGGTGGTGGCGATCGAGGTGAAGCGGCGCGGCGAGATCGACGGGGTCGAGCAGTTGGCCCGCTACATCGAGCGGCTCCAGCTCGACTCGTCGCTCGGCGACATCCGCGGCGTGTACGTGGCGCAATCGATCAAGCCCCAGGCGAAGGTGCTCGCCGAGTCACGTGGGTTCACCTGGGTCGAGGTCGACTACGACCAGCTTCGCGGCCTGCGCTCCGACGAACTCAAGCTCTTCTGACCGTTACGTGACGGGTCTGACCCGTTACGTAA
>NZ_BAOL01000189.1 GCF_000350145.1 Ilumatobacter nonamiensis YM16-303 | reverse complement strand
GCGCTCCGTGCGCGAACTGTTCACGAGAACAGCATCGTTTGCGGCGGCCGTGCGGGTGTCGGACAGGGATTCGGCACGCACGGCGATGCGCTGCTCGGCCGACGCCCACGACCAGACGGAGATGAGCAGCAGAGGCAGCGTCGTCGCCATTCCCCCGACCCACATCAGCGACGCGGCCGCGCGTTGATCACCGAGCGCTCCCGCCGTTCCGCGTACGGCCTCGTACGTCGGGATCAGCGGACTCGATGCCGAGAGCAGGATGACGCCGAGCAGTGCACTGCCGGCGATCACGGCGAACACCGCGCCGATGCGCGCCGTCGCCGCAGAGCGTCCCGTGGCTCGCAGCGCTGCCCAGAGCGCGACCGCGCTCGCGATGTACGCGACGTGTTCGAGATCGTGCACCCACCTGTTCGACAGAGCCGTGTCGTAGATCGCGGTCAGGTGCGTGATGTAGAGCACGCCGACGAACAACGCCGCACTCAGCAGGGCGCCGTTGCCCCGCCACCAACGGGCGATCGAGCGTTCGGTCACCGTCGCGTGTTCCGGAAACAGCCCGGTGCCGCGAACCGCCGTCACCGGTTTCGCGACGACCAACAGCGGTGCGGCGACGACGATCATCAGGAGGTGCTGCACCATGTGGCCTGCGAACGACCGCTCGGCCCATTCCTCCATCGACGGAATCACGGAGACCAGGAGCGCCGCGACCCCGGCGCACCACGCGACCAACTGCCAGGTGGACATGGTTCCGACCCGCCACCAGCCCCACCCGTACAGTCCCACAGCGAGGAGACCGACGCCGACCAACGCAGTGTGTTCGAGCCAACTGGTGTGGGCGATCAGGTGCACGTCGCGACCACCGATGCGCTCAGGTGTCGGTGTCGCGCGTGAGGAGCAGCACCTGGGACGCGACGATCGCGATGCCGACCATGCTGAGCCACGATCCCAGCGGAATCCCGAGGAACATCGCGGTCACGCCGATCGCCAGCGCCAACGGACGCAGGCTCGCCGTGGGGTACACGCCGACGACACCGGTCGAGTCGATCGCGTCCACGTCGGCGCGGTTCTCGACGCGCTCGCCGTTGCGTCGGGTCCAGTCCCAGACCCATCCGGCAACCAGTCCACCCAGACCGGTCGCGAGGAGCAGCAGCACGACCCCGGCGGTGTCGCCCCCGACCGCCAGGTACAACAGCCCGATCACGATGTAGAACACCGCCACGCCGGTCCACAGGATCGCTTCGATCTTCACGTGATCTCCTCGCCGTCGTCGCCACGATCGCCATCGGCGCGATCCTCGTCGCTGCTCTGGCCTTCGCTCGTTCGTTCGATCGGTCGCGGCCCGGTCGTACGCTTCTGTTCCTCTTCGTCGGACCATTGATGCAGCGGGAGCCACTGTTCGTCGTGATCGTGCCGAGCTTCCCACGCGTCGGCCGACGTCGGAGCGCCGACTCCCTCGAAATTGATCCAACGGAGGTCGAAGACGGGACGCTCCGAGCGGATCGGCGGAAGCCAGGTGAAGTTGTGATCGGCGGGCGGCGAGAAGGTCGCCCATTCGAGCGAGTTCGCGTGCCACGGATCGGCTCCGACCGTCGCCGGACTCCGGAGTGACCGCACCACGTTGATCAGGAACGGAACCATCGATGCGACGAGGATCAGGAACCCGAACGACGAGATCTTGTTCCAGAGTTCGAAGTTCTCGATCGGTCGGTAATCGGGAACTCGCCGCGGCATCCCCGCCCGTCCGAGCAGGTGTTGGACGAAGAACGTGACGTTGAAGCCGGCCATCAGGAGCCAGAAGTGCCAGGTTCCGAGCTTCTCCGACAGCAGCCGCCCGGTGACCTTCGGCCACCAGAAGTAGATCGCGGCGAACATCGCGAAGATCACCGTTCCGCCCATCACGTAGTGGAAGTGGGCGACGACGAAGTACGAGTCGGTCAGGTGGAAGTCGAGCGTCGGCGACGCGAGCATGATCCCGGTGACGCCTCCAGCGACGAACGTCACGAGGAACCCGATCGCGAACTTCATCGGCGCCTCGAAACTCAACGACCCGTCCCACATCGTGCCGATCCAGTTGAAGATCTTGACCCCGGTCGGCACGCCGATCAGCAGTGAGGTGGCAGCGAAGAACGGCAGCACGAGATCACCGGTGGCGAACATGTGGTGCGCCCACACGGACGTCGACAGCGCACCGATCGCGAGCGTGGCGAGGACCAAGCCCTTGTACCCGAACACCGGGCGGCGCGAGAACACCGGGAAGATCTCGGTCACGACCCCGAAGAACGGGAGCGCGACGATGTACACCTCGGGGTGCCCGAAGAACCAGAACAGATGCTGCCACAGGATCGGCGAGCCACCGTCGACCGGGTCGAAGAAGTGCGTTCCGAACTGTCGGTCGGCCAGCAGCATCAGCAGCGCGCCCGACAACACGGGGAACGCCACCAGCACCATGAACGACGTGATGAACATGTTCCACGTGAGGATCGGCATCCGGAACAGGGTCATGCCCGGCGTGCGCATCATCGTGACGGTGGCGATGACGTTGACCGCGGTGAGCGTGCCCGACGTACCCGTGAGGATGATCGACACGATCCACATGTCGGCGCCGATGCCGGGAGTTCCCGCTGCGCCCGACAGCGGCGGATAGGCGAACCAGCCGAACGACGCCGCTCCCCCGTCGGCCACGAAACCGAGCAACATCACCGCTCCGCCGATCAGGTACAGCCAGTACGAGAACGCGTTGAGACGTGGGAACGCGAGGTCGGGCGCGCCGATCTGGAGCGGAAGGAGATAGTTCGCCATCCCGAAACCGAACGGGACGGCGAACAGATACACCATCACGCTGCCGTGGATCGTGAAGACGCTGTTGTAGGTCTCGACGCTGACGAGTTGCAGTCCCGGCTCGGCCAACTCCGCTCGGATCACACCAGCGAGCGCGCCGCCGATGCCGAGGAACACCATCGACGTGACGATGTACGCGATGCCCAGCGCCTTGTGGTCGGTGGTGGTGAGCCAACCGATGATCGTGCGCGGGAGACCGCGTGGACCGTGCGCGTCGGGATCGCCGAGGAAGTCGTCGATCTCCACGAGTCGGTCCGGGTCGGCGCCCCCCATCGCCTCGCGGTCCGGATCGACGGTCGGATCGACGGCGGTCATCCCGCAACCTCCTGATCGTTCGCCTGTTCGACGAGCCAGGCGTCGAACTCGGCGGGTTCGAGCACCCGCACGGAGAACCTCATCAGCGCGTGATCGAGCCCGCAGTACTCGGCGCAGACCCCCGCGTTCGGGTACTCGCCGGCAGCGTCATCGCTCATGTCCACACTGAACTCGGTGACCGTGCCCGGGATGATGTCCCGCTTGAAACGGAACGCCGTGATCCAGAACGAGTGGATCACGTCGAGCGACTCCAACTCGAAGAGGACCGAGGAGTCGGCGGGCAACACCAGCTCCGGGGCGTCGGTGTCGGCCCCACCGATGATGCGGACCCCGGATTCGGGATACTCGAACTCCCACTGCCACTGGAAGGCGGTGACGTGCACGGTGAGGTCGGGATCGGTGTCGGTGTCGTCGATCGCGTTGACGGTGACGACCGTGATCGCGAAGAGGCCGACGACGAGCACGAAAGGAACCACGGTGTACGCGATCTCGAGCGGGATGTTGTAGTGCTTCTGCTGTGGCAGACGGTCGTCCCGACGTCGGAACCGGATCACCACGTAGACGACGAGGACGACGACGAACGCCAGCACGCCGAGCGCGAGGTACAGGAAGACGTCCCACACCCGGTCGATGTCGTCGGCCTGGTCGGTGATCGGAGGCGCGAGCGGCGAACGCGACGTCATCGGTCCGCCCCCGCGTCATCGCGCATCTCGTCGAGCGCCTCCTCGTCGGCGTGGACGGGATCGGACTCGTCCCGGTGAGCGTGCTTGCCGCGCACCGTGGAGTGATCGGCCATCTCGTCGAAGTGACCCGGCGCCGCACCACCCGCCAGCATCCAATCCTCCAGCTGGTCGTCGGGAATGTGATAGCCGCCGTCGGCCGTTCGCTCGACCGGGACACGCCGTTCGGTGCGTTCCGGGCCCGTGCGATCACGCAGCTCGACGCACGTCCGTTTCGTGATCACGAAGACGATCGGCGGGGCCAGGATCATCGCGAACTGGAGCACGGTGGTGACGTGACCGACCGAGAAGTCGAGCGTGCTCGCCACCACGTCCTGTGCCCCGCCGAGGAACAGGACGGCCACGAACGCGATCGACGCCGCACCGGCTGCGGTCCGGTTCGGGGCATCACGCGGCCGGTCGAGCAGGTGATGATCGGCGGTGTCGCCGGTCAGTCGACGTTCGATCGTCGGTGCCAGGAACAGGCCGCCGAAGACGATCCCCGGGATCAAGATGCCGGAGAACACCAACGTGTTGATCACGAACCCGCCGGCTCGGAATTCCCACGGTGGGAACAACCGCACCGAACCCTCGAGGAACCCGATGTACCAGTCCGGCTGGGCGAACGACGTGGCGGCCGCGGTGTCGTACGGGCCGTAGAGCCACACCGGGTTGATCTCGAAGATCGCGCCCATCGCCGTGAGGACTCCGGCCGTGAGGAAGAGCAGCCCGATCGACTTCATGGCGAATGCCGGCCACACCCGCTCGCCGACCACGTTCTGCTCGGTCCGGCCGGGCCCTCGGAATTGCGTGTGCTTCTGGCGCCACACGAGCGCGAGGTGGATGCTCAGCACCGCCACGATCGCCGCCGGGATCAGCAGGATGTGCACCGGATACAGGCGTCCGATGATGTCGGTACCCGGCCACTCGCCGCCGAAGATCAGGTACGCCAACCGCTCGCCGATGAACGGAATCGCCAGGATGATGCCGTTCGTGATGCGCAGTCCGGTGCCGGACAGCAGGTCATCGGGCAACGAGTACCCGGTGAACCCCGCGGCGAGGGCGAGGAGCAGCAACGTGAGGCCGACGATCCAGTTGAGGTCGCGCGGTCGCCGGAACGCACCGGTGAAGAACACCCGCGCCATGTGCAGCGCGATCGCCCCGACGAACAACAGCGCCGACCAGTGGTGCATCTGGCGGATCAGCAGGCCGCCCTTGACCTCGAACGAGATGCGCATGACCGAATCGAACGCCGCAGACACCTCCTGCCCCTGCAGTGGTTCGTGCGAGCCGGTGTAGGTGACCACTTCCTGCGACCCCTCGAAGAACAGCGTCAGGTAGGTGCCCGTCAGGAACAGCACGATGAGGCTGTAGAGCGCGAGTTCTCCCCACAGGAACGAGAAGTGCGACGGAAAGACCTTGCGCAAGCTCTTCGTGACGAACGACCCGCCGCCGGTGCGACTGGTGACCGAATCGACGTATCGCTCGACCAGACCACGACGCTTCGTGACCTCACCAGCGTCATCGGTGTCGCCACGGCTGAAGCGGTCGAAGACGCTCATCCCTCGTCCCAGGTGATCGGCCCGACGGGCCTGTCGAAGTCGTGGTTGGACACCAGGAAGCCTTCGTCGTCCACACCGAGCGAGAGCTGTGGAAGCGACCGTGTGGCCGGTCCGCCGACGGGTCGGGCACCGTCGGTCGGATCGAACACCGACTGATGGCAGGGGCACACGAGCTGTCGCACGACGTCGGGCTCGCGGTCGTCGACACCGAACAGCCCGACCGAGCAACCCGCGTGCGTGCAGATCTTGGAGTAGGCGACCCACCCGTCGAGCGCGCCGTCATCGATCGTGCGCTCACTCAGGAGCTCCGGACGCAGTCGCAGCAGCACGACCTGGGAGTCGTCCCGACCGATCATGCCGTCGGGAAAAACCGTGGCGAGCTGGTCGAAGATGCCCGACGAGAGATCGACCGGCGATCCGTCGAGCGTGACGAGCCGGCGTCCCGGTGCCCAGCCGGTCGAATCGCGTTCACCGCGCGGTCGGGGACCCAACGAACCGACCGGTCCGACGAACCCGATGGCGAGGCTGACGAACGACCCACCGAGCAACCCGACCAGCAGCTTCCGACGTCCGACCGTCTGCCGGCCGACCTCGACCTGTTCCTCGAAATCCGCGTCCTGCTGCGGGGTGGTCCGCAGCGGTTCGCGTTGCTGGACGACGTGCTCGTCGAGGTCCAGGTACTTCGACCACGAGACGAGACCGAAACCGATTCCGCCGAGAGCGAGGGCCAGGCCGACACCCAGCAGTGTCTCGGTCTCGCTCGTCCAGTAGGCGATCGCAGCGAGCAGGCCACCGCCGACCGCGACGACGAATGCCACGATCGCCGCCCGGTAGGCACGCAGGTTCATGTCCTCGTGCGCGACGCTCGACCACTCGGATCTCGCTTCGTCGGAAACGGGGCGCTGGGCGGTCACCGGTGTCGCGTCGTCCTCGGCGTCGTCGAACTGGGTCATGTCGACACCAACTCGGAGTCTTCCGTGCCATCGTCGATCGATGGTTCGCCGTCATCGCCGTCCGGACCAGCAGCATCCTCGGGGTGATCACGCCCGTCCTTCGGCCGCCCGATCCAGCGCGTCAACGCGACCAGCGGAATCAGCGCCAGAATCCACGCGGCCAGGCCCTCGGCGACCGGACCGGCTCCACCGAAGCGGCTGGCCGACGTCGTGTCGTCGTCCGTGAGCGCCTCGTGGATGTAGGCGGCGATGTCGTTCAGTTCCTGTGGCTCGAACTCACTGAAGACCGGCATCGAACCCGGCCCGACGATGATCGCCTGACCGACCTCGGTCGGTGTCGCCTCCAGCAGGTTCGGGGCCTGACGGCCGCCGCCGATCGGCGCGCCGGCGCCGGACGCCACGTGGCAGGCAGCGCAGTTCAACCGGTACAGCTCCCCGCCGTTGGACACGTCGGCTCCCTCGATCTCGATGTTGGGCGTGTCCGGTCCCGATCCGATCATTCCGACGTGCTCGACCAACGCGACGATCTCCTCCTCCGAGTACCGGACCGGACCGCGGTGAGCCTGCCGGTCGGTCGTGGCCATCGGCATCCGCCCGGTTCGCAGCACGAAGTCCGCCGATGCCTCTCCCTCCGGCTCGAGTGTCGGTCCGCGTCCCTCGACGCCGAGACCGTCGAGACCATGACAACTGGAGCACTGCGTGGCGAACAACTCCGCTCCGTCCACCGGTTCGGACGGCGCTGCGCCCGTGGCCGCTCCGGACCCGAGGAACGTGACGATGCCGAACGCAGCGGCGAGCGCCAGCGGTGCTGCCACCAGGGTCACGGAACGCAGCCTGCTGTTCACCGGATCACCCAGATCGTGATGAACACGGCGATCCACACCACGTCGACAAGGTGCCAGAACAGCGAGACCCCGCGCGCCCAGGGCGTGATCTCGTCGAGCGATCTCGTCCGCGCCGCGCGGATGTACAGCAGACCGAGCGCGCACACGCCGCCCAGCACGTGGGCGGTGTGCAGGCCCGTGAGACCCCAGTAGACCGACCCGTACGTGTGGTCGTCGGCGCGGAACGGGATCGTGGTGTACTCGGCGAACTGGTTGACGAGGAATGCCACGCCGAGCACGATCGTGACGATCAGCCACCGGCGCATCCCGCGACCGTCGCCGCGTTCCTGGGCACGGTCGCCGGCGAGGAGCGTGAACGACGAAGCGACCAGGACGATGGTCGCGAGCAGTGCGCGCGGCACGTCGAGTTCCACGCCCTCGGGAGGCCATTCTGCCGCCGTCGACCGGAGCAGGAAGTACGCCGCGAAGAACGGGGCGAACAGCATGATGTCCGACGCGAGGAAGACGACGACGCCGAACTGACCGGTGGTTCGGCCGGGAGCGCTGTGCGACACGGACGAAGTCGCGGCGGCTCCCATGCGCCGAACGTAACGCGTCGCCAGCCTCACTGCGAGCACCAGCCACCTCACGTTCTCGTGAACAGTTCGCGCACGGAGCGC
>NZ_BAOL01000190.1 GCF_000350145.1 Ilumatobacter nonamiensis YM16-303 | reverse complement strand
CCATATCAACCTCGGCCGAAGTGAAGGGGCGAAGGGGCGTTCACGAGCGATGGCGAACGAGAGTCGTCCGTTCTGTCGTAGCGTTCGGAGCATGGC
This sequence comes from Ilumatobacter nonamiensis YM16-303, assembly GCF_000350145.1. GTDB lineage: Bacteria > Actinomycetota > Acidimicrobiia > Acidimicrobiales > Ilumatobacteraceae > Ilumatobacter_A > Ilumatobacter_A nonamiensis. The sequence continues at coordinate 14,085 of NZ_BAOL01000190.1, read as the reverse complement.
TGCAATCTGCACTCGTGAGCAGGAGTCATGAGGTGACGGCGCCGCAACCCGAGTACCGGATCGCTCCGCTCGACATGACGACCTGGGACGCGTTCGCCGCACTCACGGCCAAGCACAACGGGATCTTCGGTGGATGCTGGTGCACGGCGTTCCATCCCCGAGAGGGACGCAACGACTTCCCGGATGGTCAGAGTGGGAAGCGAGACCTCGTCGAACGAGGCAACGCACACGCCGCACTCGTGATGGACGGTGACGTCGCCGTTGGGTGGTGCCAGTTCGGCGGCCCCGACGAACTGCCCGAGATCTACCACCGCAAGGAGTACGCCGCAGCGTTCGACGACGCACCGCCGTATCGGCTCACATGCTTCTTCGTCGATCGCGACCATCGTCGCGATGGCGTCGCCAAGCACGCGCTCCAAGGCGCCCTGGATCTGATCGCGGCCGAGGGCGGCGGCGTCGTCGGGGGATATCCGGTGACGCGGGTGCTGGGCAAGAAGATCTCGTCGTCGTTCCTGTTCAGCGGCACCCGCGAGATGTTCGAAGCGGCCGGTTTCGGCGAGGTGCGATCACTCGGCACGAAGCGAACCGTCATGCGCAAGACGGTCGAGCCAGCCTGAACATTGGACAGTCCCTGAACTCGACGGGCGGTGAGGGGGTCCGCTTGTCGTGCGGCCGGTTCGCGGGCTCCGAGTCGAGCTCTCGTTCATCGCCGGGAAAGGTACGACGAAGGAAGCGGGACACGTACCCGCATCAGTCCGGGGCCGATTCCGAACCTGGGACACTTCGGGCGCGGTCGTCAGCGTGAGCGCAGTGGCGGGTGCGTCTACAGTCGCCCGGATGCACGCCGTTGTCGACTCTGCGCTCGGGCTGGCCGAACTCATCGAGTCCCACGCGGACGACGCCGAGCAGGCGCGACGGCTGCCACCGTCCACCGTGGCGGCGTTGGTCGAGGCCGACCTGATGCGGATGTGCGTGCCCGATGTCTACGGCGGCCCCGAGGTCGATCCCGTCTCGATGCTCCACGCGATCGCGCACGTCGCGCACGCCGATGGTGCGGCGGGCTGGTGTTCGATGATCGCCTCGACGACCTCGTCGTTGTCGTCGTTCCTTCCGGTGGAGGCGGCGACCGAGATCTACGGCGATCCGGCGTCGGTGACCGGCGGCGTGTTCGCTCCGAACGGTCGCGGAGCCGTGGTCGAGCGGAGCGGCGTCGACGGCGTGTCGGTGTCGGGCCGGTGGGCATGGGGGAGCGGAACCCAACACTGCGCATGGGTCCTCGGCGGCGCATTGTGCGATGACGATGCGTTCCGGCTGTGCTGGTTCCCGCAGTCCGACGTCGACTTCATCGACACCTGGCACACGGGTGGCATGCGCGGGTCCGGTTCGCTCGACTACGCCGTCGACGACGCGTTCGCCCCGATGGCGCGCACGATGCAGCCGGGCATCACGTCGCCGACCGTCGACAACGCGCTGGCGAGATTCCCGAACTTCACACTGCTCGCCGCCGGCGTCGCGTCCGTCGGACTCGGGATCGGTCGGCGTGCGCTCGACGAACTCAACGACATCGCCCAGGGCAAGCAGCCGCAGTTCTCGTCCCGCACGCTCGCACACAACGGTTTCACCCAGGTCGAGTTCGCCCGAGCGGAGGCGGCGCTGCGGTCCGCCCGGGCGTTCCTGCTCGACGAGGTCGAATCGGCGTGGGCGACGGTCGAGTCCGGCGATGCGGTGACGCTCGATCAGCGCATCGCAATCCGACTCGCGGCGGTCCATGCAGCGGAGAGCGGGGTCACGGCAGCGGATGCAGCGTTCACCCTGGCCGGTGGGACCGCGGTGTACGACACGAGCCTGCTCGGCCGCTGCATGCGCGACGCCCACGTGGTCACCCAACACATCCAGACCGCACCGAAACTCAACGAGAAGATCGGCAAGCTGATGTTCGGACTCGACGACGATGTGAGCATGTTCTGATGGCCGACTTCGCCGACGACTTCGAGACGATGCGCTTCGAACGCGATGGCGACGTGCTGACCGTCACGATCGGCCATCCGGAGTCGGCGATGAACGCGGTCGACGCGCGGTTGCATCGCGAGTTCGCCGAGTTGTTTCGCTTGTTGAAGCAGGAGGGTGACGCGCGTGTGATCGTCCTGACCGGGTCGGGCCGAGCCTTCTCGGCGGGCGGCGACATGGCGTGGTTCCCGGAGTTGCGTGACCCGGAGCAGATGCACGCGCTCCGACGCGAGGCGAAGCAGATCATCTGGGATCAGCTCGACGTCGAGATCCCGATCGTGTGCGCGCTGAACGGACCGGCCGTCGGCCTCGGAGCGTCGATCGCACTGCTGTGCGACGTGATCGTGATGGCCGAATCGGCCGCGATTATCGATCCGCACGTCCAGGTCGGGTTGGTCGCTGGGGACGGCGGCGCCGCGATCTGGCCATTGCTCGTCGGCCCACTCGCGGCCAAACGACACCTGATGCTCGGCCAGCCGCTGACCGCTGATGAAGCGCAGCGGCTCGGGGTCGCAGCGGAGGTCTGTGGAGTCGACGAACTGGCGGGAAGGGCACGCGACTGGGCCGATCGGATCGCGGCGCAACCACCGCTTGCCGTGCAGGGCACCAAGATCGCCGTCAACCAACAGGTCAAGCAGGCGTTGTTGACGAGCTTCGACCTCTCGACCGCGCTCGAGATGACGTGCTTCGTCTCCGACGACCACGCCGAAGCGGTCGCCGCGTTCGTGGAGAAACGCGCTCCGACCTTCCATGGACGATGATCGGTCTGCCACGATGCGAGCATGTCGCTGACGGAGAACCCGAACGATCTCGACAACACCCGCTGGGAGGACGGCCGACTCGTCGCTGACCTGCTCGACCCCGACCTCTACCAAGGCAACCCGCACGAGGTGTGGAGCTGGATGCGGGCGACCGAGCCGGTGTATCGCGACGAGCGCAACGGTCTGTGGGGCGTCACCCGACATGCCGATTTGATGGACGTCGAGCGACGGTCCACCGTCTTCGTGTCGGGCCAGGGCTATCGGGCGGTGTGGTCGCCCGCCGAGATCAACATGATCGCCCAAGATGATCCGCGTCACCGCCAACAGCGGATGCTGGTGCAGGGGAATCTGACGAAGAAGTCGGTCGAGGAACGACGAGCCGAGGTCGACGAGTTGGTTGCGGCAGTGATCGACGACGCACTCGCCGACGGTGCCGACGAGATGGAAGTCGTCGATGCAATCGCCGGCCAGGTTCCGGCGCGGTTGACCGCCCGTCTGCTCGGCTACCCGGAGTCGCGTTGGAAGGACCTCAAGTCGTGGTCGGAACGACTGATGCGGACCGACATGCGTGAGCGGGACAGCAAGGTCTTCCGGGACTTCATCGACGCGAACACGGAGTTCGCCGGCGCGCTGGGCGAGGTCGCACAGGACAAGCTCGCGAACCCCGGCGACGACCTGATCTCGGCATGGATCCACGGGCGGATCGACGGCGAGCCGCTTTCGCCCGAGGCGATCATGCACGAGGTCGGACTGTTCATCTCCGGCGGAGCCGAGACCACACGCACCGCGATCGCTCACGGACTGCGGACGTTCGTCGATCATCCGGATCAATGGGAGGCGATGGCGGACGATCCGGCGCTCGTTCCCGGGGCGGTCGAGGAGGTCCTCCGCTGGGTGACCCCACTGAACAACATGTTTCGCCGTGCTGCCGCCGACGATCGGATCGGAGACCAGCCGGTCGAGCGGGGCGACCGGATCGTGTTGCTCTACCCATCGGCGAACCGCGACGAAGACGTGTTCGACGATCCGTTCCGATTCGACATCACCCGGTCACCCAACCCGCATGTCGCGTTCGGGTTCGGGACGCACCTGTGCATCGGCACCCACGTCGCCCGAGCGACGCTCTCCGCCGTGTTCGGCCAACTGAGTCGACGCGTGACCGACCTGCGAGTGGTGACCGAACCCGACGTGGAGAGCAACATCTTCGCCCGCGCCGTCGTGTCGTTCACCCTCGGCTTCGACCAACGCTGACATCGCCTCATCCCGCGTCAGGCACCCGATGAGGCAGCCGACGCGCTGTCGTTTTGAGTGGCGGAGTGACGGGCGATCGGGCAAGGTGGAGCGATGAACGAGCACACCGACGTGGCCGCCGACCTGGATCGCGCCCGAAGCATCGTGGCCGACGCCCACCGGATCGTCGTCTTCACGGGAGCCGGCATCTCGACCGATTCGGGCATCCCCGACTTCCGTGGTCCGAACGGGGTGTGGACGAAGAATCCCGCCGCCGAGAAGGCCTCGACGCTGCAGAACTATCTCGCCGAACCCGAGGTGCGGGTGGCCGCGTGGCAGAACCGGCTGTCGACACCGGCATGGACCGCCGAGCCGAACACCGGACATGCGGCGATCGTCGAACTCGAACGGCAGGGGAGAGTCCACGCGATCGTCACGCAGAACATCGACGGTCTCCACCAGAAGGCGGGAAGCGATCCGGACAAGGTGGTCGAGGTGCACGGGACCGTCTGGTTCACCCGGTGCTGGGACTGCGACGATCGGCGACCGATGGCGGAATCGCTCGATCGAGTACGTGGCGGCGAGCCGGACCCGAGCTGCGTCGAGTGCGGGGGCATCGTCAAGAGCGACACGATCAGCTTCGGTCAGGCGCTGGTCCCCGACGTGATCGAACGAGCGCTGGACGTGAGCGACGAGTGCGACCTCTTGCTCGCGGTCGGTTCGACCCTGTCGGTCTTCCCGGCCGCGAACTGTGTGCCACGTGCAAAGGCTGCCGGCGCGAACGTGATCATCGTCAACGGCGACGAAACCGCGATGGACCGCTACGCCGACGTGCTGCTTCTCGGCCCCATCGGGGAGATCCTCCCCGCTCTCGTCCCCAGCGTTACGTGACGGGTCAGACCCATCACGTAACGCTCGCGGGAATGGCCGTGGGGTCGGAGAGGTTGTACATACCCGACCCATTCGATCAACTTTTCACCGTTAGGCTTTTCTCATGGCAACGTTTCGTGACCTGCTCTCCGCCGCCAAGGCGTCGATCACCGAAATCGACACCGAGACCGCATCCGACAAGATCGCCGAAGGGGCGCTGATCCTCGACGTCCGTGAGCCGGACGAATACGAGGAGGGGGCCATCCCCGGCGCGGTCCACATTCCTCGTGGACACCTCGAGGCACAGGTCGAAGGACGCGTCCTGGACAAGGAAGCACCCGTCGTCGTGTACTGCGCCGGCGGCGTTCGCTCCGCCTTCGCCGTGCAGACGATGGAGGAACTCGGCTACACCGGTGCGCTGTCGATGGACGGCGGCTTCGGCCGCTGGAAGGACGAGGGGCGTGACTGGAAGACACCGGCGGCGCTGACGGCCGAGCAGAACAACCGGTACAAGCGGCACCTGCTGCTTCCCGAAGTCGGCACCGAGGGCCAGCTCAAACTGCTCGATGCGAAGGTGCTGATGCTCGGTGCCGGTGGTCTCGGATCGCCGGCCGCGCTGTACCTCGCGGCGGCCGGTGTCGGCACGATCGGGATCGTCGACATGGACGACGTCGATTCGTCGAACCTCCAGCGCCAGATCCTCCACAACGTCGATCGCATCGGTGACCGCAAGGTCGACTCGGCGAAGAAGACCCTGGTCGGGCTGAACCCTGACGTCAACGTCGTCACCTACGACACCCGCCTCGACGCGTCGAACATCATCGACATCATCTCGGGCTACGACGTAATCGTCGACGGTGCCGACAACTTCCCCAGCCGCTATCTGCTCAACGACGCGAGTGTGAAACTCGGGATCCCGGTCGTGCACGGATCGATCTTCCGGTTCGAGGGCATGGTCAGCGTGTTCCATCCACTCGAAGGACCGACCTACCGCGACATGGTGCCCGAGCCGCCTCCCGCCGAACTCGCCCCGTCATGCGCCGAGGCCGGTGTGCTCGGCGTGCTGCCCGGCATCGTCGGATCGATCCAGGCACTCGAGACGATCAAGGTGATCCTCGGCCTCGGCGATCCGCTGATCGGTCGCATCCTCACCGTCGACACGAACGACATGGAGTTCCGGGTGTTCAACCTGAAGCCGAACCCCGACAACGAGGTCGTCCACGCGAACGCCGACCGCATCCGCATCGAGGAACTCGACGGCCTCTGCGCCCCCGGCCTCGACCACTGACCCGTCGCAAGTCCCCGCGGCCACGCCCGCCAGCGCCCGGCGGCTCGACATCTTCTCGACCCCGATTTGTTGCAGGTGCAGCGAGCGGTTGGGGCCGAGGAAATGCTTGGGAAGCCGCTTCGATCATGGTTACCCGTTTCATGTGACCACGACCCCGTGTGTGGGCATGAAGCTTCTCGACCTCGACAGCCACGCGCTCGAGCGGCACGGTCTCGTCGTCAAGGCAGAGTGCGGTGTTCCTGAGTGGACGTGGTATCGCATGCTGGAGCGTGGCCAGGTCGAGCTGATCCATCCTGGGGTCGCTCGATTCCCGGGCACGCCGAGGACGTATACACAGCGAATCGCGGCCGCCGTCTGGGCGTGCGGCGGGAACGCTCTCGCTTCGCATCGATCAGCGATCCACCTGCATGGTCTCGAGGTCCCGGATCCGCAGCGTGGACTCGTCGATCTCGTGCTCCCGGGGCGCAGTCGCAAGCTCGACCTCGAGGGCGTCCGGGTGCATCGCCCGACTGACGCTCTTCGGCTGAACCCGACGCGGCGCGAGGGTGTCCGATGCACGAGCATCCTGCGGGCGCTCGTCGACCTCGGAGCGGTCGCACCGGACCTCGTCCGCGACGCCGTCGGCCAAGCGCTCGCGAGCCGACTCGTCGATCTCGGAGCGTTGGCGACTCTCCTTGCCGACCATGGCCGCAAGGGTCGCGGCGGGGTTGGCGCACTGCGTCGTGCCGTCGAGGAGTGGGCGATCGACGGGAAGCCGGCGGGCAGCGTCCTCGAAGCTGCCTTTGCACGGTTGGTCACGCAGTTCGGGCTGCCGGCGTTCGAGTTCCATCCGATCATCGAGGGATGGGAGGTCGACTTCCGGTTGATCGGAACCAACATCGTCATCGAATGCGACGGGTGGACGACACACGGGCTCGATCGCACGCAGTTCGAGCGGGATCGTCGGCGAGATGGGGACCTCGTCACCGCCGGATGGGTCGTCGCGCGGTTCACCTACCGGGCGATCACCGCGACGCCCGCCGACACGGCCCGCCGGATTCGCCGCCTTCTGGCGCTGCCGACATCTTCTCGACCCGCGTGAGTCGCAGCACCTGCGCAGGATCGGGGTCGAGAATCTGTGACAGCCCGGGTTTCGGGGCGTGTCGACGGCGCGCTGCGGCGAGCGGCGGTCAGTCGAGGAATTCGGGTTCGCGGGCGACCAACTCGTCCCAGAACGGTTGGAACTGGAACCAGCCGGCGATGTCGCTGCCCTGGGCCTTGTAGCCGTCTTCGCAGTACGCCTCGGGGATCTCGATCGGGGTGCCGGCGGCTTCGGCGACGAGTTGGCTCTGGCAGGCCCGTTCGAGAGCGATGAACCACCACACGGCAGCGTCGACCGAACCGCCGGTCGTGATCAGGCCGTGGTTCTGGTGGATGAGCGCCTTGCGGTCGCCGAGGGTCTCGGCCATCTTGCGCCCGACCTCGAGGTCGAGCACCACCGCACCGCTGCCGTCACTGCACAGCGCGACGTCGTTGTAGAACATCGTCGCGTCCTGGGTGATCATCTTCAGCGGCTTGCCGAGCGTCGAGAACGTCTTGCCGTACATCGAGTGCGAGTGCGCGGCGGCGATGATGTCGGGCCGGGCCTGGTGGATCTGGCCGTGGATCGCGAACGCCGCAGCGTTCAGGGGGCCGTCACCTTCGACGACGTTGCCGTCGTGATCGACGCAGATCAGGTCGCTCACCGTCATCAGCTTGAAGTTCTTGCCGAAGGGGTTGACCCAGAAGCGGTCGAGGTGCTCGGGGTCGCGCACGGTCACGTGACCGGGGACGCCCTCGGCGAGGTGCAATCGGCCCATCGTGCGCAGCCCGCACGCCAGACGCTGCTTGCGATGGAGCCGCTCTGCGGCAAAGTCCTCCGCCGGGCTGGACGCGTCCTGTTCGAGTTCTGCGAGTTGCTCGTCGAATGTGTTGGCCATGGATTCAGTCTACGAACCTGTCAACCGCGGGAACGGGTCGGCTCGGTCAGGCCGGGTCGGTGCGGACGACGGCTTCGACCCGTTCGATCTCGTCGCGCTCCTGCACGGCGACACCGATCAGGACGAGCGAGATCCCGACGAGGTCGATCGCCGACGGTTGCTGGCCGAGACCGATCCAGCCGATCACCATCCCGGTCACCGGGAGCAGCGCGAGCAGGACGGAGAATCGGCGAATCGGGATCCGGCGCATCGTGAACTGATCGATGCCGTAGCCGATCGCGTTCGAGAACACCCCGACCGCGAGGCACAGCACGAGCAGTGAGGGGCTCGTCCACACCTCGAGGCTGCCCGGCGCACCGATCGGAGTCGTCACGAGCGCGCCGATTGCCAAACCGAGACCGAGACCGGCCACGCCACGGTCGACCTGGGCGACCCGGGATCCGATCACGATGTAGCCCGCCCACAGCGCCGACGCGATCAGGATGAACACGAGTCCGACGAGGTTGTCGTCGATCTCGACCCCACCCAGGATCACGACACCGGCGACGGCGAACAGGAGGGCGATCGCGTTGCGGCGGCTTCGCGTCGTCACCGCCGCGACGGTGATCGGTCCGATGAACTCGATCGTGATGCTCTTGCCGAGGTCGATGCGTTCGATCGCGAGGTAGAAGAACACGTTCATCAGCACCGTCGTGACACCGAAGAACGCGACGCCGATCAGTTGCTCCCGGGTCCAACCCGAACGCCAGCCGCGCGACAGCGCGAGGAGCGCGATCGCGGCCCCGATCGCTCGGAACCACGCGACGGTTTGCGGGCTGACGCCGTCGGTGCCACCGATCGACCCGTCGAACAGCAAAACGGCGAGCACCGCGCCGACGTACTGGGCGATCGCCGACAGGACGAACAACGCCTCGGGCTGCGTCGTCGACAGCCAGCGCGTGACCGGACCCGCGGTCCCCGCGTCGCCGTTCCGGTGCATTCCGGTGAGGCTACGGCGAGCCCGGCGCCGCGACGGAGGTGGCACGATGGCCCGGTGAACGATGACGTCGTGAATCGCCCGGTCAACCCCACATCCATCGCCCCGCCGGCGGCGCAGTACGTCCATGCGGTGCTCACCGACTCTGCGACCCGGTGGTTGCACACATCGGGTGTCGTGCCCGTCGCGGCGGATGGAACGACACCAGTGGACGTCGGCGAGCAGGCGAAGGTCGTGTGGGCGAACATCGCCGTGATGCTCCAGGAGGCGGACATGTCGGCATCCGACATCGTGTCGGTCACGACGTACGTGGTCTCCGGCGAACCCCTCGCTCCGGTGATGGTCGCCCGCGATGCCTTCCTCGGGGATCACCGTGCGGCCTCCACGCTCGTCACCGTGCCCGAACTCGCGCAGCCGCAATGGCGGATGGAAGTGGCCATCGTCGCCGCCGCCTGAATGTCCGCTGGCGCGCCTGGCACCGGCGGACATTTTCGGGTGGGGGTGGGCCGGGCGTACGATTCGGGGATGCCCGACGCACCCGAATTGCCGATGACCGACTCGGGGATCCCGATCGAGAAGATCTACACCGGCGAGGCGCTCGCCGACTGGAACGCCGAGCAGCGACTCGGCCTTCCGGGCAAGCCGCCGTACACCCGCGGCGTGTACCCGTCGATGTACACCGGGCGTCTCTGGACGATGCGCCAGTACTCGGGATTCGGTTCGGCCGAGCAGACCAATGAACGCTTCAAGTTCCTGCTCGAAGCGGGCCAGACCGGCCTGAGCTGCGCGTTCGACCTTCCGACCCAGATGGGCTACGACTCCGACGCCGCACGGGCCGAAGGAGAGGTCGGCAAGGTCGGGGTGGCGATCGACACGATGGCCGACATGCGGCTGCTCCTCGCGGACCTGCCGCTCGACAAGGTCTCGACCTCGATGACCATCAACTCGACGGCGTCGATCCTGCTCCTCATGTACGAACTCGTCGCCGAGGAGCAGGGGGTGTCCGCCGACAAGATCAGCGGCACGATCCAGAACGACCTGCTCAAGGAGTACATCGCCCGCGGCACCTACATCTTCCCGCCGCGGCCGTCGATGCGGATCATCACCGACATCTTCGAGTACTGCTCGAAGCACGTCCCGTCGTGGAACACGATCTCGATCTCCGGCTACCACATCCGCGAAGCCGGGTCGACGGCGGTGCAGGAGATCGCGTTCACGATTGCGAATGCGATCGCGTACGTGCAGGCAGCGGTCGATGCGGGTCTCGACGTCGACGATTTCGCGCCCCGGCTCAGCTTCTTCTGGAACGGGCACAACAACTTCTTCGAGGAAGCCGCCAAGTTCCGAGCGAGTCGGCGGATGTGGCACTCGATCATGACCGAGCGATTCAACGCGCAGAACCCGAAGTCGTCGATGCTGAGGTTCCACACCCAGACGGGCGGGTCGACGCTCACGGCTCAGCAGCCGATCAACAACGTCGTGCGCGTGGCGATCCAGTCGATGGCCGCCGTGCTCGGTGGAACGCAGTCCTTGCACACCAACGGCTACGACGAGGCGCTCAGCCTGCCGACCGAAACGGCGGCGCGGATCGCGCTGCGGACCCAGCAGATCATCGGCTACGAGTCGGGCGTGACCGACACTGTCGATCCGCTCGCCGGGTCGTACTTCGTCGAGAGCTTGACCGACGAGGTCGAGCGGCTCGCGTGGGAGTACATCGAGACGATCGACGAGAAGGGCGGTGCCGTCGCCGCGATCGAATCCGGGTTCCAGATGGACGAGATCGAGAACGCGGCGTACGAGTACACGAAGTCGATCGACGACGACGAGCGGGTGATCGTCGGCGTCAACAAGTTCACGGTCGAGGCCGAGGCCGAGATCGAACCGTTCCCGATCGACCCGGCGCTCGAGACGAACCAGATCGAGCGGACGAAGGCGTACAAGGCGAACCGGGACACCGCCGCGATCGAGTCGGCGCTCGGCGCGGTCAAGTCGGCGGCGGAGTCGAGCGACAACCTGCTCTACTCCATGAAGGACGCCCTGCGTGCCGACTGCACGCTCGGCGAGATCAGCGACAGCCTCCGTGGGGTCTTCGGCACCTACACCCCGTGAGCGAGCGTTACGTGACGGGTCAGACCCGTTGCGTAACGGCCGTAGCCTGGGGCGATGGCGTGGGAGCTGTTCCGTCGTGAAGGGGAGGGCGGACTCGAGATGATCGAGATCGACGGCGAACTGCTCGCCGACGCTCCCGTGAGAGAGCTGCCGATGGCGTGTGAGATCACGATCGACGCGCCGTCGACCCTGCCCGAGTTCCTGGCGCCGACGCAGTCGGTGGTGCAGCAGCTGGCGTCGGACCTCGCCGGACGGATCGCGGCGACCGGTCGAACCGCGAACCGTCTGTCGATCCTCACCTATCTCCCGGATGACGAGCAGGCGGAGCGATTCACCCGGATCCCGCTGCCGGCGAAGGCGTCGGTCACCGTGGCCCCGGCGAACGATCCCGACTGGACCCTGTTCGAGCGACTCCGTCCGCGGGACATGGAGACGCAGTCGATGGCCGACCTCGCGGTGATGGCCGAGCTCCACGCGGCAGGCGACGTCGGCGGGGAACGCGAGATCGAGCACACGATCACCGACATCGCCGACGATCGGCTCGAGGAGTTCGTCGAGGCTGCCGCTCGTCTCGGTTTCGTCGCCGGTGAACCCCGGGCCGACGAAGTGGTCCTCCGCCACCGGGCCGACCCGTCGGATCTCACCGCCGACAGTTGGACGCTGCGGCTCGTTGCCGAGCGTCACGGGGGCACCTACGGCGGCTGGCGGTGTGACCTCGTGCTCCCGGAACCGAAGCCGGCGCGGAGATGGTTCGGTCGTCGATGATCCTCGCCGCCACCAAATGGCCGACCTGGCAACAGGCGTGGATCACGATGCTGATCTGCATCGTGCTGTACGTCATCGTGCGCCGAATCCGCCCGTCGCGTTTCACCGAGATCGCGATGCCGGTGCTCCACGAACTCGCGGTGCTGACCGGGTTGTACGGACTCTGGCGCACGGCGAAAAAGCTCCCGCTCCAGCAGACGGAGGGAGCGATCGAGCGTGCCCGCACCATCGTCGACGTCCAGAATGCACTCGGTTTCCCGACCGAGCTGCAGCTCCAGGAGTTCGTGGTCGATCACGACCCGTTGGGGTGGTTCAGCGCCGCGTACTACATCGGGATGCACGTGCCCGCCGTCTTTGCGTTCCTGATCTGGATGTTCTGGCGTCACCGTGACAAGTACCCCCGATGGCGAAATGTCCTCGCCTTGACGACCGCGGGGTGCCTGCTGATCCGCTTCTGGCACGTGGCACCCCCGCGGTTCCTGACCGACCTCGGATACGAGGACCTGTCGGAGATCTACAACATGTCGGTCTACGGCGCCGTCGGTACCGGTGTGTCGGGACAGTTCGTCGCGATGCCCTCGATCCACGTCGCGTGGGCTGCGGTGATCTCGTTCGGGATCATCGCGTCATCGACCAGCCGGTGGAAGTGGCTGTTCGCACTGCACCTTCCCGTCACGTTCCTGGTCGTGTCGGCGACCGGTCACCACTGGTGGCTCGACGGCATCGTGGCGATCGGACTCGTCGGTCTGTCGCTGCTCATCGACGAAGGCGTCAGGCGGCTGTGGCGGGCGTGGACCCGGCGGTCAGAGCTCGGCGGTGATGGCGGCGAGCAGTTCGTCGAAGGCAGTGAAGCTCCGGAATTGGGGGAACTCGGCGATCACGTTGTCGGGTGACCGGAACAGGAAGCCGGTCGAGGCCGCGGCGAGCATCGTCGTGTCGTTGTAGGAGTCGCCCGCGGCGATGATCCGGAAATTGAGCGACTGGAAGGACTCGACCGCCCGTCGCTTCTGATCCTGCTGACGAAGGCGGTACCCCGCGATGCGGTCGTCGTCGACGATCAGTTGATGGCACATGATCGTCGGCCATCCCAACTGGCGCATGAACGGCGTGGCGAACTGTTCGAACGTGTCGGACAGGATGATCACCTGCGTCCGTTCGCGCAGGGTGTCGAGGAAGTCGCGGGCGCCCGGCACGGGGGCGAGCGTGGCGATCACTTCCTGGATCTTGGCGAGGCCGAGACCGTGTTCGTGCAGGAGGTCGAGCCGGTATCGCATGAGCACGTCGTAGTCGGGCTCGTCGCGGGTGGTCCGGAGGAGGCCCTCGATCCCGGTGGTCTCGGCGACCGCGACCCACACCTCGGGGATCAGGACGCCCTCGAGGTCGAGCGTGACGATCGTCTGGGTCGGTTCGTTGTCGGCGGCCACGTCGCCCATTCTGACGTGAGCGGCCGTCGGCCCTGAAAAGGTCGGGCGTCAGGGGCTCAGGAATCGACGATCGTCAGCTCCACCGGTGGACGTTCGGGTGTCTCGCAGGACCGATCGGCCCAGCCGAGGTAGATGATGCCGACGATCCGATCGTCCGGGTCGAACCCGGACAGGTCGAGCACGCGTGGGGGCTTGGTGAGCGCCGGCGTCGACCAGAACGTCGCCAGCCCCATCGAAGTGCCGGCGAGCAGCAGGTTCTGGATTCCCGCAGCGACTGCGTCGCGGTTCTCGATGTGGAGCATCTCGTTGTCGTGCGGAGCGCAACCGACGACCAGGGTGGCCGGGGTCCGCAGGTACTTGCCTGCTGTCTTGACCCGCTTGCCCTCGTCGCCGAAGTCCGCGTCGATCATGTCGGCGACCATCGTCTCACCGAGACGTCGTCGACCGTCACCCTGGAACAGAGCGAATCTCCACGGCCACGTCCGCTTGTGGTTCGGCGCCCACATCGCGAGGCCGCACAGTTGCTCGACGAGGGCCGCGGGTACCTCGGTGTCCTCGTCGACGAACATCGAGGTGCGTCGGTTGCGGATTACCGCAGCGAGCTGATCGAACGTCGCTGGATCGGCCATGACCCCAGCCTGTCAGACGCCGGCGAAAGTGCCCACCTCGTGCCATCGGGTGTCTGACACCGGATGGT
>NZ_BAOL01000191.1 GCF_000350145.1 Ilumatobacter nonamiensis YM16-303 | reverse complement strand
CCACGCAGCGTTCTCGTGAACAGTTCGCGCACGGGGCGCCGGAACTGTTCACGAGAACGGGGCCGGTGGTGCTGGCATCGGGATCGCCGCGGCGGCGCGAGCTGTTGGCCGGAGCGGGGTGGGAGTTCGAGGTCCGGCCCGCCGACATCGACGAGACACCGCGTCGCGCCGAAGCACCGATCGACTACGTCCGGAGACTGTCGATCGAGAAGGCTGCGGCCGTCGCTCAGCCGGGCGAGACGGTGATCGCTGCCGACACGACGGTCGAGGTCGACGGCACGATCCTCGAGAAGCCGGTCGACGATGACGATGCCCGTCGGATGCTCGAACTGCTGTCGGGACGGTCACACCACGCGCACACCGGTGTGACGGTGGTGTTCGGCGACGACAGCCAGACGATCGTGGTCAGCACATCGGTGACGTTCGTCGACCTCACCGACGACATGATCGAGTGGTACCTCGCAACCGGAGAGGCCGACGACAAAGCCGGTGCCTACGGCATCCAGGGAGCCGCAGCCGGATTCGTCGAGCGGATCGACGGCAGCGTGACCAACGTGATCGGCCTCCCGCTCGCCGAGACCGTCGCCATGCTGCGTTCGACGACCGCACGCACCTGACGCACCCGAGCGTTGGCGTCAGAAGAGCGGCCGGAACGGTGGCGTCCAGCGGTGGGCGAGCGGACCGACCGGTCGCCGGTGACGGTCGAGGTCGGTGCGTCGAACGAAGCGGGGATCCGCGACTTCCGTGGCGTACGGACCGGCGGAGCCGGATGCCGAGCGGTCGAGCTCGGCGCAGAGTGCCGCCACGAGCACGGCGAGAACGACGACCGGTGTGAGGTTCTCCAGCACCGACTCGGTCAGTCCGAAGATCGCGTAGGCGCCGAGCACGGAGATTCCCGTGATGCCGAGCGTCTGGCGTCGCCGATCGGTCCCGCGGATCGCGCGCACGAACGCGGCCGCCGGGACGGCGAACAGTGCGATCAAGGCGCCCACGCCGATCAGGCCGCCGTTGGCCGCCGCGCCGAGGAGTTGGTTGTGGGCATGGTCGAACGTGGCGATCCGCTCGTGGCGGAGGCCCCGTGCAACGTCGCCGTCGAAGTGAGTCGCGAGGTTGCCCCACCCGAGACCGGTGACCGGCTGCTCGTTGAATGCTTCGGCCGACGACCTCCATGCTTCGATCCGCGCGCCTTCGGACGATCCGGCCGATTCCGACTGCGGCGCTTTCGGCCGATAGCCGGAGACGTTCGTCACCGATGCCGACGCGCGACTCGTCGGCATTCCGTCCGAGACGGTGTTCGCGAAAACGAGAACGCATGCAAGTCCGATCGCCACTCGCGCCAGCCGGCGTGGCGTCAACTCCTCGCGCTCCTGCCACAGGAGGAGAGCGATGAGCGCCGGGACGGCCACCCACCCGCCGCGCGAGCCGGACAGGATGCTTGCCGTCAACGCGAGAGCCCCGGCGCCGAGCGCGGCAGGCAGCGTCATGCGACGTGGCAGGTCGATCAGACGATACAGGCTCACCGAGACCACGCCGAAGACGACCGCGAGGTTGCCGAACGTGATCGAGTTCGCGGTGATGCCGGTCGCCCGCGGGTCGCCGACGACACCGACCTGCACGACGGCAGTGAGTCCGGCGATGGCGGCGGCGGCCGTCGCGCCGACCCACAGTGCGCCGATGGTGTGTGCACGGCGGCGCTGGAGCCAGAACAGCACGCCGATCGCAGGAAGCAGCGCAAACCAGATCAGCAGTTGGGCGCCGTGTCCGGTGAGTGGCTTGCCGAGCATCGCCAGCATGACCGAACCCACGAAGACGAGCGATACGAGAATCCAGCGGCCGAGCGTCGGGCGTGAGAGGTGCGGGTCGGCCATGCTGCGCATGTCGTCGTGCGGCCGACTCGTCATCGCCGCGACGAGAACGATCAGCCACACCGGCACCGGAAGGAAGAGGACGGACGCGAGAACGACCGCGGTACCCACGACGACACGACCCTCCGTCGCATCGACCAGCCGGGCCCGCACGGACCCTGTCGAAGTATTCATGTCCACCAGCCTGTTCACGTCTGACGCCCACTGTCACCGGTCACGACATCACGCTGGGCGCAGAGCCTGTGACCGGATTGCAACCGAAATGTAGACGATTTGTTACGTTCGCCGAGATCAGTTTGCGGTGTCGTTGGACACGTCGAGGGTCGCGCTCCGTCGGCAGCGTCTGCATGGTCGCCGCCGGTGAACCTCCGACTCCGCGTGCCCAACACGAAGGTCGATCGGGCGCGGGTCGAACCGTCGATCCCACTCGTCCTCGGGACCTTCGTCGTCGACGTCACGTCGGTGTTCGTGCTCGGCAAGGCGTTCGGAGTCGAGTACACCGAGATCACCGCGACCTCCGACAACCTCGACGCGTTCGGGTCCTCGTGGGTCATCTCCATCCTGGTCGGGTTCGCGTTCGTCGGCTTCTCCGAGGAACTGATGACGCGCGGGTGCTCCTCAGCCGCGACTCCGGGTCCGCGGTGACACGAAACCGACGACAGGGTGGCCGCCGCGCGAACTCTCGTTGGCACTCTCACCTTTCGGTTGCCAATCGTCACACGGAGGTTTAGCATTGGCAGTCGGTTTCAGGGAGTGCCAAGTTGGGTATCCCCTGAAGCTGTGACCGACGCTCAGTCAGCGTCGGGGCGAGCAATATCTCCCACACATGACTGCCAATGGAGGCATGAAACATGAACCTGAAGCCACTCGATGACCGCATCGTGGTCCGTCCCGCAGAAGCCGAGACGCAGACCGCATCCGGTCTCGTCATCCCTGACACCGCGAAGGAAAAGCCCCAGCAGGGTGAAGTCCTCGCCGTGGGCCCGGGCAAGCGCTCGGACAGCACCGGCGAGTTGATCGAGGTCGGAATCAGCGTCGGCGACACCGTCCTGTACTCGAAGTACGGCGGCACCGAGGTCAGCTCGGGCGGCGAAGACCTGCTCGTGCTCAACAGCCGTGACGTGCTGGCGATCGTCGGCTGAGCCGACCCTCGCTGAACCAAACCATTCGCAGAACCAAACATTCGTAAAGAGGTAGAAACCACATGGCAAAGATCCTGAAGTTCGACGACGAGGCCCGCCGGGCACTCGAAGCCGGCGTCAACAAGCTCGCTGACGCCGTCAAGGTGACGATCGGTCCGAAGGGCCGCAACGTCGTGCTCGACAAGAAGTTCGGCGCACCGACGATCACCAACGATGGTGTGTCCATCGCCAAGGAGATCGAGCTCGAGGACGTCTTCGAGAACATGGGCGCCCAGCTCGTCAAGGAAGTCGCGACCAAGACCGACGACATCGCCGGTGACGGCACCACGACCGCCACGGTCCTCGCTCAGGCGATGGTCTCGGCCGGCATGAAGAACGTCGCCGCCGGTGCGAACCCGATGGAGATCAAGAAGGGCATCGAGGCAGCCGTCGCGGCCGCCGTCGAGTCGATCCAGGCGCAGTCCACCGATGTCGACGACAAGAAGGACATCGCGTCCGTCGCCACCATCTCCGCCGCTGACGCGTCGGTCGGCGAGGTCATCGCCGACGCCATCGACAAGGTCGGCAAGGACGGCGTGGTCACGGTCGAGGAGTCGAACACGTTCGGCACCGAGCTCGACTTCACCGAGGGCATGCAGTTCGACAAGGGCTACCTGTCCCCGTACTTCGTGACCGACACCGAGCGCCAGGAAGTCGTCCTCGAGGACGCCTACATCCTGCTCCACAGCGCCAAGATCTCGACCGTCCAGACGATGCTCCCGACGCTCGAAGCCGTCATGCAGACCGGCAAGCCGCTCGTGATCATCGCCGAGGACATCGACGGTGAAGCACTCGCCACCCTCGTGGTGAACAAGATCCGTGGCACGTTCAACGCCGCGGCCGTCAAGGCTCCCGGCTTCGGCGACCGTCGCAAGGCGATGCTGCAGGACATGGCGATCCTCACCGGTGGCCAGGTCATCAGCGAGGAAGTCGGCCTGAAGCTCGACAACGTCACGCTCGACCTGCTCGGCACCGCCAAGCGCGTCGTGATCACCAAGGACACGACCACGATCGTCGACGGCGGCGGAACCACCGACGACATCAACGGCCGCGTCAACCAGATCAAGGCCGAGATCGAGAACACCGACTCCGACTGGGATCGTGAGAAGCTCCAGGAGCGTCTCGCGAAGCTCGCCGGCGGTGTCGCTCTGATCCGCGTGGGCGCCGCCACCGAGGTGGAGCTCAAGGAGAAGAAGCACCGCATCGAAGACGCCGTGTCGTCGGTCCGTGCAGCCATCGAGGAAGGCGTGGTCGCCGGTGGCGGCACCGCCCTCATCCGGGCCCGCGGCGCCGTGCAGAAGGTCGTCGACTCGCTGGAAGGCGACGAGAAGACCGGCGCCAAGACGGTCTGGGCCGCCCTCGTGGCCCCGGGCCTCAACATCGCGAACAACGCCGGCCTCGAAGGCTCGGTCGTCGTCCGTGAGGTCGAGGCAGCCGAAGGCAGCAACGGCATGAACGCGGCAACCGGCGAGATGCAGGACCTGCTCGCTGCGGGCATCATCGACCCGGCCAAGGTGACCCGTGCGGGCCTCCAGAACGCCGCGTCGATCGCTGCGATGGTGCTCACCACCGAGTGCCTCGTCGCCGACGAGCCCGAAGACGACGCCGGCATGGGCGGCATGCCCGGCGGCGGCATGGGTGGCATGGGCGGCATGATGTGATTCCGCTGGGCGGGTCGTACTGATCCGCCCACCGGCCACCAGGCCCCATCACTTCGGAACGGCCCGATTCGCCTCGTGCGAGTCGGGCCGTTCCGCGTCCCGGGGGCGATGCGGCCGGTGCCGCGGCTCAGGCGGTCAGCATCAGTTCCTCGAGGCCGCGGATGACGAAGGTGGGGTGGTAGCGCGGCTCGGCAGCGAGGGTGAGCGTGGGGAAGCGGGCGACGATGTTGGCGATCGAGGTGGCGAGCTCGAGGCGGGCCAGGGGAGCGCCGATGCAGAAGTGGATGCCGCCCCCGAAACCGATGTGCGATGGATCGTTGCGGCCGATGTCGAAACGATCCGGTTCCACGAAACGTCGCGGATCACGTTGCGCTGATCCGAACAGCATGGCGATCTCCTGGCCGACGTCGATCTGCTGCCCGGCGATCTCGACGCCGTCGTCGAGCACCCAACGCTCGAAGAGTTGCAACGGGGAATCGAAGCGCAGCAACTCCTCGACCGCTGCTTTCGCGTCGACCTCGCCGGCGGTCAATCGGCGCCACTCGTCGGGGTGGTGCATCAGCGCACGGAAGCCGTTGCCGAGCGTGTTGACGGTCGCCTCGTGGCCGGCCTCGAGGAGCACCATCGTGGTCGACACGATCTCGGGTTCGGTCAGCGTGTCGCCCTCGTCCTCGACCCGAGCGAGTTCCGAGACCAACAGATCGTCGGGGTGCTGTCGCTTGTGTGCGATCAGGTCCTGCGTGAAAGCGATGAACTCGCCGGCCGCGCGGTCGGCCGCCTGCTTGGTGGCGTCGTCGGCGTCGAGTTCGTACATCTTGACGATGGAGTGAGACCAGTCGAGCAGGGATCGCGCGTCGGCGACCGGAATCCCGAGCATCGAGCAGATGACCTCCACCGAGAACGGCTGTGCGTAGTCGCCGAGCAGGTCGAACGTGCTGCGTTCGGCGCATTCGTCGAGCAGGCGATCCGACACCGCCTGGATGTCGTCGGCGAGCAACGCGACGGCGCGCGGGGTGAACACCTTCTGCACCAGACGGCGCAGGCGGGTGTGATCCGGCGGTTCGAGCGCCAGCAGCGACCATCGTTCGTGCGCGTGGAACGACGCCCAGCGCGGGTCCGGTGCTGGTCGACCGAACTCGGCATCGGTGAAGCGATGGGAGTAGGCACGACCCATCCGACGATCACGTAGCGAGGTCGAGATGTCGTCGAATCGAGTGAGCACCCACTGGTTCGTGGTGTCGTTCCAGAAGATCGGCATTGCTTCGCGGATCTCGTTCAGCACGGGATAGGGATCGGCGATGAGATCGAGATCGGAAACGTCGAAGCGGGCGAGGTGGTCGTCCGGAGCGGGCACGGTCGCGACGTTAGGTGACGCCGTCGTGTGGGAGGGCAGGCGGTCGTGAACGTCGATACCCTCGGCGCGGTGACCCGACTCGGACATGGAGCGATGCGTCCGTTCTGGATGCATCAGGTCGTCGAGTACGTGATCGCCGCGGTCTTCCTGTCGGTGGGCTTCGGGAGTCCGACTCCGATCCTTCCGGCGGTACTCGGTGCGATCGTGATGATCAACGCGGCGATCGCGATCGGTCCCGCGTCGGCGTTCCAGCTCGTCCATCGGCGTGTCCATCGCATCATCGATCTCGTGGTGATGGGTCTCGTGGTGGCGGCGGTGGTGCAGCCGTGGGTCGACCTCGACGCCAACGGTCGCATCGTGATGGCGCTGCTCGCCGTCGTGCTCGCTTTCGTCTGGTGGAACACCGACTTCGCGACGAAGGACGAACGCAAGCAACGGCGACGCGAACGGGTGAAGCCCGATTCCGAGGAAGTCGGTCGATCTGCGGGGCGCTCCGCGGCCGAGGCCTACCTCGCTGCGAAACGCCTGAAGAAGACGGTCGTCGACGATCGTCGGACCGACGAGTCATGAGCGATCCCGTGCCGACGCGCCGGCCGGGTGGACGTCAATCGATTCCGCGGCCGTCGAACACGGTCACCGAGTTCGACGCGCCATGGGAGCTCGGCGCCTCGTGGACCGTCGCGGAGATCGTCGACGCGGTCCCCGCAGAGTCCGGGCCGTTGCTGCCGACGTTCCCCGATGCCCGGCACTCCGCTGTCCTGCTGCTCCTCGCCGACGGTCCGCACGGTGCCGAGGTGCTGCTCACCCGTCGATCCATGCTGCTGCGCAACCACCGTGGCGAGATCAGCTTTCCCGGGGGGCGGTGCGATCCAGGAGAGACACCGATCGAGACTGCACTGCGCGAAACGTACGAGGAAGTGGGACTCGAGATGGAACGCCCCAAGGTGGTCGGCGAGCTCGAACACCTGTCGACGATCGTGTCGAAGAGCTACATCGTGCCGGTCGTCGCCACGCTCGACGAGCGCATCGGGTTGTCGCCCCAGACCGCTGAAGCCGACCGGGTCATGTGGACGCCGATCGCGGAACTGACGCGCCCCGATACGTATCACCGGGAGCGATGGGGACTGCCGCCGCTCGACCGTCCTCTGCACTTCTTCCACCTGGACGACGAGACCGTCTGGGGTGCCACCGCCCGCATCCTCGTCGACCTGCTGACCCTCCCCGCGCTACCCCAGCCGTAGCGCTCAGGCGCCCCAGCCGCCGGAGAAGTCGAAGAACTGACCGGTCTGGAAGCGGTTGGTGCCGTCGAGCAGGACGGCGGTGACGTTCGCCAGTTCGTCCATCGTGCCGAGCCGACGCATCGGTGTCTGTGACTCGATCCGCTTGCGGCGCTCGGGATCGTCGGCGCCCGACGCCTTGATGAAGCCGGGGAAGTCCATGAAGTTCGTCCCGACCGCGTTGACCTGGACCCCGTCGCGAGCGTGTTCGAGGCCGACGGCGCGCACGATCCCGTTCGCTCCGGCGCGAGTGCCGCCGTAGATCGACGTCATCGGATCGGGACGTCCACCGGTTGCCGAGGTGAACACGACGACCTGGCCCGCGCCTGCGTCGACCATCGGGGGCAGCGTTGCCTGCAGCGCGTGGAACACCATGTCGAGGTTGTTCCGCTTGATCTGATCCCAGTGTTCGCTCGACATGTCGAGGAACTTGCCGACGATGATCACGCCGGTGACGAAGCACGCCGAGTCGAGTCGCCCGAAGCGATCGAGCGCCGCCTGCACCACGGCCCGATTGCCTTCGGCGGTGCGGAGGTCGACGTCGGTGACCGTCTCGACCGCAGCTCCGAGTGCTTCGAGTACGGGAACCTGGGTCTCGAACGATCGCTCGACGCCGACCATCGAGTCGTCGCCGGCGGCACCTTGGAGTACGAGGTCGTACCCACGCCCGGCCAACGTCCGCGCCAGCGCCGGTCCGACGTAGCCGGTGGCCATCGTGATCAGAGCGACAGGACGTTCGTTCGAGGGCATCCGAGCAACGTTACGTGACGGGTCAGACCCGTCACGTAACGGTCAG
>NZ_BAOL01000192.1 GCF_000350145.1 Ilumatobacter nonamiensis YM16-303 | reverse complement strand
TCGCGCACGGAGCGCGAGAACTGTTCACGAGAACACGATGGGAGGTGGGGTCAGGTGGGGGTGGGGACGCCGATCGGCCAGCCGTCGACCACCTGGTCGAGGAACTCGCTCATTCCGATGCCGACGTGACCATCGCACTCGTAGCGGGTCATCGCCTCGGTGATCCGGGTGTGGAGTTGTTCGCCGTCGGGCGTCTTGCGGCGATTGCGGAGCGGGATCATCGACATCACCTCGGCGGTCACGTCGTACTCGCGCTCGGCGGTCTTCGCCCAGACGCGCATCGTGGTCTGCTCGCCGTTCTCGTCGTAGTCGGCGTCGATCCGACAGTCGAGCACCTTGTGGTACTCGTCGCCCACGAGCACCATCCCGCTCGTCGAGGGAGCGCGACCCTCACCGCGATCGATCACCGAGACCATCATCGCGAAGTCGTCGCTGAAGACCATCGGCAACCACCGGTACCACGTGAGCGCCTGCCAATATCGGGGACCCCACGACTTGTCGCGCAGTCCGAGCCCGTCGATCTCCATCACGACGCCGGTCCCGCCGGCTTCGGGGGCGTCGACGGTGATCGTGCCCGTGACCGAGCAGTGCTGCTCGTAGTGGGCCTTCGCAAAGCTCTTCTCGGCTTCGACCTCGATCTCGCGTCCGTCGGCGTACTGCGGCTTGCCGCCGTACATCGGCGACACCCCGCGATAGTCGAGCGAGACGGTGCAACCGACCATCGGGTTGTTCTTGAACGCGGTGCGCGGATCGGCCATCTGGCTCGGGTCGTCGAGCAGGCACACCCGACCCGAGTACTCGACCTTCAGGTGTTCGAACGGTTCGACCACGGAGATCGTGAGCCCACCGGCGCGCATCTCGTCGTTGTTCTCGATCTGGGGCCGGTCGTAGATGAAGCCGACGCGGCCGTCGGGCAGATAGAGGCAGACCGTCATCTCGGCGTATCCCTCGTTCACGCGGTTGCCGAGGCGGAACCATCCGCCGGCCTGCAACCCGAGGTCGAACGCGTTGAGGTACATCGATTCGTTGTAGTTCTCCGCGTCGTCGGGAACGTGGGTGTACTCGTCCTCCGGTTCCAGGACCATGACGATCTCGTCGGGGTCGGTCACGGTGTCGCCGGACATGGATTCAGTCATGGGTACTCGCTTTCCAGGCCGCTCGCCAGCCTTCGGGGATGGTGGATGCATTCGGGTGATCGGTGATGCGGCGACAACGATTGGTCATGGTGCCGAGGCCGTCGATCGTGGTCGTGATGACGTCGCCGTCGGCGAGGAACAGGCCCTGCGCGACACCGACCCCGCCCGGTGTGCCGGTGAAGATCAGGTCGCCGGGGTGCAGCGTCGTGATGTGCGACAGGTACGAGATGAGCGTCGGGATGTCGAAGATCAGGTCGGCGGTGCTGCCGTCCTGGCGGATCTCTCCGTTGACCTGCGTCGTGATCCGCAGTGCGGACGGGTCGTCGAGTTCATCGGGCGACACGAGGAACGGACCGATCGGACCGAAGGTGTCGAACGACTTCCCGAGGTTGAACTGGGGCGGGCTGGTCGCCATCTGAACCGCGCGGTCGGACACGTCCTGGCCCACGCACATTCCACCCACGTGGTTCCACGCGTCGGCAACCGCGATGTCGCGACCGCTGATTCCGATCGCCACCACGAGTTCGCCCTCGTAGTCGCAGTACTCACTGCGCAGCTCGATGTCGGCGTTGGGACCGGCGATGCTCGATCGGAACTTGGTGAAGATCAGCGGCACGTCGGGCACCTCCATCCCACCCTCCGCGGCGTGGTTGCGATAGTTCAAGCCGACCCCGAACACCTGCCCCGGTCTCGGCACGGGCGGGCCGAACACCGCGTCCGCGATCAGCCCGGTCTGCATGTCGGGCAGCACCGACGCAGCGAGGCGAGCCAGGGCATGCGGAGCGGCGAGCGCTTCGGCGGGATCGGATCCGATCGATCCGAAGGATGCGGTCTCGATGTCGAGGTAGTGGTCACCGACGGCGAGGCTCGCCCGACCGTCGACGTTGGCAAGTCGAAATCCCATTCCGCCATCATCGCCGCTCGCCGCGACTCCGACCGCACCCGACCGTTACGTAACGGGTCTGACCCGTCACGTA
>NZ_BAOL01000193.1 GCF_000350145.1 Ilumatobacter nonamiensis YM16-303 | reverse complement strand
TCCAGCGCAACATCATCGGCGAACGCGTCCTCGGCCTCCCCCGCGAACCTCGCGCCGACAGCGGACCCTGGAAAGACGTCCCCCGCTGACCGTTACGTAACGGGTCTGACCCG
>NZ_BAOL01000194.1 GCF_000350145.1 Ilumatobacter nonamiensis YM16-303 | reverse complement strand
GTGCCATCGGGTGTCTGACACCCGATGGCACGCGGCTGCGCTTCGGGTCTATGCGGTCGAGCCGCCGTCGACGACCAGGACGTGGCCGCTGACGAACTCGGCGAGGTCGCTGACGAGGAACAGCGCAGCCCTCGCGATGTGGTCGGGGTGACCGGCGATCCCGACGGGATTCGCGGCGATCTGTCTGTCGATGTCGAGTCCCCCTGCGCGCAGCGGCGCCATCTGTTCCTGAACGCCCGGTGTGTCGATGATTCCCGGCGCGATCGCGTTGACACGGATGCCACGCGGTCCGAGCTCGTGGGCGAACGCTCGCGTGAGCGCCATGACCGCGGCCTTCGACGCGCTGTACGCGGAGATGTTCGCACCGCCGCGAAGGCCGGCGATCGACGCGAGGTTGACGATCGATCCACCACCGGTCATCCGGTTCGCCGCCTCGCGCGCAACGCTGTACTGGGCGCGCACGTTGACGTCGAGCATGCGCTGCACGAATTCGTCGGTGGCATGCACCATCGGGCCGGTGGTCGGAAAGATCCCGGCGTTGTTGACCACGATGTCGACGGGCCGGTCGGCCGACGCCGCGTCGAGAGCCGCTCGCACCGCATCGGTGTCGGTGATGTCGCAGGACACGCCGGTCGCTCCCAGGTCCTCCGCCAACCCGGCCACGCCAGGTTCGAGGTCGCCCACGGTCACATCAGCGCCGGCCTCGACCAACCGGCGTGCGATCGCCGCGCCGATCCCCTTCGCCCCTCCCGTCACGAACGCGGTGCGCCCCTCGAGGTCAACCAGTTCCGAGACGGAGGTCTCCATGCCAGCCATGCGGCGACACTACGAACCGGCACGGGCGCGCTGCGTGTCGGACCCGCAGCACCACACTGAGAGAATGAGGGCATGACGATCGACATCACCCCGAGCGGCCAAGCGTGCGGCGCAACGGTCCGCGGCGTCGACCTGCGGGCACTCGACGGCTCGACGACTGCGGCGATCCGCTCCGCCTGGCTCGACCACAAGGTGCTCGCCTTCCCCGACCAGGATCTGACCGACGACGACTTGGAAGCGTTCACCCTGCGCTTCGGACCGTTCGGCGACGACCCGTTCTTCGCGCCGATCGACGATCATCCGCACATCGCCGCGATCCGTCGCACCGCCGACGAGACGTCGTCGCTGTTCGCCGAGAACTGGCACGCCGACTGGAGCTTCCAGGAGTATCCGCCCGACGGCACGTGTCTGTACTCCAAGATCGTGCCACCGGTGGGTGGCGACACGCTCTACACCAACCAGCAGGCGGCCCTCGACGCGATGCCGGCCGACCTGCGTGACCGGATCGAAGGTCTCGTCGCGATTCACTCCGCTCGCGGCGGTTACGCGCCGGACGGCACCTACGGCGACGACGATGCGGCGGGTCGGTCGATGCAGATCCGCCCCAGCGAGGACGCGTACGCGACGCAACTCCATCCACTGATCCGCACTCACCCGGAGACCGGAGCGGAGACCCTCTATTCGACCATCGGCTACATCATCGGGATCGACGGAATGGACGACGACGAGGCCCGGCCACTGCTCGGAGAGCTGTACGGATGGCAGATCCGCGACGAGTTCCAGTACCGCCATCGGTGGGAACCGAACATGCTCGTGATGTGGGACAACCGATGCGTCCTGCACCGCGCGACCGGCGGATACGAGGGCCACGAGCGCCTGCTCCACCGCACGACCATCGGATACAACGCCGACGTTCGCGCCGCCTGACGTTCCGCCTCGCCGCCGCCCGCCTCGCCTCGCCAGACTCGGAGCGATGAACGCCCCGACTCGGACCGCACCGGAACTGTTCGACCTCACCGGCCACGTCGCCGTCGTCACCGGTGGAGGACGCGGGATCGGCGAGGGAATCGCGACCGCATTCGCCGAGTCGGGAGCCGCGGTGGTCGTTGCCGCGCGGCGCACCGACGAAATCGAGCAGGTCGCGGCCACGATCCGCGACGCCGGTGGTCGGGCCCTCGCCGTGACCACCGATGTCACCGATGACGACGCGGTGGAGGCACTCGCACAGGCCGCCGTCGACGAGTTCGGCTCGCTCACCGACTGGGTGAACAACGCCGGCGGCTCGCCGATGCGGATGCCGCTGCAAAACCTCCCGCGGGAGGAATGGGACCGCACGATCGCGCTCAACCTGACCGCTGTCTACGTCGGGTCGATGACCGCCGCACGACACATCGAACGGGGCTCGATCATCAACATCTCGTCGGGCGCCGGGACCGGGCCCGTCCCGGGAAGCGCGCACTACGGAGCAGCGAAGGCGGCGACGAACTCGCTGACGTGGACGCTGTCGGCCGAACTCGCGCCGAACATCCGGGTCAACGGCGTCGCCCCCGGAGCGATCCCGACCGAGGTGATGTTGCAGGCGGTCGGGAAGAACGAGGACCAGCTCGACTCGCTGCTCGAGGAGTGGAACATCCCCCTCGGGCGGCTGGGGACGCCCCAGGACATCGGCGCCGCCTGCGTCTACCTCGCATCCGACGCGGCGAGCTGGATGAGCGGCGAGATCATCCGCGTCGGCGGCGGAGCGAAACCACGATGACCGGGAGTGACCAGAACATGGACCAGAACGACGACTACACCGACAGCTACGAGGACGTTTCGATGTTCACGCTGTCCGGCGACCGGGAGCAGACCCTGCTCGACAAACAGACCGAGTGCACGTTCATGTGGACCACATCGTCCGGCGACCCGGTCGGCGTGATCATGAACTTCGTCTATCTCGATGGAGCGTTCTGGCTGACGTGCACGCGGCGCCGCAAGCGGGTTCCCGCGATCGAGGCACGGCCGAGGGTGGCGGTGGCGATCACCAGCCGCGGCACCGACATCGGGATCAGCCAGGCGGTCACGTACAAGGGCGACTCCGAGGTCCTCGACGATCGCGAGACGTTGGACTGGTTCTACCCGGTGCTGGCCGCCAAGGTCCGCCCCGACAGCGCCGAGAAGCAGGCCGCGTTCGTCGAACATCTCGACTCGCCGGGTCGCGTCGTCATCAAGATCACCCCTGACGCCCGGATCGGCTTCGACTCCGAAGCGATGTTCGCGAACTCCCCCGCCGGAGCCACCACCACCGAGGTCTGACCCGTTCGGTGAAGTGTCCGCCGGTGACTGGCACCGACGGCATTTCGTCAGGACTGTGAGGCCCAGCGGATGGCGTTGCGGATGATGCGTCGGTAGTTGGCGTCGGCATAGGTCTGGGGGCCGTCGCCGAACTGGATGTATGCGATCCGTGACGGACCTTCCTGGCGGGTCCATGCGACGAGGTCACTGCCGGGCGGGTGACTCCAGCCCTCGTTCGAGTAGCGGGTTCCACGCACCGCGAGATCGGCCGAGTAGAAGCCGTCGTCCACGAACCGGTGACGGCTCCGCATCAACGGCGTCACGTTCTCCCCGTCGACGGGAAACAGATACACCTCGTCGGTGATCTCGAACGACGGATCGACACCGTCGCCGATCGGGTGGTCCTGATCGAGCACATCGACCGTGTGGGTCACGTCGTGCCGGTAGCCGGAGTCGGGCAGATCAGCCCCGTTCCACCGCGCCGGGGCGTAGTGGAATCGCCCGCCCATGATCTCGCCGTAGCGGTCCCAACCGGGCCACCCCGCGATCGCGTGGTGGAGGAACACCATTCCCTTCCCGCGGGCGAGCAGTGCCTCGAAGTCCTCGATGTACCCGCTCGGAGGGTCGGCGTGCGATGCCCCACCACCCGCCCGATCGAACACGACACCGGGCATGTCGTACATCACGAACGCGTCGAAACGATCGGCGTTCTCCGGACGCACCAGCTCGAGCGCCGCGGGATGTTCGACGTGCTCCCACTCGATGTCGTCGAACGAATCGAACACCGCGAAGAACGCGTCCGCATCGAACGGGTGCCCCTTCGTCACCACCGCCACCCGCGTCACGTCACGGGTCGGACCCGTCATGAACCGCTCATTCGGCGGGCGGGTCGTAGTGGATGCCGGGGATTCCGGCGCTCATGGCCTGATACCAGTCCGGCCGCGGGACCACGCCGGGGTAGCCCTCGCCGATGCGCGGGGTGTCCGTGTTCCAGTCCTGGTGGATCGGTGGGATCTGGTAGTAGCCGTTGGCCGCGTTGGTGCCGCCGTCGACGTTGAGGTCGTGTCCGGTGATGTAGGCCGCACCATCCGAGGCGAGGAACATCACGGGATCGACGATCTCGGAGAGCTCCCCGATCCGCCGCATCGGGGTGCGGGACGCGATCCACTTGTCCATTCCCATCCCCTCGATCGCGGGGCGCACCATCTCGGTCACGATGAACCCCGGCGACACCGAGTTGACGCGCACGCCACGGTCGGCCCACTCGCAGCCCAACTGCAGCGTGATGTTGCGCAATGCGCCCTTCGCGGCCGTGTAGGCGATGATGTTCAGCTCGTTCGCGCCGTGGCCCATGATCGACGCGATGTTCACGATCGACCCGCCACCGGTCTCGAGCATGTGCCTGCCGACGTCGCGCAGGTACATGAACGCGCCGTTGAGGTCGACCGACATGATCCAGTTCCACGTCTCCATGTCGAACTGTTCCGGGGCGACACCGCGCATGTCGCTCACACCGGCGTTGTTGATCAGCACGTCGATCTTGCCGTGAGCCTCGACTCCCGCAGCCACGACCCGGGCGACGTCGTCCTCGACCGATACGTCTCCGGGAACGACGGTGACGGTGCTCCCCGCTTCGCGACAGACCGCGGCAACACCGTCGAGGAGGTCTTCGGACCGAGCGGTGAGGATCAGATCGGCACCAGCCGCCGCGAAGCCGTGTGCGAACCCTTCACCCAGGCCCATCGACGCACCCGTGATGAGGACGGTCTTGCCCTCGAAGTTCTGTGAAGTTCCCATGGTGTTCATCCCCGTCTGTTCGTTCGAGTCGTCCCGGCGGGCGACGACGTGCTGCCTGACATCGGAACGCGCCCGACGCCAGGCGTGACCGTAGACGTCGGGAATCACGGCGGCCGACGCGGAGCGCTCCAACTGGTCGCGTGGCGGGCGCGATCTGCTCAACTGGATCCATGAGCCGCGAAACTCTGGTCGAACTCAATCGCCGAACGGTCTCGCACGCGCGCGCCGGAACGGTCCCCCAGGCCGCCGAAGTCGCCGAGGTGGCGGCTTCGAACTACTTCGACGCGGACCGGTGGGAAATCGAGATGGACCGCGTCTTCCGACGAACGCCGTTGGTCCTCGGGTTCTCCTCCGAACTCCGTGAACCGAACTCCTACAAGGCGATGGAAGTCGCGGGCATGCCCGTACTGATCGTGCGCGGGGCCGACGGCGAACTGCGCGCCTTCGTCAACACGTGTAGCCACCGGGGCGCTCAACTCGTCGAAGCCGGCACCGGATCGACGCGGCGATTCACCTGCCCCTACCACGCCTGGAGCTACGACACGGGCGGGAAGTTGGTCGGCATCCTCGACCGTGACACCTTCGGCGAGATCGACGTCGACTGCCACGGGCTGACGTCGCTCCCGTGTGCGGAGCGGTCGGGGATCGTGTTCGTCACCCTGCGTCCCGGCGGGACGATGGACATCGATGCGCACCTCTGCGGGTACGACGCGATGCTCGATCACCTCGGGATCGCCGACGCCTGGTTCGTGGGTTCACAGACCGCGGACGGGCCGAACTGGAAGGTCGCCTACGACGGCTATCTCGACTTCTACCACCTGCCGATCCTGCACAAGAACACGTTCGGGCCGGACTATGCGAACACCGCGATCTACGACGCGTGGGGCCCGCATCAGCGGGTCACGTCGCCGGACCAGCGGATGCTCGCGATCGGCGAGATCGACGAGTCGGAGTGGACCGATCGCCACCTCACGGGCGGCGTGTGGACGATCTTTCCGCATGTGTCGATCGCCGGCTTCGACGTCCGACTCGACGGCGTGGAAGGCGGCGGTCGGATGTACATGATCTCGACGCTCTACCCGGGAGACACTCCGGACACCTCGATCACGTACCAGAACTTCCTGTCGACGTTCGAGCCGACCGAGGAGTTCACGGACGCGATCGCGGCACAACGGGAGTTCCTCCTGCGAGTCGTCGTCGAGGAGGACTACTCCACCGGCAAGCGGATCCAGAAGGCGCTGAAGACCGGCGCGAAGCCGAGCGTGATGTTCGGGCGCAACGAGGCCGGCGGCCAGCGGTTCCACGGTTGGGTCGACGACATCATCGCGGCCGACGACGACGAGTTCGCCAAACTCTTCGCCAACGCCACCACCGACTTCCAGCCCTAGACGATCGTCGGTGCCGGTCACCGACGCGCATCTCCTACGCAGATCGTTCGGGCGGGAGGAACTGACCCGTGTTCGCCGAGATCCCGCCGTCGGCGTTGATCACCGCGCCGGTCACCGCGCCCGACTCGGCGCTGACGAGGAAACCGAACACCGCCGCGACCTCGTCGGCGGTCGCCCACTGCTGACGCGCCGTCCGACGACGAAGTGCTTCGTAGGCCGCGGGGAGTTCCTGCAACCGCTCGGTCATCCCCGTGTGGGTCGGTCCGGGGCAGACGACGTTGACCCGGATGTCCTCCGCTCCGAGGTCGAGCGCCGCCGATCGGGCGAGGTTGATGACGGCCGCCTTGGTCGCGTTGTAGGCCCACATGCCCGGGTCGCCGCGCTGGCCCGAGGTCGAAGCGGTGATCGCGATCGATCCACCGCCACGCTCGCGGAGCGCGGGAGCAGACGCACGAATGCCGAGCGCGACCGCCTTCACGTTGACGTCGACGGCCCGCTCGAACTCTTCGATCGGAAGTGTCTCGATCGAACCGCTCATCGCGATCCCTGCGTTGAGCACGACGGCATCGAGCCCCCCGAAGGTGTCGACGGCGAGACTCACGAGCGCATCGTTCGCACCGGCATCGGCGACATCCACCGACGCTGGTACGACGCGCTCCGTCCCACGACACCACCCGAGCCGGTCGTCGGACAGGTCGGCCGCGACGACCGTTCCACCCTCGCGCAGGAGCAGTTCCGCAACCGCACGCCCGATCCCCGAGCCGGCTCCCGTCACGATCGCGACCCGACCTGCGTGGCGTCCCGACGACAACGGTTCCTGCGTCATCTGCTCATCTTGACGAACGCTCCGTCCTGCGTACGAGCTGCACACCACGAGGGAAGCTGTGAGTTTCCGAATGATCGTTCGCCAACTCGGCGCGCTCGCGCCCGCTGTGAAAGCCTGACGGCATGACCGAAACGATCACGGGGACCGACCGATCCGCCGGCATCAGCTACACCGAACTGCTCGACGGTGACCGCGGCCCCGTCGACGATCTCCTGCGCGACGAGAGCCGCATCGGAATCAGGGACGGCAACACGCGGATTCCTGCCTGGTACTACACCTCCCCGGAATTCCACGCCCTCGAGGTCGAGAAGCTGTGGAGCCGCGTGTGGCAGCTCGCCTGCCTGGAGGACGAGATCCCGAACGTCGGCGACTACCACGTCTACGAGATCGCCGACATGTCGTTCCTGATCGTGCGCACCGACGACGGCATCAAGGCCTACCGCAACGCCTGCCTCCATCGCGGTCGGCTCCTCCGCGAAACCCACGGCAAGGGAGCGCGCAACATTCGCTGCGCGTTCCACGGGTGGGCGTGGAACCTCGACGGGTCGATGAAGGAGATCCCGTGCGAGTGGGACTTCCCGAGCGTGCGCAAGGAGGACTACGACCTCCCCGAAGCACTTGTCGACACCTGGCAGGGATTCGTCTTCATCAACCCCGATCGCGACGCGTCGCCGCTGGCCGACTTCCTCGGGAACCTCGGAGATCACTTCGCGAAGTGCACGTTCGATCGACGGTACAAGTCGGCGCACGTCGAGAAGATCATGCGGGTCAACTGGAAGGCGTGTCAGGAAGCGTTCATGGAGAGCTACCACGTCGTGGCGACTCACCCGACGCTGATGGAAGACCTCGGGGACGCGAACTCCCGCTACGACACCTACGAGAACTTCTCCCGTGCGATCTCGCCGCACGCGGTCGAGAGCCCACACCTCGAGGGCGTGAAACACTACGAACGCCTGGAGGACGGCAAGCAGTTCGCCCGCTACCGCCACCCGATGAACGGTCACATCTACGAACGGGCTGAACTCCCCGATGGCCGGACGGGCGTGCGGGTCATCGATCTCGACGGTCACGAGAGTCACTTCGACGAAGATGCGACCTGGATCGACGGACCGATCACACAGGGTGATCAGCACCTCTGCAAGTGGATCGGCGGCCCCACCCCCGAGCCGTATCTCGACGTTCCGTTGATGCTCCCCGACCCGCCCGACGGCGTCGAGTCACCCGCGGAGGTCCGCGCCTGGATCGCGTCGCAGCGTCGCGACGCCGCACGCGAGAACCTCGGCAAGAACCTCGACCCCGACGACTTCAGCGACGCCGAGGTTCTCGACGCGATGTACTACTCGGTGTTCCCCAATTGGTCACCGTGGGGAGTGTTCAATGCGCTCTTCTACCGGTGGCGGCCGCACGGGAACAATCCCGACGAGTGCATCTTCGAGGTGATGATGTTCCCGGTCGCGCCCGATCCAGACGACAAGCCCGAACCGGCGAAGGTCCGTCGACTCGGACCCGACGACGACTGGACGCTCGCCACCGAACTCGGCCCGGCGGCCAAGATCTTCCAACAGGACTCGATCAACCTCCCGCACGTGCAAACGGGACTCAAGGCACAGGAGCAGCAGGAAGTCGTCTTCGCCAACTACAACGAATCGAAGATCCGCCACTACTGGGAGAACATGTTCAAGTGGCTCGAGATCGGCGAGACGAACGTGTCGGTGACACCACGAGACACGTGATCGGATCGCCGGTCCAGATCGCGTACGCGACCGACGACGTCCACGCCGCTGCCCGACGCTGGGCGGAACGCGGCGTCGGCCCGTTCTTCGTCCTCGAACACATCACCGTCGTCGACGTCCGCATCGACGGGGAGCCGGCTGACTTCGACCACTCCTCCGCATACGCCCAGTGGGGATCGGTGATGGTCGAGTTGATCCGTCAGCACGACCCCGGACCGGACCCGGTCGTGTCGACATCGGGCATCCACCACGTCGCCTCGTTCGTCGACGACTTCGACGTTGCGGGCGACGCGCTCGTCGCCGACGGATTCCCGCGGCGTCTCGTCGCCCGCACGTCCGGTGGCCAGACATTCGCGTTCCACGACGCCCGCGCGAGCCTCGGCCACATGATCGAGATCTACGAGCGCACCGACCGTCTCGCCGACTTCTACGACATGGTCCGCGACGCCGCCACCGACTGGAACGGAGCCGACCCGATCAGGGTGCTGTAGGCGTTACGTGTCGGGTCAGACCCGTTACGTAACGGTCAGCGG
>NZ_BAOL01000195.1 GCF_000350145.1 Ilumatobacter nonamiensis YM16-303 | reverse complement strand
CGCGCACGGAGCGCCGGAACAGTTCACGAGTTGCGCATTCAGCGGGGTTCGCGGGGGAGACCGAGAACGCGCTCGCCGAGGATGTTGCGCATGATGTTCGAGGTGCCGCCCATGATCGTGTAGGCGGGGTCGTATGCGAGCCCTCGACCGACCTGGTCCCAGAGGAGCGCATCGGCACCGAGTGTGCGGGCGACGAACGACGCGACTCGTTGCTGGTGCTCCGTGCAGAAACACTTCGTCGCAGCCGAGAAACCCTTCGGGGCCTGGCGGAGGACCTCGCGCGTGACCAGGATGCGACCGAGTGTGTAGCCGCTCTCGAGGCGGGCCATCTCCTGTCGCACCCGTGGATCCTCCCGATCGGCGCGCTCGGCGGCGATCTCGTAGAGCGCTCGGTTCGACACCAGGCGGTCGATCCCGCCGCGTTCGTGCTCGAGCTGCGCCATGGTCTGCTTGAAGGCGTTCCCTTCGACGCCGACCAGGTTGGCGACGGGTACGCGCACGTCGCTGAACCACACCTCGCAGAAGTGGCGGTTCGTGGTCATGTCGGTGATCGGGCGGACCTCGATGCCGGGCGTGTCCATCGGGACGATCACCTCGCTGATGCCCCGGTGTGGCGGTCCGGACGCGTCGGTGCGACAGATGAGATAGCAGTAATCCGCCGACTCACCGAACGACGTCCAGATCTTCTGCCCGTTGATCACGAAGTCGTCGCCGTCCCGAACGGCGGCCGTTGCGAGCGACGCCAGGTCGGAACCCGAGTCGGGCTCCGACATCCCGATGCACCACGTGGTCCCACCCGACAGGATCCCGGGGAGGAACTCGGCCTGCTGGTCCGGTGTTCCGTAGTTGATCAGCGTCGGGCCCATCTGGCGGTCTGCGAACCACATGGCGGCGAGCGGCGCTCCGGCCGCGATCAGTTCCTCGCCGACGATCAACCGCTCGATGGGAGGTCGGCCGCCGCCTCCGTGCTCGGTCGGCCAGGTCATTCCGATCCAGCCGTGGGAACCCATCTCGCGAGCGAACTCCTTGGAGAAACCGTTGATCCACGAGTCGTTCCAGCGTCCGAACCGCTCCACCGCGTCGGCAGCGACCTCGCGGGCATGCTTGCGCAGTTCGACCTGTTCGGGGGTCCACGAGAAGTCCATCGCCGTCGATCGTAGATTCGGCGGGGTCATGTCTCCGCATCTGGACCGCCGCGAGGACGAGCCGCTAGGGTGTAGACAAGTACAAGACAAGTAGGTCTTGCACCTGCACGACCGTGTGTCCCCCACCCGCTCCACCCGCGACGAAACGAGACCCCCATGACCGAGTCGACGATCATCTACACCATCACGGACGAGGCGCCGGCGCTGGCCACGTACTCGTTCCTCCCGATCGTCGAGGCGTTTGCAGGTGCGGCAGGCGTCGAGGTCGACACGCGGGACATCTCGCTGGCCGGACGGATCCTCGCCCAGTTCCCCGAGCGGCTCACCGCCGACCAGCGAGTGCCCGACGCCCTGACCGAACTCGGTGAGATCGCGCTCACCCCAGGGGCGAACATCATCAAGCTGCCGAACATCTCCGCCTCGATTCCGCAGCTCGTTGCCGCGGTGACCGAACTGCAGGCGCTCGGCTACGACCTGCCCGATTTCCCGAACGATCCCCAGACCGACGAGGACAAGGCGATCCGCGAGAAGTACAGCGTCGCGCTCGGGTCCGCCGTGAACCCGGTACTGCGTCAGGGGAACTCGGATCGGCGGGCGCCGAAGGCCGTGAAGGAGTACGCCCGCAAGAACCCGCATTCGATGGGGGAGTGGTCGTCCGAGTCGCAGACCCACGTCGCCACGATGGGGTCCGGCGACTTCGCCTCGAACGAGCAGTCGGTGACCGTGGCCGAGCCGACCAGCGTCCGCATCGAGCACGTCGACGCCGAGGGAGCGGTCACGGTGCTCAAGCCGGACTTCCCGCTGCTGGCCGGCGAGGTCATCGACTCCACGGTGATGGACGTCGCCGCGCTGCGCACCTTCCTCGCCGAGCAGGTCGCTGACGCCAAGGAACGCGGCGTGCTGTTCTCGCTGCACCTGAAGGCCACGATGATGAAGGTGTCCGACCCGATCATCTTCGGTCACGGCGTCGAGGTGTTCTTCGCCGATGTCTTCGCCAAGCACGGCGACGCGCTGCGGGAGGCCGGGGCGAACCCGAACAACGGCCTCGGAGGTGTGCTGTCGGCACTCGCATCGCTGCCGGACGATCAGCGCGCCGAGATCGAAGCCGACTTCGCCGCCGCGTACGAGGCCGGGCCGGATCTGGCGATGGTCGACTCCGACAAGGGGATCTCGAACCTCCACGTACCCAGCGACGTCATCATCGACGCGTCGATGCCCGCGATGATCCGCGACTCCGGGAAGATGTGGAACAAGAACGACGAACGTCAGGATGCGAAAGCCGTCATTCCCGACTCGTCGTACGCCGGCATCTACCAGGCGACGATCGACGACTGCATCGCCAACGGTGCGTTCGATCCGACCACCATGGGAACCGTCCCGAACGTCGGATTGATGGCGCAGAAGGCCGAGGAGTACGGCAGCCACGACAAGACGTTCGAGGCGGCGTCGGCCGGCACGATGCGCGTCGTCGAGTCCGACGGAAACGTGCTGATGGAGCACGCCGTGTCGGAAGGCGACATCTTCCGCGCCTGCCAGGTGAAGGACGAGCCGATTCGCGACTGGGTCCGTCTCGCCGTGAGTCGTGCCCGGGCGACTGGGGCTCCCGCCGTGTTCTGGCTCGACGCCAACCGGGCGCACGACGCGCAACTGATCGAGAAGGTGAACACCTACCTCGGCGACCACGACACCGACGGCCTGCAGATCGAGATCATGGCGCCGACCGAGGCGACTCGGTTCTCGTTGCAGCGGATGCGGAACGGCGAGGACACGATCTCGGTCACCGGCAACGTCCTGCGTGACTACAACACCGACCTGTTCCCGATCCTCGAACTGGGCACGAGCGCGAAGATGCTGTCGATCGTTCCGCTGCTCAACGGAGGCGGTCTGTTCGAGACCGGTGCCGGTGGGTCGGCCCCGAAGCACGTTCAACAGCTCGTCAAGGAGAACTACCTCCGGTGGGACAGCCTCGGCGAGTTCCTGGCGCTCGCGGTCTCGTTCGAGCACCTCGCCGAGGTCACCGAGAACGACGCGGCGCGCATGCTCGGCGCTGCTCTCGACACCGCGACGGGACAGCTGCTCGAGAACGGCAAGTCGCCGGCCCGTCGCCTCGGTTCGATCGACAACCGCGGCAGCCACTTCTACATCGCCCTCTACTGGGCCCAGGCGCTCGCCGATCAGACCGAGAACGCCGAGGTCGCCGCACGGTTCGCTCCGCTGGCGGCCGCGCTCACGGAGAACGAGCAGAAGATCACCGACGAGCTGTTGGCGGTCCAGGGCGAGCCTGCCGACATCGGCGGCTACTACCAGCCCGACGACGCGAAGGCCTCCGCCATCATGCGCCCCAGCGAAACCCTGAATACTCTCCTCGCCACCCTCTGACCGTTGCGTGACGGGTCTGACCCGTTACGTAACGCT
>NZ_BAOL01000196.1 GCF_000350145.1 Ilumatobacter nonamiensis YM16-303 | reverse complement strand
CCCGAGCCGATGGAGTCGACGGTTCCCGCCGCCTCGTGGCCGAGCAGGAACGGGAACTCGTCGTTGATTCCGCCTTCCCGATAGTGGAGGTCGGTGTGGCAGACCCCGCAGGCCTGGATCTCCACGACGACTTCACCCTGACCCGGATCCGGGATCACGATCGTCTCCAGCGAGACCGGTTCGCCCTTCGCCCGGGCGACGATTCCACGTACCTCTTGACTCATGTTTCCGACGGTAGTCCAGCCTCCCCGCGTTACGTAACGGGTCAGACCCGTCACGTAACG
>NZ_BAOL01000197.1 GCF_000350145.1 Ilumatobacter nonamiensis YM16-303 | reverse complement strand
CGCCTCATCGGGTGCCTGACACCGGATGGGCAGTAGGCGGTCAGGGGTCGGCGGACAGGCGGGTGACGTCGACGGCGACGTCCATGAGTTGATTCGAGCCAGGGCCGAGGACGACGCCACGAACGGGTGCGACGTCGGCGTAGTCCCGACCCCACCCGACGGTCACGTGACGCGTCGGCGGAACCTGGTCGTTCGTGGGATCGAGGTCGAGCCAGCCGCCGCCCTGCTCATCCGGGCCGGTCCACACCGAGCACCAGGCATGGGAGGCATCGGCACCGATCGATTTCACCTCGCCCGGAGGCGGTTCGGTCTCGATGTAACCGCTCACGTACGAGGCGGGGAGTCCGACCCAGCGCAGCACCGCCG
The DNA here is from genome assembly GCF_000350145.1 of Ilumatobacter nonamiensis YM16-303. Taxonomy (GTDB): domain Bacteria; phylum Actinomycetota; class Acidimicrobiia; order Acidimicrobiales; family Ilumatobacteraceae; genus Ilumatobacter_A; species Ilumatobacter_A nonamiensis. The sequence goes on along the minus strand of NZ_BAOL01000197.1, from coordinate 6,463 downwards.
TCGCCAGATGAGCGAAGTCCTGGCACACGCCGCGCTGCTTCTCGAGCACCGTGTCGAGCGGCGTCGCCCAATCGGTCGCCGTCCCGTCGAACGTGTACGTGTCGAAGATCTCGCGCGACAGCGCCGCGACACCCTCGACGACCGGACGGCGCGGCGGGAACACACGGTTCGCCAACGCGGCGAGCAGCTCGGGACGGTGCGCCGGTGTCGACGCCTGGGTCAGCGCCCGATACGGGCCGATCTTCGTCGCCGATGCATCCCGGAGCCCACGCGCCGCCGCGGCGACGTCCTCCCACGGCTGGGTCGTCGTCGGGACCGCCGGCACGTGCGTGTCGACCACACTCTGTGCCGAGATCTCGAACGCGTCGTGGCGGTGATGGACACCGAGCTGCACGATCCGGTTCCCGAAGACGTCACGGGTCTCGACGAACTCGTCGGGTGCCGGGGTCGTGGTGACTCGGGCCGAGTTCACCTGCTGGAAGTCTCGGTCGCGAGGGAGCAGACACGCCACCGTGTACGCGTCGTTGACGGCCAGGCCGTATCGGTAGGACGTGCGATGGGTGACGCGATACCGGGTCATGCGACCGCACCCGGATCGACGAGTCGGGACCTGACGAGCGTCGGGTGAGGCGGGGCGACGAGCCGCGTCGAGGTCAGTTCCACGGCCAGGTCGTGAAGGGCAGAGGCGATCCGTTCGAGCGTTGCCGGCGGAGTCCCCACGGCGAAGCCGGCCAGATCGTCGCCGAGGGATTCGAGCCGCTCGATCCCCGCCGTCCACCCGATCGCCTCGGCGTTGCGGACCATCCCGGCGACCGACGCGGCACCCGAGCGCGGGTTGCGCTGGTCGTGGAGGATCAGCGCCAGGATCGCATCGAGTTCCACGTCGCTGCGGTGCCGACGGCGGTACGCCACGAGGCTGTCGTTCGATGCGAGCACCGCCTCCAGCCCGCGTCGCCGAGCGTCGTCGGCCAGCGTGGTGTCGACCTGGATCCGGACGGCCATCGACGCGCTCGTGACCGCGACGAGCGCGCGTTCGTAGCGCTTGGCGAAGTCGCCGTAGTACCACGCCGGTCCGCGCACGACGCTCTCGCTCCACAACCCGGCGAACGCCGAGAGCTGGTACAGGATCGTGTCCAGCGCGTCGACGTCGTCCGGTCGCGCGACCAGCCGGTCACGGCTGTCGACCATCTCACCGAGCACGCGGCCGGTGGTCGTGCTGAGGAACTCGCGGACCGACGCCGACTCGGCGAGCATCGATCCGATGTGGAATTCGAGCGATTCCGATGCGGCGACGACCGCTTTGCGACGAGCGTCGGTCAGCGCTGCCGGCATCGCCGGGTCGACGGCCGCGGTGTCGGGCACGTCGGAGCCGGTCAGCGCCGCGAGCAGTTGCATCGCCGGCGTCGCGCGACCGTCCCACGCGGCCACCGGCGCCGCTGCAGCGATGACCCGCATCGAACGCGCCACCGCTTCCGCGCGCTCGGACGCCCGTCCGAGCCAGTACAAGGAGTGCGCGGCGCGAGTCGGCACCGACGTGATGAAGTCGACCTGTGGCGCCGATCGGACGTCGACGACGAGGCTCGGCGCGATCGTGTCGCCGAGGACCCAGATGTCCTTCACCCGCGACGGAGTGGGCAGCGTCGGGTCGTCGTGCGGCTCGATGATCCGGCCGTTTCCTCCGGGGATCACGGCGATTCCCTCGTCGGTCGCGACCGCGTGGAAGCGCAGCACGATCGGCTGATCGACGACTTGGCCGTCCACCAGACACGGGATGCGCTCGGCCGGTCGTCCCAGCACATCGTCGATGCGCGTGGAGCCGGCGGCGACTCGCGGGGAACGCAGGTGCAACCACGGTTCGTCACCGGTCAGAGCCTCACCCACCCGATCCCAGGCGCCGACCAGCGCCGGAGCCTCGATCAGCCCGGTGCCGTGCGCATTGGCCATCGTCACGGTGCCGGCGTCATCCGCGAGCAGCACACCCGGGATGCCTGCAGCTCCGAAGGTGTTGGTCTCCAACGGGTCCAGCTGCCGATCGACGATCCGTCGATGCAGCACGTCGATGCGCTCGAGCCCGCCGAGCGTCTGGAGCCACAGCTGACTCTCGCGGACGACGAGGTCGGGGCCCTCGACGACGTTGAAGCCCAACTGTGTCGCCATGTACGAGTGGTCGACGTACGCCGGATGGTCGATCCCGCTCGTCAGCATCACGACACGCGGGCCATCGACGGTCGTCGTGTCGACCAGCGCGCGTCGAACCATCGCCAGCGACGCGTCGAGGCTGCGCGGGAGCTCGTCGCCGATGTCGGCGACCTGCGTCAGGACACTGCGGTCGAGCAACGTGTACCCGAGTCCGGCGGGAGTGTCGGTGTGGTCGGCGATCGCGAACCAGACACCGTCAGCGGTGCGGACGATGTCGACCGCATACGTGGAGAGCCAGCGGCGCTGGTGGCGTCGGGCGACCGCACCGACCGCCGAGAGGCGATAGCCGGGAGAACCCCACAGCACCGCCGGGTCCACCAGACCGTCGGCGACCAGACGGCGTTCCCCGTACAGGTCGTCGAGCAGCGACTCGAGCATCTGCATGCGTCGCGTGACCGCACCCTCGATCCACGTGAACTCGTCCGCGGAGATCACATAGGGCATCGGATCGAGTCGCCACGGGCGGCTCGCGATGCCGACGGAACGGCCGTCGGAACGGACGGGAAGGTCGTGGACGATGTGGCCGGCGCCTTCGGCCATGAGCAGCCGGTCGATCGCGCCTTGTCGTCGTACGAGTTCGCCGAGGTCAGTCGGATCCACGGCGTCGGACGTCGTACTCATCAACCACCATCGATACTGAGATAGCGATCCGTGATCGCGCTGTTCACCTTGCCGAGCAGCGACTGTACCCACTCCATCGCGCGATCGAGATCGGCGCCGTCGGTGGTCGTCGCCATGGTCGACATGAGCGCGTCGCGGGCGACCGTGACGGTCGCCCGCACGCCGTCCGACCTGGTGAGCCGGTCCAGGCTGCGATCGATCTCATCGAGACAGAACGCCACCGCACGGGGGAAGCGAGCGTCGAACAGCAGGAACTGCACCACCGATGTCGCGTCGATCGAACCGCGTGTCGAACGCTGGTACATCTGGAGGGCCGACAACGACCGCAGCACGCCCATCCAGTGGACTTCGTCGTAGCTCAGCGACGACTCGCGGTGCGCCATGAGCGCGGCCGCGCGCACGCCGACGACGCGGGTCGTCATGTCGGCTCGTTCCAGATATCGACCGAGCCGCCAGATCTGCCAGGCGTCGTCGCGCGACATCGACGAGGTGAGAATGCCGTCGAGGCGCCGGCTGTCGTCGATCACGCGGGTCAGGACGCGGTCCCGGAACCGTCGATCATCGGCGCGGACCGCTTCGTCGCGGGTGAACAACGAGAGGTCGTTCACGGCCCGCCACGCTTCACGCGGCAGCACCTCTCGCGTCGTGCGCAGGTTCGATCGTGCGGCCTTGACGCACTGGGCAACGCTGCCTTCCTGCTTGGCGTCGGACACGAGCCGACGGACCACGTACCGCTCGTCGATCTCGACGGTTTTCGACTCGAGGTCGTCGGTTGATCCGGAGTGAGTCTCACCGAGAACCGCCAGGAGGGCTCCCCACCGCGACACCGAGTCGTCCTCGGTCGGGAGGTCGTCGATCAGTTCGCCGTAGGACTGGACGAGTCGCGACACGTCCTCGCCGCGTTCGAGGTACCGAGCGGCCCAGTAGATGCGGTCGGCGTTGCGCGTCAGGAGCGCCATCAGGCCTCCCCTCCCCCGATGGACTGCGATTGCTGTTGTGCGCTGTCCCCTTGGGACTGGGTCTGGCTCTGGCTCTGCGACCACTGGTTGCCGTCTCGCGGTTCGTCGACGATCCAGGTGTCCTTGCTGCCGCCACCCTGCGACGAGTTGACGATCAGCGAACCCTCTTGGAGCGCCACTCGGGTCAACCCTCCCGCGGTGACGTAGCTCGACTCGCCCGTGAGGATGAACGGGCGCAGGTCGACGTGACGCGGTTCGAGGTTGCCGTCGATCAGCGTCGGCACGGTCGACAGGTTGATGATCGGTTGCGCCACCCAGTTGCGCGGGTCGTCGAGGATCGCCTCGGCGCACGCCGTGAGTTCCTCCTCGGTCGCCCGGCTCCCGATCGTGATCCCGTATCCGCCGCTCTCGTTCGCCGGCTTCATCACGAGTTCGTCGAGGTGTTCGAGGACGTACTCACGCTCTTCGTCGTACATGCAGCGGTAGGTCGGCACGTTGGCGATCTGCGGCTCCTCGTCGAGGTAGTACCGGATGATGTCCGGCATCCAGGCGTAGACGCACTTGTCGTCGGCGACACCCGCGCCCGGGGCGTTGGCGATGCCCACGTTTCCGGCCTTCCAGGCCCGCATCAGGCCGGCGACGCCGAGGAGGGAGTCGGGGCGGAATGCTTCGGGGTCGAGGAAGAGGTCGTCGATGCGTCGGTAGATCACGTGGACGCGTCGGCGCCCGTCGGTGGTGTGCATGTAGACGCAGTCGTCGTCGCCGACGACGAGGTCGCCACCTTCGACGAGTTCGGCACCCATCCGCTGCGCGAGGAACGAGTGCTCGAAGTACGCCGAGTTGAAGATGCCGGGGGTGAGCACGACGATCCGTGGCTTGCGCACGCCGTCGGGAGCGAGCGACGCCAGCAATCGGCTGAGGGCGTCGGTGTAGGTGTCGACGGGCCGGATGCGGTTGTGCCCGAACAGTTCGGGGAACGCGCGCTTCGTGACGGCGCGATTCTCGATGACGTAGCTCACGCCGGACGGGACACGGAGGTTGTCCTCGAGCACGTAGAACGTTCCGTCGTCGTCACGAACGAGGTCCGAACCCGAGATGTGCGCCCACACTCCGAACTTCGGGTGCGCTCCGACGCACTCGGGGCGGAAGTTCGCCGAATCCTGGAGGAGGTCGGGCGGAAACACGCCGTCTTCGATGATGCGCTGGTCGTTGTACAGGTCGTCGATGAACATGTTCACGGCTCGCAGCCGCTGTGCGAGACCACGTTCGACCTGGCTCCACTCGTCGCCGGGGATGATGCGCGGCACGACGTCGAACGGCCATGCCCGGTCGATGTTCTCGCCGTCGGAGTACACGGTGAACGTGATCCCCATCGTCAGGATGTCGAGTTCGGTGGCGTGCTGTCGCGCGAGGAGTTCCTCGGGTCCGAGGTCGTCGAGCAGGGACCACAATCCGGCCGCTGCGGGGCGAGGAGTGTGGTCGGGGGTCAGCAGTTCATCCACGACCCCTAGTCATACCCCATTCGGGTGATCCGAAACTCCCCGCCATGTTGCCGCTGTGGGTCCATCAGGTGACGTAACTTCGATGGCGTGGCGTCGTCGGAGGAGTTCGGAGCACCGGTCGAGGTCTCCGTCGATCTGCCGGAAGGCGGCCAGCGGACCGTCTCGATCACCAACCCCGGCAAGCCGATGTTCCCGTCGGTCGGGCCGGACAAGCAGGAGCGGACCAAGCTCGATCTCGCGAACTACTACGTCGCGGTCGGCGACCCGATCATGCGGACACTGCGCGACCGCGCCGTCCTGCTCGAGCGGTACCCGAATGGTGTACGTGGGAAATCGTTCTTCCAGAAGCGGATCCCCGACTCGGCACCCGACTGGTTGACGACGACCAGGGTCCAGACGATCAACGGGACCCCGTCACGAGCGCTCGTCATCTCCGATCTGGCCCACGTTCTGTGGGCCGCCAACCAGGGAGTGCTCGGGCTACACGTGTGGCAGTTCCGCGCGTCGGAACCCGACGACGCCGACGAGATGCGGATCGACCTCGATCCCTCGCCCGGCGTCACGTTCGACATGACTCGCGAAGCCGCCGGGCACACTCGCGACCTGCTCGCCGAGCTCGGCATGATCGGGTTTCCGAAGACGACCGGCAGCAAGGGCATCCACATCTACGTGCGGGTCGAGCCGGGCTGGGACTCGTTCGCCGTGCGGGGAGCGGTGGTGGCGCTGGGCCGGATGCTCGCCGACCGGCACCCGGATCTGATCACCGACAAGTGGTGGAAGGAGGAGCGCGGTGAGCGCGTCTTCGTCGACTTCAACCAGAACGCGCCACACAAGAACATGTTCGGTGCCTGGGGCGTCCGGCCCCGCGTCGGAGCGCAGGTGTCGACCCCGTTCCGGTGGGACGAACTCGACACGATCGATCCCGACGCCTGTACCATCGACACGGTGCCGGGTCGGCTCGCTGAGCACGGTGACCCGTGGGAGCTGATGGACGACGCCGAGTGCACGATCACCCCACTCGTCGAGCGATTCGCCTCCGACCTCGCCGACGGTATCCCCGACGCCCCCTGGCCACCGGTCTACCCGAAGATGCCGAACGAGGCCCCACGCGTCCAACCCAGCCGCGCCCGCAAACCCGACTGACGATCGAGAACCATCCGGTGTCAGACACCCGATGGCACG
>NZ_BAOL01000198.1 GCF_000350145.1 Ilumatobacter nonamiensis YM16-303 | reverse complement strand
GCGACGTCTGCGGAGGCGACGTCTGCGGCGGCGAGGTCTGGGGTGGAGCCGTCACGGGTGGAGCGGTCTCGGGTGGCGACGTCGTCTCGGTCGTCCCGCCGTCGCCACCACCGGACGAACCGCCATCGGTCGAACTCCCGTCGCCGCTGCCGGAAGAATCGTCCGGCGTCCAACCGCCCGACGACGAACCGCCGCTCGACGAGTTGTTCGAACTCGACGACGTGTCTCCGGTCGAGAAGTCGCTGCCGGACCCACCGCTGCTCGTGCCCGACCCGCGGCCGACCAACGAGTCGTCGGTGAACGAGGTGGGGAGGCACTCGCCCTCCTCCTCAGCCACCGTGCCGAGCGCGACCGCCAGCAGGTCGACCAGCACGGCCTCGCCCTGGTTTCCGGGATGCAGTCCGTCGCCGCTCAGAACACCGGGGAACGACGACACGTTCTCCCAGTCGATCACGGTGACGTTGTCGTACAGGGCCGCGAGTTGGTCGATGGTCTCGTTCACCTCGGCCCACGCGGGCCGGTACTCGGTGACATTCATCAGCAGCGTCGGGCGCGGCGAGATGCGAAACAGGATCTCGGCCAACTCCTCGTAGTACTCGTCCTGGTCTTCGCCGTAGTTGCTGCCGAGGTGGACGATGGCGGCGTCGAAGTCCTCGTCGTCGGACACGTCGTCGGCGAGGCGCTCGGTGAGAACCTCGTTCCCGAACGGGACGAACCGTCCGGGCTCGGCGTCGACTTCGACGTCCCAACCGAGGGGATTCAGCGCGGCACACATCTCGCCGCCGTATCGCGTGGACGTCGACGCGAGGATCGAGTCCCCGATCGCGATGAGGCGATTCCCCTGGACCTGCTCGGCCACGCTGTCGAGCACGGCGCCTTCGTCATCGACGGGACGGGTGATCTCGATCGACGGCGGAATCTCGACGGCGGGCACCACCCCGGCCTCCACGCTGGGCGTCGGCACCGTGTCCGGAAGCTGTCCGACACCGGGCACGGTGGGTGTCGGGTCGCTCGATGGAGGAGTCTCGGGAGATGCAGCTTCGCCGGTACCGCATGCGCCCAGCACGAATGCGAGCGCGATGAAGGGGCGGCGGATCATGCCCACATTGAATCGGGTCCGGCGACGCGAATCACGTCACCGGACCATGACACTTGTCCGTTGGTCAGCCTTCGTTGTTGCGTGCACGCAGCTCGTTGCGGATCTCGATCAGCAGATCGGTCTCCGACGGTCCGGCCTCGTCCTCGGGCCCCTTCATCGCGTTGTACGCCTTGACGATCAAGAAGCAGACGAACGCCACGATCACGAACTGGACGATGGCGGTGATCACGGTTCCCACGAGGAGTTGTGCGTCTCCGACGTCGATGGTGATCGAGTCGAAGTTCGGTTGGCCGAAGATCGCAGCGATGAGGTTCAAGATCACGCCGTCGACCAGGGCGGTCACGATCGGCGCGAAGAAGAGCGTCAGAATGAAGGCGATCGCCAGGTCGACGAGATTGCCACGATTGATGAAATCCTTGAATTCTTGGAGCATCCGAAGAGTCAAGCACACTCACGCAGCGCGTGTCGCGAGATGCTCGAGGATCGCCCGCAGGCCCGGGTCCGCTGTCTCGATCGCGAGGTCCCATGCGAACCAACCGATCTCCTGACTCTCGCTCTCCGGCGGATTCGGGTCGGCGTCACCGCCGTCGATCAGGTAGCGCGTGTCCAGGTGCGTGTGTCCGCGCCCGCCGGCATGGACGTCGACGTGGATCAGCGGCGGGATGCCATCGGCATCGAGCGGACCGGCGAACGACACGTCGAGGCCGGTCTCCTCCCGCGCCTCGCGGAGCGCCGCCTCCCACGGCATCTCACCGGCGTCGACGTGCCCTCCTGGCTGCAACCAGATCCCCAGCCGACGGTGCTTGTGCAGCACGACACCGCGCGGCCCGACGACGATCGCCGACCCGGTCACGTGGGTCGTGTCGGATTGCTGCGACAGTGGTTCGGCCAAGGCGTCGAGTTCGGTGAGGAACCGTCCGATCGACTCCTCCTCGCGTCGGTCGAGCGGATCGCGAGCGGCAACGTCGGCACGGAGTCGTTCGATGCTCATCCGCCGGTTGTAGCAGGCCGACGTCGAAGCACACCATGCCCGAACCTCCAGGCACCACCGGTCGGGAGGTATCGGGGCTGTTGCGATGTCAGTCGTAGGTCGCGAGGAGGTACCAGTGCTGGTGCTCGGCGATCACGAGATGAGCACGCTGCTCGGAGCCGTCATCTCCACCATCGCCATCGTCACCATCGACGAGCATCTGGAAGCGGGCGAGTCGACGATGTCGGGTCGGCTCCCACCAGTGTTGATCGACGGGCCACGGTCCTGCCCACGAACGCACCGTGCTCAACGGTCCGCGCTGCCATCCCTCGGCCTCACTCCCCAGGAGCAACCTGATCGCGGCGGGATCGGCCGACATCGTCCCCCGGCCGCTCACTCGCACCACCTGGCCCCGGGCATCCAGGACATCGAGCGGCAACGGTTCGTCGAACACCGTCGCCGGAGCCGGCGCGGGAAGGCACCCCGGCCACGGGCCGGAACGTCCATCGATCCCCGCCCCCGTTGCGGTGCGCGACACCGCTCGTTCGCGCTGATCGAGGTCGACCAAGGTGGCGGGCATCCAGCGGTATCGATCCGCCGGAAGCCGCCCTCCCTGCCAGACCGGCACGGTGACGGCAGTTTCCGACGTGAGGGTGGTGAGCCGCGCGATCGACCGCAGCGCCCGCCGGTCGGCGTCGGACTGTCCGCCCCACAACCCGAGTTGGACGCCGTCATCCGCGCGCACCTCTTCCGGCGCCAGCCGAACGAGTGTGACTCCACCGGTGATCTCGTGTTCGCTCCCACGCGGCAGGTTCACCCACGCATCGAGCTGCCAGCGCACCCGCTCGACCATCGCCGCCGCGGACATCCCCGCCGACCGATACCACGACCGTTCGGAGCGTTCTCCGTGTTCGGTTTCGAGCAGCACGACCAGCCGGGTACACACCCGGCCATCGGCACCGAGTCGGTCGGCGAGTTCGTCGGCCAACTGTTTGGCGACGAACACGACGGCCTCGCTCTGCGCTGCCGGGTCGTCGAGGACGCGCGCGAGACGACGCTCAGGTGCGGGGTCGACGGTGTTGGCCGGACGGATGTCGGTACCGGAAGCGAGCCGGTGAGCGTGCGCCCCCACCGGCCCGAACCGACCGAGCACATCGGACGGATCCAGAGCAGCGAGCTCACCGAGACGACGTAACCCGAGCCGCACGAAGAGATCGACGAGGTCGGCGTCGACCTCGTCGAGTGTCTGCAACCAGCCGATCGGGAGCGGTCCGCAGAAATCTCTCGATCCACCCGGTGCGACGACGACCGGGTGCCCACGTCGCACGCCGAGCCGCGCCGCCACGCTCGCCGCGAACCGACCGTCGGCCACACCGACGCCGGCCTGGAGCCCGACGGGGATCCCCGACACGCCCATCACCGCATCACGCACGTGAGTCGCCATCGCCTCGTCGCCCCCGAAGTATCGCGACGGCCCACGCGCGGCGACGCTCATCCATCCCGGTTCGACCACATCGACACGCGGTGCGATCTCGGCAACCGTGCGCACGATCGACTCGAATTCACGCGCATCGCGCGACGGGTCGTCGTCGAGCAGCATGATGCTCGGACAGCGCTGCTGAGCTTGGCGCCGACGCTGACCGATCACGATCCCCTCGTCGGCCGCAGCACGGGTGCGTGCCACGACCCGATGTGCGCGCAGCACGGCAGCGGGCACGTCGGCGGGGCAACCCGCTGCGACGACTGGCCAGTCCGGACACCAGATGGTGGCCATCCGGACCGGACCGGATGGGGAACTGTCGGGTTCCTGGCTCATCTCGCTCTCCAGCGTGCTCAGCCGGCGAGGCGCCGGTCGTTCAGGTCGGTCACCACGACCCCATCGGCCTTCTCGGTCGTCGCGGTCATCTCGGCGAGCAGTTCGGCCTGCGGATCACGTTCGGTCGCCACACCCAGGGCCACCCGGGTACCGGCTCCGACCATCTCGATGGCGCAGGAGCGACGTTCCGGGATCCGACGTCCACTCGCCTGCACTTCGACCACACGGCGTTCCAGATGCCCCGCGCCGTCTTCCAAACCTGCCCACGACGTTCGCTGTGTCGTCAATTCGATGTCGCCACCGAGCGCCCCGGCGGTGCCGAGCGTGACCACGACGGCGCCTTTCTGGCGCACTCGCGAATTCAACTTCCGCACCGCGGCCGGGCGCCGATCGTGCAGCTCGGCCGGGACCCGGGTGAGGACGAGATCGAAACCGTCGACCGCTGCACCCATCACGTCGACCCAGCCCGATCCTGACGAACCGACGGCATTCGTTTCGACGCGCACCACCCGTTCGAGGGGCACCCCCAACTCGGCGGCGGCATCGGTCCCGAACGTGGGAACGTCGATGACCGCCATCCACGCACCTTCGGCGAGTGCGGTGCTGACCAGGCCGAACGCCACCGATCGGGCACCGGACCCTCGACATGACACGACCTGTCCGCGCATCAGCCCATCGGGCAGCAACCGATCGAACGGATGGGCGACCGGCATGGTCTTCTCGCGGGCCAGAGCGATCGGCTTGACGCGTTCCCCCAGCTCAGCGAGTACGTCCTGGAGGGCACCTGGCTGCGGTGCCCGTCGACGATGAACGGCAGAGTGATCGACAGCAAGTTCCATCTCGCCAACTGTATCGAACAGATGTTCGATACAGCAAGGGGTCGATGTGCGCTACTTGTTGTTCCAGCGTTCGCGGGCTTCGCGAGCGCGCACGAGCAGGTGCATCGGCACCTTCTTGGCGGCTTCGGTCAGCGCAGAATCGCCACCGGCGTCCGCGGCGGCGTCACCCGTGTCGGCCGGTTCTTCGGGCTGGAGATCCTCGAACGTCGGCGGCTCGACGCCCTGTTTCCAGTACTGGTACATGTCGCGCACGATCTCGGCGAGGCCCTCGGAATCGAAACCCTTGCGCAGGTCGACCGTGACGATGTTGGAGTAGACGTGTACCGCCTCGACCCGCTCCGTCGCGAAGAAACGACGCGCGAGTTCGTCCGACGGGGTGGGCCCGTAGGCATCGGCGACGGACCGGAACCTTTCGTGGCCCTGCCCGGACAGGGTGCGATTGAGCTCGAAGCGGACCACGCCCGGCGTCGAACTCGGCTTCTCGGTGACGGCGACCAACTGACCCATGCGGGCAACAGACTACTGGCGTCACCGCGCCGCGAGGGCATCCGCGAGGACCTCGGGGAACTCGGCGGGAGTGGTCGACATCACCCTCGCGCCGACTTCGACGAGCGCTGCGGCGTGTTCGTGATCGTGCGCCGGTGTCCCCTCGTCGCTCAACGCGAGCAGGACCACCACGGTCACTCCTGCGGTGACGAGTTCGGCGACCCGCCGCCGCATCAACTCCCCGTTGCCGCCCTCGAACAGGTCGGAGATCAGGAACAACACGCTGCGCCGCGGTCGGTCGATCTCGCGCAGGCAGTGCGTCAGCATCGAGGCGATGTCGGTCCCACCACCGAGCTGCACGCCGAAGAGCACGTCCACCGGGTCGTGCAGGAACGGGGTGAGATCGGTGATCGACGTGTCGAACGCGTAGAACTTCGTGCGCAGTGTCGGCAGTTGGGCGAGGACGCCGGCGAACAGCGATGCATACACGACCGAGTCGGCCATCGACCCGGATTGGTCGACGGCGATCACCACGTCGCGGGCGAGACTCTGCTGGCGACGCCCATGTCCGATCAATTGCTCGGGAACGATCGTGCGTTGCTCGGGGAGCCAGTGCCGCAGGTTCGCCTCGATCGTGTGCGGCCAATCGATGTCGCCCGGACGTGGACGCCGGGTTCGGGCGGCGCGGGCGAGGGCACCGCGTACGGCTTGACGGGTGTGATCGGTGAGCTGACGCTCGATGTCGGCGAGCACCCGGGCGATCACCTGGCGGGCGGTGGCGCGGGTCTCGTCGGGGAGCAAACGGTTCAGCTCGACCAGCATGGTGACGAGGCCGATGTCGGGTTCGACCGCTTCCAACAGCTCCGGCTCGAGCAGCAGTTGCTGCAGGTCGAGACGCTCGACGGCGTCACGCTGGAGCACCTGGACGACCGACGTCGGGAAGTAGCGACGGATGTCGCCGAGCCAGCGCACGACGCCGGGCTTCGACCGACCGAGCCCGCCCGCCCGACCGGCACCTCCACGACGGGAGTCGATCGCCTCACGGTCGTACAGCGCGCCGAGTGCGGCGTCGATCCGAGCGTCGTCACCCGCGAGACCCGGCCGGCCGCCTTCAGCGCCGGCAGAAGCACCGTCGCCCGCATCCCCGCCGCCACCGCCCTCGCCAGCACCCTCGTCGTCGTCCGTCGAAGCCGTTCCCGCGTCTCCGGAATCCGCTTCGTCGGCCGCACCACCGAGCACCAACCGCCACCGCCGTCGACGTTCGGACACCGACACCTGCGGCAACACCTCGCCCATCTCACTCATCCGACCGGCACCGCCTCGGTCAGTGGAATCCCCAGCATGTGCCGCACCGTCTCGAGCGCGGCGGCGGCACGCGCAGGATCGACGTCGGGACCGAAACCCGACGTCGACGCCACGGCACCGCCCATCAGCAGCGACATGATCTGGCGGCGCTCCGCTGGTTCGAACGCACCGAACGTGCGCCGCAACAACGCGACGGTCGCCTCGAACGCGTCCGGCGTCAGGGAGCAGAGCCACCGATCGACGACCGCGAGGAGCGCCGCGTCGTGCACCAGAACCGTGCCCGACCCCGCAAGGAAACCCTCGACGAATGCCGCGCCGACATCGGGAGGTGTCCCTCCGCTCAACGCCTGGGAGAGACGGCGCTCGACGACGTGTTCGTCCCACCGACCGGCATCGTGCAGGAGACGCGTGGCCCGTCCGCAGATCAACCCGTGGCGCATCGCGTGGCGTGGAGCCAGCTGCTCGAGGACTGCGGGGAATGCCTGTCGACGTGCGTCGTGATCGAGCATCGCGAGCGCCGTCTGCATCGCCGTGAGCCGCTCGACCATACGCGCGGCCGCATCGTCGTCGAGCGACGAGCAGGCGGGGACGAGTCCGGCCAGCACACGCACGACGAGACCGTCGAACACGTCGCGCAAGCTTCCGGCGTCCGATCCGCGGACGTCGCCATAGCGCAGCGCGTTGGCGAGCGGAACCATCACGTCGATCAGGTGACCGACATCGGGATCGGTCGCGGCGCGGTCGGCCAGTCGCTGAACGCTCGGTGTCACCGCGTCGGGGAGGTCGGCGAACAGTGCGAGTTCGAGGACGCCCACCAACTCTCCGAGAGACGTTGCGGCGCCCGAGCGTTCGACCAGTCGAGCCGTCGCCGCCGACTCCACCGTGCTGCCGTAACCGGACCGCTCGACCAGACGGACGCTGAGTTCGGGTTCCCATGCCACCCGCCAGGTCTCGCGGAACGTTCCGGACGAACCGCGCCCTTCCTCCGGCGTCCCCCAGGGGACGCCGAGCGCGAGCAGTCGATGGAGGAGGTGCGACTTGCGGAGCCCTGTCGGTGTCCGCAGGTCGACCTCGACCACCTTCGGCGTCGCGCTCGGCTTCAACCGTGCGGTCTTCTGCGCCGCAGCCAGGTCACGGGCGAGGGGAACTTGCGGGGCACCGACCGGCACGCTGCCCAATGCGTCGCCGACGACGAGTCGATCGCGGACGACGTCCACCCCACCGAACACGGCGTCGGCGGCATCGATGACCTCGCCGAGTCCGGGACGGGGTCGATTCCGCATCGTCGCAAGTGCATCGGCGAGACGGGTGCCGGCGATGAGGTGGTCAGGGGACGCCGATTGGCCCTGCTCGCGGAGCAGGCGAGCCGCGTCGACGAGGAACCGTGCCACGCCGTCCGCACCGGGATGATCGAACACGTGGTGGTACCAGCCGGGGCTGTCGACCCCGGCGCCGTAGCCCGACGAGGTGGTCAGACGACGGTGTGTCCACGGAACCCACGCCGACGCGACCTTGACCCTGGGCAGCCCGCGCAACGTTGTGTTGTCGACCGATGCCGGACGATCGGTCAGATCGAGTGCCGGGACGTGCCACGCACCGCACACCACGACGATCGTTTCGTGGCCATCCTTGATCGCCTTCCGGATCGCCCGGCGCATGTGCGCCTCGCGGCGTTCCTCCCCCGCCGCCGTGACGGTTCCCTCGCGCGCTGCAGACATCGCCTCCGCCACGGCGTCGAAGGCCGGAGTTCCGTCGCCACGGTGTTCGATCACGTCCTCCCACCACCGCTCCGGGTCGGGATCGCCGGCCGCGGCCGCGAGCGTGCGGAGGGGGTCGATCGGCGCGTTGTCGACCAGCATCTCGTGGGTGGAGGCGTCGTCGTGTGCCGCGAACGTGGTCGCCATCGGCAGGTCGATCGCTCGGACCGGCAGTTCCCGCGCGTTCGCCCACGCGATCGCCTGCCACTCGGGACTGAACGAGGCGAACGGGGCGAAGATCGCTCGCGCCGGTTCCTTCGCGACGTAGCCCAACAGCGCAACCGGCGGATCGAGCCCTTCGCTACCGATCCACGTCAGACTCGACTCGACATCGGCGGGAACCTCCACCAGCACGACGTCGGGCTGCAACTCGTCGAGTGCCCGCACCACCGACCGCGCCGACCCGGGCCCATGGTGCCGGACCCCGAGCAGCTGCACACTCACCGCCCGACCCGCGCTCACGGGTCGAGGTCGCGGCAGGCGTCGTAGAAGTCGCCCCAGTCGGGGCGTTCGCGGACCACACCCTCGAGGTACTCGCGCCAGGCGACCGCGTCGTGGATCGGGTCGCTGACGACCGCACCGACGATGCCGGCGGCCACGTCGGATGCCCCGAGCGTTCCGTCTCCGAAGTGGGTCGCGAGCGCGGTTCCGTTCGTGACGACGGAGATCGCCTCGGCGGTCGAGAGGGTGCCGGTCGGGACCTTCAGTGACGTGCGTTCGTCCTCGGTCAGGCCGTTGCGCAGTTCGCGGAAGATCGTGACGACCCGCCGGATCTCATCGGCTGCCGACGGGATCTCCGGCAGTGCCAACGCTCGACCGAGTTCGCCGACACGTTGCGACACGATCGCCACCTCCTCCTCGACCGTGGCGGGGAGGGGCAGCACGACCGTGTTGAAGCGCCGACGAAGCGCTGACGAGATGTCGTTGACGCCACGGTCCCGATCGTTCGCCGTGGCGATCACGTTGAAGCCGGGAACCGCGGACAGCTCGGTGTCGAGTTCGGGAATCGGCAAGACCTTCTCGGACAGCACGGTCACGAGCGCGTCCTGTACCTCGGGCGGCATCCGGGTCAGTTCCTCGACGCGCACGATCGCACCACGCGCCATCCCGCGATGGATCGGACTCGGGACGAGCGCTTCCTCACTGGGACCGTCAGCGAGCAGGCGGGCGTAGTTCCACCCGTAGCGGAGTGTCTCCTCCGTCGTGCCGGCGGTGCCCTGGATGAGCAGCGTGGAGTCGCCGCTGATCGCCGCGGCGAGGTGCTCGCCGACCCACGTCTTGGCCGTCCCCGGAACGCCGAGCAGCAGCACCGCCCGGTCTGTCGCGAGGGTGGCGGTGGCGATCTCGATCAGACGGCGCGACCCGACGTACTTGGGAATGATCACCCGATCCGATTCGCCACCGACCGGGCCGCCCATCAGGTAGGTGACGACCGCCCATGGCGACAGCTTCCAGCCGGGCGGTCGCGGCCGATCGTCGGCCGCTGCCAGCGCCGCGAGTTCGTCCGCGTACTCGTCCTCGGCGTGCGGTCGCAGGACCGATACTGCGGCGTCGCTCATCGTCGCCGACGTTACCGGGGTCGTCACGAGCAGTCGGTGCGCAGCGTCAACTCCACCAGCGAGCCGGGGTCATGCCAGCGATCAGGTTCCGCCGATCATGGATGGCCCGGTGCCGACAACTCGTCGAGCATCCGACGGCGCGTGAGGGCGAGGTCGGCGAGAGTGGCCGCGAGGGGGTGACCGGGCGACCGGCTGTCGACGGCGCGCAGCACGTCCTCCACGTCCGCGAGTGCGTCCGGAGCGCAGCGCGCGACGAGGTTGACGAGCACCGCACGGTGCGCCTCGCCGAAGGTGCCGTCCTCCAATCCGACCGCGATCGCCCCTCCCGACTCGGCACCGGTCCGATCGACGAGCGAGGCGAGGTCCGGCGGAATCGGCAGCTCGGGCAGTTCGGCCATCGCCTCGGTGTCCAACGCGGTGATCGTGCGCGCGGAGGTACTCGGACCGAGGTCCGGGACGTGATCGATCAACCACGGAGCGAGCGAGCCCGCTGCGGCCAGTACACGTGCGCGTCGGATCGGGTCGCGTCGATGCCGCTGCAGCGCCGCGGGCACCAGCTCGGGGGCCAGCCGCCAACCACCGCGGATCAACGAGAGCATCCATTCGTCTTCCAGCACCGGCCACGACCTGGTGATGTGCTGCCATCGGTCGACGGCCGCCGGCACGCACGGTGGACGATCGTCCGGTTCGGGTGGTGCCAACGGATCGGCGGGCGCGGCCGGGCGCACACCGGCGCGCCGCACCGCGGTACAGGCGGCGACCGCGGCGAGCATGCGCGACGACGGGTCACTGCGGACGCTGTCGGCGACCACCTCGGCGATCGAGCCGTCGAGCTCGGGCGGGTCGCGGCGGTCGGTGCCGAGCAGCGCGGTCGTCACGAGTTCCGCCCAGAGCTCCTCCATCGACATCTCGACCGTCATGACGCCCCCACGAACGATGCGTCGGCTCGCGGGCCGATGTCGATGCTGCGGTGATCGAGATGGACCGCCAGCGGAACGACGCCGTGCGGGGTCCATTCCACGGTGAGGTCCACCGGTCTTCCTGCCGAGAGCGCGAGGAGCATCGTCACCGCGTCGCTCTCGGCGCGGCTGCGACGGGGCGAGGTCGTCGGTTCCGAGAGGATCGGCAGGGTTCCCGTGTCATCGCCGAGCAACCATGCATCGCCGCGACGCACGATCGACGCGGTCACCGAGGTGGGCACGCGATCGAGCCACGGCTCGGCAACGAGCATCCGACCGATCTCGTCGGTGGCCGCTTCGACCGGTTGACCCGGTGGTCGCCCCGCACGCGGTCCCGGTTCGGGATCTCCGGGAAACAGCTTCGCTTCGGGGTCGGCGTGCCGGGTCCCGACGAGCGCCCGCAGCGCTGGACCCGGGTAGCGGTGCAGGTCGGCATGGACGACCGTCCCGACCTCGAGGCTCTCGTCGAGGCTCTGCTGATAGGCGGCGAACGACAGGACCAGTGCCCAGCGTCCACTCGTCTCGCCGCGCAACCAGTGACGGCGCACCTCGATGCGGTCCTCACGCTGGTCACTGCGCCCGGCGACGACCCAGTGATCGGTGTCGGGGACTCCACCCAGAACATCGGCTTTGCGGACCTGCCACCCGACGGTGGTCGCCACCGCGTCGGCGAGCGACGAGGGCAACGCTCCGAGGCGCCGGCCGGCTTGGGAGAGCAGATGGAGCAGTCCCAGTTCCGCCAGGACGTCGTCGTGCCAGGTGGGAGACGCGCCGACGAGGCCGGCCAGTCGGCGGATGCGGTTGGCGAGGCTGCCTGCCTGGGCGTCGACGAGTCGAGCCGCGAGATCGTCCCACGTGCCGTAGCGGGCGAGTGCCGGGTCGGCGAGACCGGTACGGATCCGATCGTCGAGCCAGCGATCCAGTTCGGTGAGACCCGCCATCATTCTCTCGACGCGCTCGTCGCGGGCCGCATCTCGGTCAGGGTCCGGTGGAGGTGGAGGCGGCACGTCGTCCGACTCATCGGCGGTGGACGCCGTGGGCAGATCGGACGTTGCCGCGGAGGTGTCATCGCCGTCGGTCGCCTCGGTCGCTGCCCGATCCGCATTCGTCGCGCGCCGTCGGATCCATGCCTCCACTCGTTCCCCCGGAATCGCGGTGGGCACTTGATCGCGCGACCACATCAACAACAGGGCGAGCGCGTGTTTGCAGGGCGTGCGTCGGCTCGGGCACGTGCAGCGGAAACCGACGCCGACGTGGTCGACCGCGGTGTCGTACGGCTCGGCGCCACTCCCCTGGAACGACCCCCACAGCACGCGGTCGTCGCAGCCCGGGTTTCGCCACCGCGCAGGCGCCGCCAACGGCTGTGCCGCGGTGATCGCGGCGGACGACGGTGCCACCGCCTCGATCTGCTCGACGGACCACACCATCGCCGGCGAACGTATCAAGCTGGGACCAAACCGCCGTCGACATCCACATCTGGGAAGATGCTCCGATGTCGCTCCGGGTGATGACGTGGAACCTGTGGTGGCATTTCGGGCCGTGGGAGGCACGACAGCGCTTGATCGTCGACACGATTCGCGAGGTCGATCCGGACGTGCTGTGTGTGCAGGAGGTGTGGTCCGACGAGGCGCACGACCAACTCGACGACTTGGCTTCGGCGCTCGACTTCCGCGCAGCGCGGACCGAGCCCATCTTCTACTCCGGCCAGTCGTTCGGCAACGCGGTGCTGTCCCGATGGCCGGTCGACCGACTCGCCGACGAGGTCCTTCCTCGGGCAGACGGATCGCCGAGCCACCGCCGCGTGGTCGCAGCGTCGATCGAGACACCGTTCGGTCCGTGGCCGTTCGCCTCGACACATCTCGATCATCGATTCGACCGGTCGGCGGATCGTGTCGCACAGATTCGTCGTGTCATGGAACTCGCCCGGGAGTGGCGCGGTGACCCGGACGAGGACGTGCCGGTGATCGTCGGGGCGGACCTGAACGCGGTCCCCGACACCGACGAGATCCGAATGGCCACGGGCCGGACCGCCGGGGTCGACGGCATCGTGTTCTCCGACACCTGGGAACAGGCCGGTTCCGGTAGCGGTCACACATGGCTGCGGGAGTGTCCGTACTCCGCCGACTCGGCGTGGCCGGACCGACGGCTCGACTACGTTCTCGTGTCGTGGCCGCGTCCGAAGCCGATCGGCAACCCGATCCGTACATGGACCGTGGGTCACGGCGGCGACGACGATGTGTGGCCCAGCGATCACCTCGCGGTCGTCGCCGACGTCTCGACCGGGGGCTGACCCGCTAGGTCACACGGACGGGGGTGACGGCGTCGGCGGAGGCCTTGGCGTGGTAGCTGGAGCGGGTGAGCGGGCTGGCTTCGACGTGGCCGATGCCGAACGATTCGCCGATCTGCTTCCAGCGGTCGAACTCGGCGGGTTCGGCGTAGCGGACGATCGGGAGGTGGTGCGATGTCGGCCGCAGGTACTGGCCGATCGTGACGATGTCGACACCGAGGTCAGCGAGGTCGGCGAGCAGGCCGACGATCTCGTCGTCGGTTTCGCCCAGGCCCGCCATGAACCCGGTCTTCGTGGTGAGTCCGGCAGCCTTCGCACGGGCGAGCACGCCGAGTGAACGGGCATATCCGGCCGAGGGACGTACCGCCCGCTGGAGCCGGGCGACCGTCTCGACGTTGTGGTTCATCACGTCAGGTCGGGACGCGAACAGCAGGTCGAGGGCGGCATCGTCGCCCTTGGCATCGGAGATCAGCGTCTCGATCCGGGCCTGCGGCCGACGCAGTCGGATCGCCTCGACACACGCTGCGACGTGGGCCATCCCGCCGTCGGCGAGGTCGTCGCGGGCGACCATGGTGAGCACGGCGTGGTCGAGTTCCATCCGCGCGATGGCTTCCGCGACGCGCTCGGGCTCGTCGGCAACCGGAGCGAGCGGCTTGCTCGTGTCGACCAGACAGAATCCGCACGCACGGGTGCAACGCTCGCCGAGCACCATGAACGTGGCGGTGCCGTCGGACCAGCAGTCGGACAGGTTCGGGCATCCGGCGTCTTCGCACACGGTGACCAGGTCGAGCGACCGGATCGTCTTCTTGAGCTCCATCACCTCGGGACCCATCTCGACCTTCGGACGCAGCCAATCGGGCTTGCGTGTCTCGATCGACAGCCCCCCGGTGACGCCGGCCGCCTCCATGCGCGAAGCAGCACGTGACGACACGAGCTTCACCTGCTCGCCCGGGCCTTCACCGCGGGAGAACGCCGACAGGTCGCGCCCGTCGGCCGAGTGCGTCCATGCGACGTCTTGACGTTCGAGCGAACCGTCCGCCCAACGCTCGGCGGCGAGTCGCGCAACGATGTCCGCAACCTGCTCGAGTGGGACGTCGACGCCCTCCTCGGCGAGGGACGTGACCGGCTTGTCCCCGATTCCACAGGGAACGATGTGCTCACGCAGGTACGCCATGTCGGTGGTGACGTTCAACGCGAAGCCGTGCATCGTGCGTCCCCGACGGAGGCGGACACCGATCGCGCAGATCTTGCGCTCCCGCTCGGTTCCCGGGTCGAGCCAGACGCCCGCGAATCCGGGCAGCCGACCGGCGTTGTCGAGTCCGAGTTCGGTGAGCGCGTCGATCACCAGACCTTCGACTCCGCAGACGTGGTCGGACGCGCCGAGTGAGTTCTCGACGTTGAGGATCGGGTAGCCGACGAGTTGACCGGGGCCGTGGTAGGTGATGTCACCGCCGCGCTTGGCAGCGACCAGTTCGGCTCCGACCGCGGCCGGTTCGCAGCGCAGGTTGTTCGCGAGGTCGGCGGTGCGTCCGTGGGTGAAGACGTGCGGGTGTTCGAGCAACAGCAGGTGCTGCCCGCGGCCGTTCTCGAACAACGACTGCTGGACCGCCAACGCCTCCCGATACGGAACCCGCCCCAGCCAACGCACACGCAACGCTGCGCCATCCGGTGTCTGACACGGAATGGCACGGGGCGCGGTCACAACTCGGTCGTCCAGTCCTTCGTCTCGAGGATCTCCTTGACCTTCTTCAGGAAGCCGGCGGCGTAGGCGCCGTCGAAGGCACGGTGATCCCACGACATCGCGAGGTTGCCGACCGGGTGGATGGCGATCGCCTCGCCGCCGTCGGCGCCCTTCGTCACGACCGGCTTGCGCACGATCGCATCGGTCGAGATGATGCCGACCTGCGGCTGGTTGATGATCGGCATCGTCAACACCGAACCGGCCGAACCGTTGTTGGAGATCGTGAACGTGCCACCCGAGATTTCGTCCGGGGTGAGCTTGCGGTTCCGGGCGCGGTCGGCGAGGTCGGAGATCTCCGAGGCGATCGCGGCGAGCCGCTTCGTGTCGGCGTCGCGCACCACCGGTGCGAGCAGACCCTCGTAGTCGAGGTCGACCGCGATCCCGAGATCGATGAAGTCATGGACGATCAGTTCGCTCTCGGACACGCTCGCGTTGAGATGCGGGAACTCGGCAAGACCGTCGATGATCGCCCGTGCGATGAACGGCAGGTAGGTGAGGCTGAAGCCGTGGTCGGCCTTCCAGTCGGCCTTGCGTTCGGTACGCACGAGGTCGACGTTCGCGAAGTCGACCTCGACGACGCTGAACGCGTGCGGGCTGGTCGCCTTGCTCATCACCATGTGATCGCCGGTGAGCTGACGAATCTTCGACAGCCGGACGGCCGTGTCCCGCTCACCCGCACTCACGGACGGGGCTCCGGCAGCCGGACGGGCAGGAGCCTGCTGCGCGGGAGCGACGGCAGGAGCCGACTCGGTGGGAGCAGCAGGTGCGGCAGGTGCAGCCGACGCCGCGGGAGCCTTCGAACCCTTGGCATCGATGTGGTCGAGCACGTCGTCACGGGTGATCCGCCCGCCCGGGCCGGTCCCGGTGATTGCGTCGGGATCGAGGCCGTTGTCGTTCACCAGGCGGCGGACCACCGGCGAGAGCAGCCGGTTGTCGCCTGCATTCTCGGCGGGCGGGGCAGATTCCTCGGCAGGAGCCTGCGCTTGTTCCTGTGTGGGCTCCGGTGCGGGCAGCGACTCGGAGGCCGGCGCTTCCTGCTGTTCCGGTTCCGGTTCCGGTTCCGGCTCGGGTTCCGCCGCTGGTTCCTCGGCCGGGGCGGACTCCTCGGCGGGTGCCGCCGGTGCAGCGTCGCCGCCGTCGCCGACCACCGCGATCACGGTGCCGACCTCGACGGTGTCACCTTCCTCGGCACGGATCTCGGTCAGCGTGCCCGACACGGGCGACGGGACCTCGGTGTCGACCTTGTCGGTCGACACCTCGAACAGCGGCTCGTCCTCGGCCACCTCGTCACCCACTGCCTTGAACCACTGGGTGATCGTGCCTTCCGTGACGGTTTCGCCGAGTTGGGGGAGCGTGACGTCTGCCATGGGATGTCCTTTGTCCTGAGTGGGGAGTTCGTATCGATGGTGAGTGGGTCGGGTCAGCCGTTGAAGTTGCGGCCGGTGAGCGAGAGCACGGTCTCGCCGAACAGCTCGCTGAGGCTCGGGTGCGGTTGGATGAACTCGGCGACCTCGTCGACGGAGGCTTCCCAGTTCACGGCGAGGTAACCGCCGGACAGCTGCTCGGTGACCCACGGGCCGACCATGTGCACGCCGAGGATCTGACCGGCGGTCCCGTCGGGACGCTTCTTGGCGATCACCTTCACGAGGCCTTCGGTCTCGCCGAGGATCATCGCCCGGCTGTTGAACTTGTACGGGTGTTTCGCGACGACGACGTCGTGACCCGCTTCCTTGGCCTGTTGCTCGTCGGGGCCGGCCCACGCGACTTCGGGGTGGCAGTAGATCGCCCACGGCACTCGGTCGTACATCACCGGCATCGGGTTCTCGCCGAGCAGATGCTTGATCACCAGGATCGCCTCGGCGTATCCGACGTGCGCGAGCTGCGGGGTGTTGATCAGGTCGCCGACGGCGTACACCCCGTCCTCGCCGGTGCGGCAGTACTCGTCGACCTCGACGAACCCGCGGTCATCGACGACGACGCCGGTGCCGTCGAGCCCGAGCTCGTCGGCGTAGGGACGACGACCGACCGACACGATCACGACGTCGACCTCGACGGATTCGCCGTCGCCGTACTGCACGACGGTGCCGCCCGAGTCGTTGGGCGTGTGGCCGTTCACCATCACACCGGTCTTGGTGGTGATCTTCTTCTTCTTGAACGACTTCTGGACCACCTTGGCGACGTCGTTGTCGAGGCCGGGCAGGATCTTCGGGAGTCCTTCGAGGATCGTCACCTCGGAGCCGAGGTCGGCGAACGTCGACGCGAACTCACAGCCGATCGCTCCGCCGCCGATCACCGCCACACGCTCCGGGAGCCAGTCGAGGTCGAGCACCTCGTCGCTCGTCATGATCGGGCCGCCGCGTTCGAAGTTGGGGATCAACCGCGGGACCGAACCCGACGCGAGCATCACGAAATCTCCGGTGATCGTGGCCGACCCACCGTCGCCGAGTGCGACGTCGACCGTGCGACCCGCACGCAATGAGCCGGTGCCGTTGAACACCTCGACCTTGCGACCCTTGCACATCGCACCGATGCCGTTGACCAGGTTCTTGACGATGCCCTGCTTGCGTTCCTGCGCCGTCGCGAAGGCGACGGACGCCTCGCTCTTCGTCTCGATGCCGAAGTCCTCGGCATGGTCGACGTGACGCTTCACGGCAGCGGTCTCGAGGAACGCCTTGGCCGGGATGCACCCACGGTTGAGGCAGGTTCCGCCGAGTGCGTCCTTCTCCACCATGGCGACCTTCAGGCCGGCAGAAGCGCCGTAGAGGGCGGCGGAATAGCCGCCGGGTCCGCCGCCGATGATGACGAGATCGAAGTGGTCGGATTGATCGCTCACGATGAGTCACCGTAGCGCTCCGTCGGCCCGTCGGATGCCTGCGCCGCCAAGTGACCGGCCGGTAACCGGTACCGCCACCACCATGACCCCGATCACAGGTGTCCACGGGGGTCGGAGCCCGGTGGACACCGGGTCAGGAGAGTCGCCAGGTGGCCTGATCCTCGCCTCGGCGCAACACGAGCACCCGGCTGCTGCCCTCGGTCGCGGACACGTCGAAGTCGAGCGTGCACTGCTGTGGCTGCTCGGTCACCTCGACACAACGCCCCGCTTCCGGTGACTGCAGTGGGGCGAGGCGTTGATCGCCGGTCACCAGTTCGAAGTTGTCGATCCCGTCCGGGTCATCGATGCCGCCGATCTCCACGTCCACGCGGAGCACGCCGTCGACTTCGGTCGATCCCGCAACCGTCAACTCGGCGTCACCGACGGTCGTCGCGACGTCGAGTGGGGTCACCTCGACGGGATCGTCCTGGCCCGACAACTGGAACAGCAGGACCCCGCCTGCGAGCAGGATCATCAACGCGGTCCCGACCGACAGCAGCAACAGCGTGCGCGTCTTCATCGAGGGTTCGCCGGGGCGATGACGGCATCGACGTTCGGGATCATCGGTGAGCGAGCCTACGGCGATGAACACCTCCGAAACCGTGGTCTCGGGCGGCCGCTCGTCACGCGGGTCCCGGATACCGTGTCCTGATGACGTCGATGCGCCGCGCGATGACCGTGGGAGCCGCGCTCGCCATGGCCGCGGTCACGGCGAGTTGCGGCGGCGGGTCGGACTCGTCCTCGGCAGATGCCGATGCCGTTGCGGACACGACACCTCCGAGCGTGGTCGTCGACGGGTCCGGGCCGGAAGCGACCAGCGCGACCGCCGGTGACGCGGCCGATGCTCCGGAGATCCTCCGGTTCACCGCTCCACTCGTCGGTGGGGGCGAACTCGATGCCGCATCGCTGGCGACGAAGCCGACCGCGTTCTGGTTCTGGTCTCCCACTTGAAGCATCTGCAACCGTGAAGCCACCTCGGTCGAGGCGGCAAGTGCCAAGTACGCAGACCAGGTCAACTTCGTCGGCGTGGCCTGGACCGGGTCGGAGGACTCGTACCAGGGGTTCGTCGACCAACACGGATTGACGTTCCCGCAGATCAACGACGACCCGGGCGACGTGTTCTCGAGGTTCGGCGTCGCGTTCCAGCCGGCGATGGTGATCGTCCAGCCCGACGGCTCGACCGAAACCGTCGCGGGTGCCGTCGACGGCACCCTGCTCGACCAGATCATCTCCGAATCGATCTGACCGACCGCCCGGAAATCGGGGTCTCCGTCGTTTGAGTTCCCCGGGTCCGTCGTACTCTCGAATCATGCGTATCGCGATCACGGGAGCCTCTGGACTCGTCGGAACCGCCCTCTCCGACCGACTCCGCGACGATGGCCACGAGGTGACACCTGTCGTCCGGCATTCACCCGGCGACAACGAGATCGGCTGGTCGGTGGACGAGCAACGCATCGAGGACGGCGCCTTCGACGGTGTCGACGGAGTGGTCCATCTCGCGGGCGCCGGGATCGCCGACGAACGCTGGACCGACGACCGCAAGCGAGAGATCCGTGAGAGCCGGACGGTCGGCACCTCACTCGTCGCGAACGCGGTGACGGCCGCCAAGAACGGACCGTCGGTGCTGCTGTCGGGTTCCGCGATCGGCATCTACGGAACCAGCCTGGACGCCACGTTCGACGAACGGTCTCCCATCGGCACCGGATTCCTCGCCGACACCTGTGAGGCCTGGGAAGCAGCGGCCGCTCCAGCGACCGGTGAAGGAGCGCGAGTCGCCTTCCTCCGGTCCGGCATCGTGCTGTCGGCGAACGGTGGTGCGCTCGAGAAGCAGCTCCCCCTGTTCAAGTTCGGTCTCGGCGGCAAGATGGGCTCCGGCGACCAGTGGCAGAGCTGGATCCACATCGACGACGAGGTCGGCGCGATCGTGCATCTCCTGACCAGTTCGATCGACGGACCGGTGAATCTCACCGCGCCGAACCCGGTGACCAACGCTGAGTTCACCGACACGCTCGGCGACGTGCTCGGTCGGCCGACGTTCCTCCCGATCCCGAAGTTCGGTCCCAAGCTCCTGCTCGGAGGCGAGCTCGCCGACAACCTGCTGTTCACCGGGCAGAAGGTCGTCCCGTCGGTACTGGAGTCGACCGGCTACACGTTCGCGCACCCGACGCTCGACGGTGCGCTGCGCGACCTCCTCTCGTGAACGCGCATCCGGTCGTCATCGTCGGAGCGGGCCTGGCCGGGCTCTCGTGCGCCGTCCACCTCCACGAGGCGGGGGTACCCGTCGAGGTCTACGAAGCGTCGGACGGCGTCGGCGGCCGCGTCCGCAGCGACCGGACCGACGGGTTCATCCTCGACCGCGGATTCCAGGTGGCGCTGACGGCCTATCCGGAACTGCAACGACAACTCGACACGGCGGCGCTCGACTTCCGCGCGTTCGAGCCCGGAGCGCTGGTGTGGCGCAACGGCAAGGGATCCGTGGTCGCCGACCCGTTCCGTCGACCGAGCCAGATCGTGTCGACCACGATCGCTCCGATCGGCAACCCTCTCGACAAGGCCAAGGTCGCCTGGCTGCGCGCCAAGCTCCGACGTGGCGACCCGGCGCGCCTCCTCGAAGGCACCGACGTCACCACGTCGGCCGCGCTGATCCACGCCGGGTTCTCCCCCACCATCATCGACCGGTTCTTCCGACCGCTCGCCGGCGGCATCCAACTCGACCCGCAACTCGCGGACAGCCGCCGGGTGTTCGACATCACGTTCCGGATGCTCGCCGACGGCGATGCGGTCGTCCCGGCGTCCGGGATGCAAGCGATCCCCGACCAACTTGCGGCCCGGCTTCCGACCGGCACGGTCCGACTCGGTGCTCCGGTCGCGTCGGCATCGGCGACGTCGGTCCGTCTCGCCCACGGAAACGAGATCGAGGCGAGCGCGGTCGTCGTCGCAACGGACGGGCCGACCGCCAGCAACATGCTCGGAATCGCTCCGGTCGCCTCCAAGACGGTCGGTTGTGTCTACTTCGGTGCCGACGCGGCACCGACCGATTCGAAGTGCATCGTGCTCGACGGCTCCGGTGCCGGCCCGGTGCTCAACGCCGCGGTGATGAGCAACATCGCGTCGTCGTATGCGCCACCAGGACGGCATCTCATCGCCGCCGCCCTTCCGGGCCGGACCGATGACGACATCGAGCGGCTCGCGCGCCGTCAGCTCCGACACTGGTGGGGGGAGCAGGTCGACGCGTGGGATCACCTGGCGACCTACCGGATCCCGCACGGTCAACCGCGCCAGTCGCCACCGTTCGACCCGAAACAACCGGTGCACCTCGAGGATGGTCGATTCGTGTGCGGAGACCATCGAGACACCGCGTCGATCCAGGGAGCACTCTTCTCCGGACGGCGCTGTGCCGAGGCCGTCATCTCGTCGCGGACGACCGAGGAGCCGTCGTAGGATCGATCCACGTCTACGCCTGGAGTCGTCATCATGACCACCGAAGAGCCACGCCATGTCATCACCGTCGAGGAGGCTCCGGACAAGGTCGAGCGGCGCAGCATCGGGGTCGACGCCTCGGCCCAGACGATCTTCGACATCCTCGCCGATCCCCGTCGACACTGCGAGTTCGACGGTTCCGGCAGCGTTCAGGCCTGCCGCGACTCGGCACCGGACCGGCTCTCGCTCGGCGCGCGGTTCGGGATGGACATGCGGATCGTCGTCCCGTACCGCATGACGAATGAAGTCGTCGAGTTCGTCGAGAACGAGACGATCGCGTGGCGCCACGTCGGCGGCCACATCTGGCGCTATCGGCTGGAGAACACCGATGGCGGCTGCCGGATCACCGAGGAGTTCGACTGGCGACCGGCCCGAAGCCACACGGCACTGCGCGTCATGAAAGCCCCGCAACGAAACGCCGAGTCGATCGAGAAGACGCTGCAACGACTCGCCGCGCTGGTGGACGATCCGACCGACGTCTGACGGCCGACACCCGATCCCCGGATACTCTGGACGTATGGCGGCACACTGGCTCAACGACCGAGAGATGGCGGCGTGGCGGTCGTTCATCGAGACGGACGGCGATCTGTTCGCTGCGCTCGAACGCGACCTCGCCGATGTCGGCCTCAACCTCGGCGACTATCAGGTGCTGGTCTACCTGGCCGACGCCGACGAGGACGCGATGCGGATGTGTGACCTCGCCGACGCCCTCCAGCTGTCGCCGAGCGGTCTGACCCGTCGCCTCGACGGTCTGGTCAAGAGCGACCACGTCACCCGCCGCCCGTCGACCCAGGACGGGCGCGTGATGATGGCCGTGCTCACGCCCGCCGGGCGGGAACTCTTGGAGACCACCGCCCCGATCCACGTCGCGAGCGTGCGCCGACGGATCTTCGATCACCTCACGTCCGAGCAGGTCGATGCGATGACCGGGATCTTCCAGGCGATCGCCGAGGGACTGGCCGCCGACGACGACACGCCGGCTGCCGCTTCGAGCCACGTCGCATAGGTCGCCATCGATGACGACACTCCCCCGCGGATTCCATCACTACGTCGCGAACATCGGGATCAAGGACGACACCGATGACTTCGTCGTCATTGCCGCCGAGCGACCGGTTCCCTGCGCCGCGATGTTCACCCGCAGTCTGTTCGCCGGGCCGAGCGTCACGATCAGTCGGGAACACGTCGCCAACGGGATGGCCCGTGCCGTCGTCGTGATCTCGAAGAACTCGAACGTCGCCACCGGCGAACAGGGGCGTAAGGACGCGTTCGAGGTCGCGGAGTCGGTCGGAACCCGGATCGGCGCCGAAGCAACGGACGTCGTCATCACGTCGACCGGCGTGATCGGACGCCTCTATCCGATGGATCGGGTACGGGCCGGGATCGCGGGATTGCCGACGACGTTGGCCGAGACCGACGCCGCGGCCGCAGCGACTGCGATGATGACCACCGACACCGTCGCGAAAGTGGCGGAGGCCACGATCGACGGAGGCGACGCGCGGATCGTCGGCATGGCCAAGGGCGTGGGAATGATCGAGCCGGACATGGCCACGCACATCTCGCTCGTGTTCACCGACGCCGAGTTGTCGTCGCAGGACCTCGACGCAGTGTTCCGGCGGGTCGTCGATCGGACGTTCAACTGCGTGAGCATCGACACCGACACGTCGACGAGCGACACCTCCGTCGTCCTCGCGTCGGGTGACGCGGGACCGGTCGACCTCGCTGCGTTCGAGACCGCGCTCGAGACCGTGTGCCTGGACCTGACCAAGCAGATCGCCCGGGACGGCGAGGGCGCGAACTCGTTGATCGAGGTGCGCGTCGACGGCGCAGCCGACGCCGGTCAGGCTCGGCGCGTCGCGAAGGCGGTCGTGAACTCGCCGTTGGTGAAGACCGCGGTCCACGGCGGTGACCCGAACTGGGGCCGGGTCGCGATGGCCATCGGCAAGTGTTCCGACGATGTCGACATCGATCAGGAGCGCGTCGTGATCCGCTTCGGGACGACCGAGGTCTACCCGCGCCTGCTCGACGACGCCGACCTCGCCGCGCTGTCCACGTTCATGAGCTCCGACCACGTGCTGATCGACGTGTCACTCGCCACCGGGACCGCCGAGGCCACCGTCTACGGCTGCGACCTCAGCGACGAGTACGTCCGCTTCAACGCCGACTACACGACGTAACCGCTGTGCCATCCGGTGTCAGACACCCGATGGCAC
>NZ_BAOL01000199.1 GCF_000350145.1 Ilumatobacter nonamiensis YM16-303 | reverse complement strand
AAGCCGCCACACCAGACGAACCACGGCGAGGGTGAGGATCGTGAGCCCGAGCACGACGTGCACCGTGAGCAGGGTGTCGTCTCCGAACAGGTCGTAGTCGTCGCCGCCGCGTCCGCGCCCTCGACCGGACTCGCCGCCGCGCCCGCGTCCCCGACCCCGGCCTCGACCGCCGGCGTCCATCGTGTAGCCGATCACGAACTGCGCGAGGATCGCGAGCGCGATGAGCCAGTGAAGCGTGCGGGTGACCAGGCCGTACCCGCGGTCGCCGTTGCGCCAAGCGATGCTCACGGGACGCCATTCCCCCCGAGGGTCGCGTCCGGGTCGATCGCGGTTCCGTACGCCATCGATCCAGGTTGTCACGTCCGTGGGACGGAGGTCGTCGTTGTCCCGGATCAGATCGGGTCGGGTCACCACCCGGCCGCCACCGCAGCGAGCGTCGCGAGTCCGACACGGCCTTCGACGTGAACCACGAGTGGTACGACCTGATGGTGCAACAGCCCGCCGATGCCGTGGTCAGGCGATCGACGAGCGGCGCCCGGCGCGACTCGAGGTAGCCGAGACCGACCACTGGTTCGGTCTGCGCGACCGAGGATGCGTACTTCACGGCCGACTTTCCGGGGTGGACGAATCGCATCTCGAAGAGGAACTGGGCGGCGAAACCCTGTTCTTGAATGGTGCGGTCGGCGACCTGATCACCCCGCTCGGCGCGAACGTCCGGGAGGTCGACGATGACGCTCCGCTGGGCAACGGACTCACGGTGCCGGCGGGCGAGCGCTGTCGGACTCTCGCGTGTACTGCGTCGCCGACGCACTCACCGGCGAAGCGGGTACGTGTCAGGCGCTGTACGACGCCGGAGTGATCGAGTTTCCGGATGCCGTCGCCGGCAGCACCTGCAAGGCGATCACCGAGGACCCGTCGCTTCTCGCCGAGTACGGGCCCGCCGCAAAATCGGTCGCGGCTTCTTGCCTGTACGGCCAGGCACTCGATGAGTCGGTCGACCACTACGAGGAGACGAACTCGGTGGGGTGGGATCTCGAAGCCGACATCTTCGCCGGCGTCGCCGAACTCACCGGCAACGACGACCCGACCCGTGTCACCCCCGACTTCGCGGGCTACTGGGTCGGCGACACGCCCTGAACCACGCGACGGCTTCGCCTCGCCCTCCTGGTCGGGAGCGTCGACGCACCGGCGCAGATCGGAGCTTCTGGGCCGGCTGCGTCAGCTGTCGGGTTCGATGGTCGGAGCGAGGAGCGGGTGCGGGTGCTCGGCGTCGGTTCCGCCGCTCCCGTACGGCCGGGTGATGATCTCGAGCAGGTGACCGTTCGGATCGTCGAAGTAGAGGCCGCGTCCATCGTCCCACGCGTTGACGACGCCCGCTTCGCTGCGTCCGGGGTCGGCCCAGTACACCAGGCCGCGTTGCTGGATGCGTTCGAAGATGTCGTCGAACTCGGATTCGGTGACGAGGAACGCGTAGTGGATCTGATCGATGTCGCCATCGGTCGAGACGAAGTCGATCGTTCCACCGTCGCTGCTGACCTTCACGACGGCGAAGTGACCGAGCCGTACGGGCGGCTCGAGGCCGAGCACGTCGGCATAGAACAACGCCGTGGCGTCGGCATCGCGAGCGGCGGCGATCGTGTGGTTCAACACGGCCATCGGTGGGACCTCCATCGGGCGGATTCGGGAAGGGACCGTCCAGAGTAGAACCACGAACCCCGGGGTCGGAGAGGTTTCGTCGGTGCACGGAGCGTTCCCGGCCGCGCTTTCGCGCTTCGATCGCCCGACCTCGACGATTCGACTCGTCCTTCGGCGGGTACCACGACGGTCATGACCACATTGTCGATCACGATGGTTCCTGATGCACCCGGTGGCGACCTCCGATCCGACGAAGCGTGATGGGGGAGCGTGCTGAGGCCCGCGCGGACGCACTCGTCGCGTTGGGTCTGACCGGCGATCTCGGCGACGACGAGCTGCTTCCGGCGCTGGCACACCTGCACAGCGTCGGTCGGCTCGACATCCCGGTCGTCTCGGTCGGGAGATCCGATCGCACCGTCGCCCAACTCCGTGAACAGTTGGCGGAACACGATCCGGCCGCAGCGAAGGACGTCGATCTCCACTACGTGCAGGGCGATGCGACGGACTCCGCGACGTTCGATGCCGTCGCCGACACGATCGGCGACGCGCGCATGCCGGTCGTGTACGCCGCCATCCCGCCGGCGATGTTCGGCGACCTCGCGGCGGCGGTCGCCGGTTCACGCCTCCCGGAGATCGCGCGTCTTGTCGTCGAGAAGCCCTTCGGTGACGATGCCGAGTCGGCTCGTGCCCTGTACGAGCGCATTGCCGGCGACCTCGGCGCCGACCGACTCCGCATCGTCGACCACTATCTCGCGAAGGCGGCGATCGAGAACCTGCTCGTCGTCCGGACCGCGAACCCGCTGTTCGACAACGTCCTGCGGGCTGGTTCGGTCGGGCGCGTCCTCGTCGAGATGGCCGAGGAGGGTGATGTGGAAGGACGTGGATCGTTCTACGACGACGTCGGAGTCGTGGCCGACGTCGTCCAGAACCATGTCCTGCAGCTCGCTGCGTTCGCCCTCATGGAGCGTCCCTCCGACGAACGCCTCGAGTCGCTCCGCGCCGCCCGAGCCGAGGCGCTCGAATCGCTGTCGATCCGTCAGGACTCCGTCGTCCTCGGACAGTACGAGGGCTATCGCGAGCACGAGGACGTCGATGCCGATTCGTCGACCCCGACGTTCGCTTCGTTCACGATGGACTCGACGCTCGATCGTTGGCGAGACGTCCCCATCGACGTCGTGACCGGCAAGGCGCTCGATCGACGCTGCACGAGAGTCGTGTTCGAACTGGCGGAGCTGGACGGCGACGAAACCGAGCATCTGCCGCCGAACAATGTCGAGTTCTCGATCTCGCCGACCACGGAGATCTCGCTGTGCATCCGGATACTCGATCCCGACCGGGCGGCGGACGAGAGGGATGGCGCTCCTGCTGCGCTCGCCGACTCGATCCCGTCGCGCGCCAT
The DNA here is from genome assembly GCF_000350145.1 of Ilumatobacter nonamiensis YM16-303. Taxonomy (GTDB): domain Bacteria; phylum Actinomycetota; class Acidimicrobiia; order Acidimicrobiales; family Ilumatobacteraceae; genus Ilumatobacter_A; species Ilumatobacter_A nonamiensis. Next base: position 257 of record NZ_BAOL01000199.1, on the reverse strand, counting down.
GCTGTGCGGCCCGGCCACCCACGACGGCATGGACGCCTATGCGACGATCCTCGACGGCGCGATCTCGGGCGACCGAACCCATTTCGCGACGATCGACGACGTCGTGGCGGCCTGGGACGTGAGCGCTCCGCTCGCTGCTCGCGACCGCCTCGTTCCGTACCCGCACGGAGGACCCGATCCGGACCGCAGGTAAATCGAGCGAGCACCTCCGAGACCCCACCCCTCCGTGCACCATTCCGTGTCAGACACCCGATGGC
>NZ_BAOL01000200.1 GCF_000350145.1 Ilumatobacter nonamiensis YM16-303 | reverse complement strand
GCCTCCACGGCACGTACTCGAGCGACGCCGCCACGGTCGCTTCCGAACCGATCGGCTGATCCACCGGACCGAACCCAACCGCCTCCCGAACCCGCCTCCGGTGAGATGTGAGACCACCTGTGTGTCTCGCATCTCACCGGACGGGTCGGATCCAGCCCGACGGTGAGAGTCGGGACCGACTGTCGGTCTCACATCTCACCGGACGGTTGGCGCGTTGCGCGCGGCGGGGTGGGTCCGTAGCATTACTTGGTCCTCTCAGCGGGGGTTCCGTACGTCGGCCGCTGTATGGCGGATGCACACCGGGTGCATCCAACCCACCACATGACTGCCACGCCGGCACTTCGTCCGGCACGCTGTCCGACCCGAAACGAACGAGGTTTCGTCCATGCCAACCATCCAGCAGCTCGTCCGTCAAGGGCGCAGCTCGAAAGTCACCAAGTCGAAGACACCGGCGCTGAAGGGTTCCCCTCAGCGTCGTGGCGTGTGCACCCGCGTGTACACCACGACTCCGAAGAAGCCGAACTCGGCGCTCCGCAAGGTCGCCCGTGTCCGCCTCAACTCCGGGATCGAAGTCACCGCCTACATCCCGGGCGAAGGCCACAACCTGCAGGAGCACTCGATCGTGCTCGTGCGCGGCGGTCGTGTGCGCGACCTGCCGGGTGTGCGCTACAAGATCATCCGCGGCACGCTCGATGCCGTCGGCGTCAAGAACCGCAAGCAGGCCCGCAGCCGCTACGGCGCCAAGAAGGAGAAGTGATCAGCGATGCCTCGTAAAGGTCCCGCTCCCCGCCGCGATCTGGTCGCCGACCCGATCTACAAGTCCGTTGTCGTCACGCAACTGATCAACAAGGTGATGCTGCACGGCAAGCGCAGCATCGCCGAGAAGATCGTCTACGACGCGATGGAGATCATCCAGAGCAAGCTCGAAGGTGAGGATCTCGCGATCGACACCGTCAAGCGTGCGATCGACAACGTCAAGCCGCCGCTCGAAGTCCGCAGCCGTCGCGTCGGTGGTGCCACCTACCAGGTGCCCGTCGAAGTGCGGCCGCGCCGTGCGACCACGCTCTCGATCCGTTGGATCGTCGACTTCGCCCGTCACCGCCGCGAGAAGTCGATGGCGCTGTGTCTGGCGAACGAGCTGTTGGATGCGTCCAACGGTCTCGGCGCCGCGATGAAGCGCCGCGACGACATGCAGAAGATGGCCGAATCCAACAAGGCGTTCGCCCACTACCGCTGGTGATCCGGTCGTTCTGATCACGTCGAAGCCCGGGCCGTGTGCCCGGGCTTTCGCCGTTTTCGGGCACCGGTGTCCCGGCGATTCACGAGTGAACTAGATTCGTGTCGAGCGAAGGGAGCCGCACGATGAACGTCCAGACCATCTTGTCCTCGAAGGGAACGGAGGTCGCGACGATCGCGCCCTCTGCCACGTTGGCCGAGGCCACTGAGGAACTGCGCGAGCGCGGCTTCGGAGCCCTGATCGCGTCGGCCGACGGACGATCGCTCGACGGGATCATCTCCGAGCGCGACATCGTTCGCGCACTCGCCGCTCACGGCGCCGGCACCCTCGAACGAGACGTCGCGAGTTGCATGTCGAGCGAGGTCTTCACGTGTTCGCCGAGCGATTCGATCGACGCGCTCATGGCGTTGATGACCGACCGGCGGATTCGTCACCTCCCCGTCCTCGCCGGTGACGGCGCGCTGACCGGAATGATCTCGATCGGTGACGTCGTGAAGTTCCGTCTCGGCGAACTCGAGCGCGAGAACGACCAACTCCACGACTACATCCAGGGCAACGTCAGCTGACCAACGCCTGACCGCCGACCGCTGATACTCCCGTCACTCCAGGTTGCGGGTGGAATTCCGCCGATACACTCGAACGCCGTGCTCGTGCGCTTCGCACACGCACGAGCGGTCCGGATTGCCCGGACCGGTAGCCCTTTGAGAGTTCGAGACGCAAGCGGAAGTAGTGACAAGTATGGCCAAGCGAGAGTTCCCCCTGGAGCGCACCCGGAACATCGGGATCATGGCGCACATCGACGCCGGGAAGACGACCACCACCGAGCGGATCCTGTACTACACCGGGAAGAGCTACAAGATCGGTGAGGTCCACGACGGCGCCGCGACCATGGACCACATGGCGCAGGAGCAGGAGCGTGGCATCACGATCACGTCGGCCGCCACCACGTGCGTCTGGGACGACCATCGCATCAACATCATCGACACGCCGGGCCACGTCGACTTCACCATCGAGGTCGAGCGTTCGCTCCGCGTCCTCGACGGTGCCGTCACCGTGTTCGACTCCGTCGCCGGCGTCGAGCCGCAGACCGAGACCGTCTGGCGTCAGGCCAACAAGTACAACGTTCCGCGCATGTGCTTCGTCAACAAGATGGACCGCATCGGTGCCGACTTCTACCGCACCGTCGAGATGGTCAAGGACCGCCTCCAGGCGAACGCACTCGTCATCCAGTTGCCCGTCGGCGCCGGTGGCCCCGAAGCCGTCAAGGCCTACGAAGGCCTGATCGACCTGGTCAGGATGAAGGCGCTCCTCTGGCGCGGCGTCGACGAGACGGACCTCGGAGCGAGCTACGAAGTGGCCGACATCCCCGAGGACATGATCGACGAGGCCAACCGGTACCGCGAGGAGATGATGGAGACCATCGCCACGCAGGACGAAGCGTTGATGGACGCGTACCTCGAAGGCGAAGAGCTGTCGGAGGACGACATCAAGGCGGCGATCCGCAAGGGAACCCTCGCCAACGACTTCGTCCCGATCCTCTGCGGCTCGGCATTCAAGAACAAGGGTGTCCAGCCGATGCTCGACGCCGTCGTCGACTTCCTCCCGAGCCCGCTCGACATCGAGCCGGCACACGGCATCGTCACCAAGGGCGGCGAGGACCACGACGTCACCCGCGGCCCGAACGACGACGAGTTCGCCGCACTGGCGTTCAAGATCGTCGCCGACCCGTTCGGCAAACTCACCTACTTCCGCGTGTACTCCGGCGAGATCAGCAAGGGCGACGAGGTCTACAACTCGGTCAAGGAAGACCGCGAGCGCCTCGGCCGCATCCTGTTGATGCACGCCAACCAGCGCGAGGACCTCGACGTCGCCATGGCCGGTGACATCGTCGCCGGACTGGGCTTCAAGAACGTCACCACCGGTGACACGCTCTGCGACAAGAGCAGCCCGGTCATCCTCGAACGGATGGAGTTCCCCGAGCCGGTCATCCACGTTGCCATCGAGCCGAAGACGAAGTCCGACCAGGAGAAGCTCGGCAAGGCGCTGAAGTCGCTGTCCGACGAGGACCCGACCTTCCGCATCCGTACCGACCACGAGACCGGCCAGACCGTCATCTCGGGCATGGGCGAGCTGCACCTCGAGGTGCTCGTCGACCGCATGCAGCGTGAGTTCAGCGTCGAAGCGACCGTCGGCAAGCCGCAGGTCGCGTACCGCGAGACGATCACCAAGGAAGTCACGAGCGTCGAGTACCGACACATCAAGCAGTCCGGTGGCTCGGGTCAGTTCGCCGTCGTGAAGATCAACATGATCCCGAACCCGGGCGGTGGCTACGAGTTCGAGGACAAGATCACCGGCGGCAAGATCCCGAAGGAATACATCGGCCCGACCAACCAGGGTCTCGAAGCGGCGATGGACAACGGCGTGCTCGCCGGCTACACGACGGTCGACGTGAAGGTCGAACTGGTCGATGGTCAGTACCACGACGTCGACTCCTCGGAGATGGCCTTCAAGCTCGCCGGCCAGCAGGTCTTCCGCAAGGCCGCCGAGATGGCCAAGCCCGTGCTCATGGAGCCGATCATGGCCGTCGAGGTCGTGACCCCCGAGGAGTACATGGGCGACGTGATGGGCGACCTGTCCAGCCGTCGTGGACGCGTCGGTGGCATGGAGGCCCGTGGAAACACCCAGGTCGTCAACGCCGAGGTCCCGCTGTCGGAGATGTTCGGGTACAGTACCGACCTCCGTTCACGCACCCAGGGGCGTGCGACCTACACGATGCAGTTCGACAAGTACCAAGAGGTACCGAACGCCATCGCCGAAGAAATCGTGAAGCGGGTCCGCGGCGAATAAGCCGCAGAACCCGATTCGAGTACCGAAGATCCTTGACAACCCACTGAAGCAACGACAAAGAGAGAAGTAGTGCAATGAGCAAAGAAAAGTTTGAGCGGAACAAGC
>NZ_BAOL01000201.1 GCF_000350145.1 Ilumatobacter nonamiensis YM16-303 | reverse complement strand
GCACGGAGCGCGGGAACAGTTCACGAGAACGGGTTGCGTCAGGCCAGCTTCTTGTACTTGATGCGGTGCGGGGTGTCGGCCGCGCCGCCGAGCTCCTGTTTGCGGCGTTCCTCGTACTCGCTGAAGTTGCCCTCGAACCAGCGGACCTGGCTGTCGCCCTCGAATGCGAGCACGTGGGTGGCGATGCGGTCGAGGAACCAACGGTCGTGGGAGATCACCACGGCGCAGCCGGGGAACGATTCGAGACCGGCTTCGAGTGCGCGCAGTGTGTCCACGTCGAGGTCGTTGGTCGGCTCGTCGAGCAGCAGCACGTTGCCGCCGGACTTCAACAGCTTGGCCAGGTGGACGCGGTTGCGCTCGCCGCCGGACAGGTCACCGACGCGCTTTCCGTGGTCGGTGCCCTTGAAGTTGAAGCTCGACACGTACGCACGGCCGTGGATCTCGCGGCCGCCGACGTCGAGCACCTCACCGCCGCCGGTGATCTCGTCGTACACGGTGGCGTCACTGTCGAGGCTGTCACGGTCCTGGTCGACGTAGGACAGGTCGACGGTGTCGCCGATCTTGATCGAACCGGAGTCGGGTTCCTCCCGTCCGGCGAGCATCTTGAACAGCGTGGTCTTGCCCGCACCGTTGGGGCCGATGATCCCGACGATTCCCGCGGGCGGGAGCGTGAACGACAGATCGTCGATGAGCAGGCGGTCGCCGAAGCCCTTCGAGAGGTTCTCGACCTCGATGACGCTGTCGCCGAGACGCTGCCCGGCCGGGATGGTGATCTGCAGTTTCGATTCCTGCTGCTCGGCGGCCTTGGCCTCGGCGTGCAGTTTCTCGTACGCGTTGAGGCGTGCCTTGCCCTTCGCCTGGCGCGCCTTCGTTCCCATCCGGACCCATTCGAGTTCCCGGGCGAGGGTGCGCTTGCGGGCATCGTTGCCGCGCTCCTCGCGTTCGAGACGCTCCTGCTTCTGTTCGAGCCAGCTGGAGTAGTTGCCCTCGAACGGCAGGCCCTTGCCGCGTTCGAGTTCGAGGATCCACTTCGCCACGTTGTCGAGGAAGTAGCGGTCGTGCGTGATCGCCACGACGGTTCCTGCGTAGTCAGCGAGGAAACGTTCGAGCCAGTCGACGGATTCCGCGTCGAGGTGGTTCGTCGGCTCGTCGAGCAGCAGCAGGTCGGGTCGCGACAGGAGCAGGCGGCACAGCGCGACTCGGCGACGCTCACCACCGGACAGCACGCTCACGTCGGCGTCGTCGGGTGGGCAGCGCAGGGCGTCCATCGCGATGTCGACGTTGCGTTCGAGCGACCACGCGTCGGTCGCCGCGATCTTGTCCTCCAGCGTGGCCTGTTGCTTGCCGATCTTGTCGTAGTCGGCGTCCGGATCGGCCCACTTGGCCATGACCTCGTTGTACTCGTCGATGATCGACTGCACCTCGGCCACACCGTCCATGACGTTGCCCTTGACGTCTTTGTCGTGGTCGAGCTGCGGCTCCTGCGCGAGGTAGCCGACCGTGAAGCCGGGGGTCAGGCGAGCCTCGCCCTGGAAGCCGTCGTCGAGGCCGGCCATGATCTTCAACAGCGACGACTTTCCCGCGCCGTTCGAGCCGAGCACGCCGATCTTGGCGCCCGGGTAGAACGACAGCGAGATGTTCTCGAGGACCGTCTTGTCCGGCGGGTAGACCCGCTTGAGCTTGTGGGCCTGGTAGATGAATTCGTGCGCCATGGTGTCGCCGAGGTTACCGAGCGGGTCGCAGCGGCGTGGTGGCGCCGTCGCGCTCGACGGTCCGAGCGGCCCCCGTCGAGTGCCTACCATCGATGTGGCCGAAATCGAATCGAAGGGGAGAGACCGATGGCGACTGTCACGCGTTACCGACATGGCGTACCGAACTGGACCGACGTCGGCGTGGCCGACACGGCCGCGTGTGTGTCGTTCTATGAGTCGTTGTTCGGTTGGGGCGCCGAGGACCAGGGTGAGGACGCCGGCGGCTACCACATGTTCCGTCTCGACGGAGCAGCCGTCGCCGGACTCGGTCCGAAGCAGAACGACGACGGGATGCCGCTCTGGTCGGCGTACATCTCGGTCGACGACATCGACGCTGCGCTGAGCAGGGCCGAGGCGGCCGGAGCGACCGTGGTGATGCCGCGCACGGACGTGTTCACGTCGGGCTCGATGGCGATCGTGGTCGACCCGACCGGTGCGGTCGTGTCGTTCTGGCAGCCGGGTGACCACATCGGTGCCGAGCGTGTGAACGTGGCGAACACCCTGTCGTGGCACGAGCTCACGACGCGGGATCCGCAGGGCGCGATGGACTTCTACGGTTCGGTGCTCGGCTGGGAGTTCCAGGAGATGCCGGGCGGCGCCGACGACGATCCGAGCGGCGGGATGCCGGGATACCGGATGGTGATGGTCGGAGATCGCGTGGTCGGCGGAATCATGCCGATGGAGGGTGATGACTGGGGCGACATGCCGTCGCACTGGATGATCTACTTCGCCGTCGACGACACCGACGCGGCGGCCACACGGGTCGGCGAACTCGGCGGCGCCGTGTCGGTCCCACCGTTCGACATTCCGGTAGGGCGGATCTCGGTGTGCAACGACCCGGACGGGAACGCGTTCTCGATCATCGCGTTCGCCGGACCGATCGACACGATCGACGACGGCGTCGCCTGATCAGGGGTCGGCCCGACGGGCGATGAGGGTCGCGTGATCCAGGTTCCGTTCGCCGTCGCGTGGGGGTCGGATCCAGATCCGGACGTCATCGAAGCCGGCTCCTCGGAGTTCGTCCGCGACCGACTCGGCGAAGAGTTCGTACGCCGTGACGACGGCATGGTCGAACGGACGGCCGTGGCGCGCGGTTGACTCCGCGGCGAAGAGCGCCACGAGAACCGGTGCTCCCGGTTCGAGTACCCGTGACCATTCGCGGAAGACCGCCGGGAGTTCCGTCGGAGGGAGATGGATCAGCGAATACCGCGAGACGATCCCAGCGAGTGAGGCGTCGGCGATGTCCAACGCGGCGAGATCGCCGACGTGGAACGTCGAGTCCGGGAACGTGTGCCGCGCCGTCGCGATCATCTCCGGCGCGATGTCGTATCCGACCGCAGGCACCCCGAGGTCGGTCAGGAAGTGGACGACATGGCCAGGTCCGCATCCGACGTCGGCGACCACGCCGGTCCGTTGGCGCGCCAGCCCGGCGAAGGCCGCGAGTCGTTCCCGGTCCTCGGGAACGTGGTCGAGGGCGTCGAGGAACAACTCGGTGTAGAGCTCCGCGTTGGCGTCGTAGGAATCACGAACGGAATCGTTCACGCCGTCACCCTGTCACGTGCCCGTGCCGGCGCGGTCGGCCGCCGGGAGCGATCAGTGGCGCTTGACGCCGCCGTACTTCATGCGGGTGTCGTTCATCGACGCCGGCGTCGCCTCGTCGTCGTTGATCGACGCATCGACGATCTCGCCGACGAACAGTGTGTGAGTTCCGAGGTCGAGCGTGTGGCGGACCTCGCAGTCCATCCAGGCAAGGGCCTCATCGAAGATCGGTGCGCCGGTGGTGGCGGTCGAGACCGGCCGATCGTTGAGGGTGGTGCCGTCGTCGTTGGCCGGCTTCGAGAACTTCACGAACACGCGTGTGTTCTCCGCGTCCCAGAGGTTGAGTGAGAACGCGCCGCTACCGGAGATCAGGCGGTGCGTGACGGCGTCGTTGTCCACTCCGATGCCGATCAGCACCGGCTCCATCGACAGCTGCGTGATCCAACTGGTGGTCATCCCGTTGCGTTCGCCATCGTGCGCCGAGCCGACCAGGGCGAGCGCGTTGGGGATCTTCCACGTGACGCGGTTGAGCAGTTCGTCGTCGAGTGCCATGGGCCCGAGCGTAGAGGCGAGGTCAGTCGCGGGCGAGGCGCACGGCCTCGCGGAGTGAGATCCGGCTGCCGGTCCGCAGCAACGTGAACTCGTAGACGCGCGCAGCGAACGCGAGGGCTCCGATCGTCGTCGCGACGAGGAGCACGAGCGCGGCTGCGACGATCAATGGGGACGACGCCTCCTGAGCGACCGTCACCGGCAACACGAACGGCGACGTGAACGGCACCACCGAGGCGATCGTTGCGACCGTTGAATCCGGCGACGACAAGGCCTGGAGCGACAACAGGTAACCGAGGAAGATCGGGAGGAACACCGGCAGCAGCGCCTGTTGAGCGTCCTCCTGGCGGGACACCAACGACCCGACGAACGCGAAAAGCACCCCGTACAACGTGAATCCGAGCACGAACACGAGGGCCAGGAGCGGCAGTGACGCGTACGCCGAGGCCGGCGCGTCGGCGAAGTCGGACACTGCGAGGGCTCCGGCGAGTCCGACGAGTGGGATCGCGACCTGCACCGAAGCGAGGGCGCCGACACCGAGCACCTTGCCGGCCAGCAGGTCCCGCGGTGACACGAGCGCCAACAGGATCTCGACGATGCGGTTCGCCTTCTCCTCGACGACGACCATCGCGATCTGCGAGCCGTACACCTGGATCGCGAAGAACATGATGAAGATCCCGAGCAGTGCCACGGCGGTTCGAGCCGACTCGCTGTCACTCGGCGGGTCGACGAACTCCTCGTCGACGGGCGCAGGGGCGAACAACTCGGCGAGGGTGGACGAATCGACGCCGAGTTCGTCGGCGCGTTGCTCGACCGAGGCTCGGTCGAGTGCTCCGACGACCACGGCCTGGAGCAGCGGATCGGGCTCGTCGTTCCAGAGCAGAGTGGGACCGTCGATCACCGCGACGTCGACATCGCCGTTCTCGACGGCTGTGCGAATCGCGGTCGGCGAGCCGTCGCCGGGAGTCTGGATGTCGATTCGCACGTCGTCGGGCGCCGACGCGTCGAGCGCAGGGCCGAGTTCGGTCGGTGCGGCGACGTCGTACTCGGTCGGTGCGTCGTCGCCGCCCGAGCCGAACACCGCGGCTCCGATGACACCGACCACGGTGAGAGCGAGCAACAGGAACGTCGTCACCCGGTAGACCTTCGACCGTCCGCGGGTGACGATCTCGCGCCGCGCGACCTCGCGGATCATCTCGGGCCTCCCGTCTCGTCGCGGGCGGCACGTCGGTCCGTCACCAGCTCGGCGAAGACCGCATCGAGCGACGGCGGTTCGAACCGGAACGAAGTGACGGTGCCGACCTGTGCCGCCGACTCCATCAGCGCCGTCGGGTCGGACGTGGCGGACACCCGGAACACGGTGCGACCCGACGGATCGACGGTCTCAATCGCGTCGGGCGGGGCCCAACCTGCAGCGCCGGCGACCTCGTCCCCCCAGGTCACTTCCACCTCGCGGGAATCCGACCGGGCACGGATCTCGTCGGCGTGGCCGCGGTCGATCACCTCACCACCGTCGATGATCACGACATCGCGACACAGTTCCTGCACGAGGTCGAGCTGGTGGCTCGAGAAGACGACCGCCGCGCCGTCTGCCGTGCGCTCCGTGATGATGTCGCGCAGGACGTCGATCGCCAGCGGATCGAGACCGGCGAACGGCTCGTCGAGCACGAGCAGGTCGGGCTGGTGCACGAGCGAGACCGCGAGCTGGACACGCTGCTGGTTGCCCGTCGACAGGTCCTGGACGTCGTCGTCGGCGCGCTCGGTGAGCCCGACGCGTGCGAGCAGTTCGTCCGCCCGCTCGTCGGCGCGGCCTGCATCGAGACCACCGAGGCGGCCGAAGTAGGCGACCTGTTCGCGCAGCCGCATCCGGGTGTACAGACCGCGTTCCTGGGGCATGTAGCCGAACCGCCGACGCAGCTTCCGGTCGATCGGTCGACCGTTCCACTCGACCGTGCCGGAATCGGTCGTGATCAGACCCATGATCGAACGCATCGCCGTCGACTTGCCGGCGCCGTTCGGCCCGAGGAACCCGACGAGTTGGCCCGGTTCGACGGACAGATCGCATCCGTTCAGAGCGATGGTGTCCCCGAATCGTTTGTGGAGACCGCTGACGACGAGTCCGTGGGCCATGGCGCGCACCGTACCCGCTCGGTTCTCCCTCACACATGGCATCGCTACCGTGACGGCCATGACGCGTGCGATTCGCTTCGGTCACCAGTTTCGCTCCACCGGGGATGCGGCTCCGATCGAAGCGGCCCAGCGCGCCGAGGCCGCCGGATTCGACACGTTTCTCCTCCCGGATCACGTCGGCGGAGGTTTCTCTCCGATGGTCGCGTTGGCGGCCGCGGCGGTCGGCACCTCCTCGATCCGTCTCGGCACGTTCGTCCTGAACGCTGACATGCGCAACCCGGTGCAGCTCGCATGGGAGGCCACCACGTTGGACCAAGCGTCGAACGGACGGTTCGAGTTGGGGCTCGGGGCGGGCCACACACCTCACGAATACGCCGCGACCGGGATCCCACTCGAAACGCCACGCGTTCGGAAGGAGGCATTGGCGGAGCGTGTCGAGATCATCCGACGGCTCGTCGACGGTGACACCGTGACCATCGACGGGACGCATCATCACCTGGTGGACGCCTCGATTCAGCGGGGCCGTCAGCCACGGATGCCGATCCTCGTCGGCGGGAACGGCGCTGCACTGCTCGCCCACGCCGGTGCGCACGCCGACATCATCGGACTGCAGGGTCTGGGCAGGACCGGGCCCGACGGGCACACCCACGAGGTCCGCTGGACCTCCGATCACCTCGATGACCAGCTGGATCAAGTGCGTGCCGGAGCGGGTGTCCGGGTCGGCGAGATCGAGCTGAACGCGCTGGTTCAGGTGGTCGAGGTCACCGACGATGCGGAACGATCGCTCACCGCCATGGCCGGCGAGATGGGCGATGGGGTCGGCCCGGACGATCTCGCTCAGGTCCCCTACGTGCTCGTCGGGACGGTCGAGGAGATCGCCGAGAAGATCCTGCACTGCCGGGACCGGTGGGGGATCACGTACTTCGCGGTGCGGGCGCTCGACGAGTTCGTTCCGGTGATCGAACGGGTCCGCCGACTCGAAGCGTGACGCCGGCTGCGGTGTGCGTCAGCCGATCGGCACGATGGGAAAGCGTGCGTCGTCGCCGAGTTCGCCTCCGACCTCGAGACCGTCGGCTTCGTAGGGTGGCGAGACCTGCCACGGGCGCGTGGCGAAGCGTGCGTCGTCGCCGATCCAGCGGAAGCTGACCGCGCGGCGTCGGGAGCCCAGCGTGTTGCCCGGCGCGTCGTGCAACGTCCGGTAGTGGAACGCGATGACGTCTCCGGGTTCGACGTCGAACGACACGACACGATGATGACCGGCCTCGATCTCGGCGTCGATGTCCGGGACGATCTCGAATCCCTCGGGAGCGTCGGCGTAGGGGCTGTGGTCGATGAACTTGCGCGGGACGAACCATCGGTCCCAGCGGTGTGATCCGGCGACGAACCGCATTCCCGAAGCCGCAGGAACCGGGTCGAGCGCGACCCACAGGCTCGCGTTCTGGTCGCCATCGAGGCAGTAGTAGGGCTGATCGTGGTGCCACGGTGTGCGCTCGACGGCACCTGGCTCCTTGACGAGGACGTGTTCGTGGAAGAAGCGCACGGTGTCGGAACCCATCAGGGCGCGAGCTGCATCGGCCAACGGGCTGTCGAATGCGACCTGCCGGTACTGGTCGACATCGCGCCACGTGACGTAGTCGGTCCAGAACCCGATCGCCTCGTCAGGTGCGGTGTACCAGTGCGACCACTCGCTGGGGTGAGTGCGGTTGAACTCGACGCCTTCGCCGATCAGGTCGAGCCACCGTTGCCCCAGAAGTCCCCGGATGACGGTCGCTCCATCGTTCGTGAAGGCCTCGATGTTCGCTTCGGTCACCATCGCAGCGCACCTCCGGGTTCGAGGTCGGCCGGCGGTTCGTCACCGACCACCAGCGTCACCGTCTCGTCGTTCACGGGTCGCGACGTCACCACGTGTCCGTCGTGGCTCGCGGTGACGTCGAGCCGCTGACCGCGCACGACGAGTGCGAACGTCAGTGACGTCCACCCAGGCGGAAGCACCGGGGCGACGCGCAGCCGACCGGCCTCGATCGACACACCGCCGAACCCGTACACCGCGGTCTGATAGGCCCCCGCGTTCGCGGCGGTGTGCATGCCGCCGATGAACGTGCCGCCGACGCTGGGCGGGTGGACGTCGTTCAGGTCGAGCGTCGCCGCCAGCCAGAAGTACGCGAGCGCCTGGCTCATCAACGCCGGATCGTCGGCAGCGAGCCGAGCGGCGACCGTCGCGTGCACCGAGTGGCTCAGCGACGATCCGTGTGCGCAGCGCGGCTCGTAGTACTCGAAGTTCGCCCGTTGCACGTCGAGGGGATGTGTCGGATCGACCGCGAACAGCTGGACGACCGCCGGTTGCTTCGACACCTGGGTGTGGACGGCCACGCCGTTCGGCCACCCCCAGTACTCGTCGGGTTCGAGGAGCCGTTCACGGAGCTGGCCGGGTTGCGTGTCCTCGAGTGCGAAGAAGCCGTCGAACTGTTCGATGATCGACGTGTCGGGATCGGGAGCCGGGACGTGGAGGCGGTCGTGGACGTCGCTCCACCTGGCCGCGCGATCGTCTCCGGCGTCGAGGCCGGCGAGTCGATCGGGGTGGTGCTCGCTCATCCAGTCGCGCACCCGGACCGCGGCGGCGAGCGCGATCTGGGTCATGCGGTTCGTGTAGGCATCGTTGTCGACGTTCTCGTGCCACTCGTCCGGCCCGAGCAGCCGGATGATCTCGTACCGCTCCCGGTGCGGGACGTACTTCACGAACGAGGCGAGGAAGTTCGCCACCTCGAAGACGATCTCGGCGCCGTGTTCGACCATGAACTCGTCGTCGCCGGCCGCGTCCCAGTACCGCTCGACCGCCACCGCGATGTCGGGGCTGATGTGCATCTGCCAGTCGTTGAAGTGGTTCCGGATCGGACGGCCGGTGAGCACGTCGTCGAAGAAGAAGTCGGGACACAACTCGTCGCCGGTGGTCCCGCTGATCCAGGCGAAGAACGCGCCCTCGTATCCGAGCCGGGCCGCTTTGCGCCGGGCCCCGTCGAGGGTCCGCCAGCGATACGTCAAGATGTTGCGTGCGAGGTCGGGTGCGGTGAACAGGTACGCCGGGAGGTTGAACATCTCCTGGTCCCAGAACGCCGCCCCCTGATACGCCTGACACGACAATCCGCGCGCTCCGATGGGGAGCCGATCGTTGTGTGCCGGGGTGGCGATGCGGTTGTGCCAGATCGAGAAGCGGAGCGCCGCTTGCGCGCCCATCGTGTCGTCACCGGAGATCACGACGTCGGCGGTGTCCCAGAACTTCGTCCAGTGGCGTGCGGAACGCTCCAGCGTGTCGCGGTAGCCGTTCTCGATCGCCGTCTCGGCGCTGTCGAACGCACGCTCCAGCGGGCCGAACGGCACGTCGTCGTCGTTCGACGTGGCGACCGCCATCGCGGAGGTGATGGTCACGTCGTCGCCGGGCCACAGATGCAACGAGTCGCGGCTGATCCGCCACGACGACGCCACGGCGATGTCGACGCGTGACTCGTTGGTCGTGCAGCGTGCCGTGGCCAGGCCGTCCTCGCGGGTGGTGCTGATGCGTCCGAGGTGGTCGCCGTTCAGGCTCCAGACGACCGGGTCGATCCCGGCGTGGACCTGCAACGTCATCTCGTGCGTCGCCACCACCGTCACCTGCTGCATCACGACGTGCAGGTCGTCCAAGCTGGCGAACCGGCGCACCGACACCAGCGCCTCGACGCTGCCGTTCGACCACATCGCTCGGTGCGTGTACTCCCCGGTCTGCAGGGTGAGCTCGACCTCGGCATCCTGATCCGCGTCGAAGGTGAGCGGTCGGCCGTCGGCCGCAAGCGTGACGAGGAGACCGTTCGGCACCGTCGCCAGCTCGCGCCACACTCCGTCCGCCATGTCGTACGTGTCGCTCACGACACACCCGACGAAGCTGTCGGCCCGCTGGTCGGGACGCGTTCCGCGATAGCCGAGGTAGCCGTTGCCCACGGTGAAATTCGAACCGATGGTGACACCACGGTCGTCGACCGGATGGGTGTCGACCACCTCCCACCCCGTGTCGGTACGCACGTGCTCGCCGATCTCCATGCGCGCAGTCTGGCACCGGGCGCGGTCTCTGTCAGCGAGCTACGGTGAAACCGTGCTCCCACGTGCGGCATTCGGCTCGACCGGCCACGACTCGACGCGCGTGATCTTCGGTGCCGCCGCGCTCGGTGCGATGAGTCAGGAGCGTGCCGACGCGACGCTCGATGCCGTCACCGGCTGGGGGATCAACCACATCGACACGGCTGCGTCCTACGGCGAGTCCGAGGTCCGTTTGCGGCCGTGGCTGACCAGCCATCGTGACGAGGTCTTCCTCGCCACGAAGTCCGGTGAGCGGGGTGGCGACGGCGCACGGGCAGAACTCGAACGGTCGCTGGAGCGATTGGGAGTCGACTCGGTCGACCTGATCCAACTCCACAACCTGGTCGACGAGGACGGATGGCAGCAGGCGTTCGCCAGTGGGGGAGCGGTCGACGCGCTCGCCGCGGCGCGGGACGAGGGACTGGTCGCGCACATCGGGGTGACCGGCCACGGTGTTCCGATCGCCGAGATGCACCTCCGCAGCCTCGAACGCTTCGACTTCGCTTCGGTACTGTTCCCGGTCAACTTCGTCATGATGGAGAACCCGCGGTACCGCGGGGACGTGGAACGCCTGCTCGACGTATGTGCCGAGCGGTCGGTGGCAGTGCAGACGATCAAGTCGATCGCCCGCGGTGCGTGGGCGGACGGCAGCACGAATCACTTCAGTTGGTACGACCCGCTGACCGAGGCCGAACCGATCGGTCGGGCGGTGCGCTACGTGCTGTCGCATCCGCAGATGTTCCTCAACACGACGAGCGACGCGCGGTTGCTCCCGATGATCGTCGAAGCCGCCGAGGGCGATCTGACGATGCCCGACCGCGCCCTGATGCTGGACGATGTGGAGGCGGAGGGGATCACCCCATTGTTCGTCGAGGGCGAGCCGGCGCCTGTCTGACCAGCATCGTCTTCCAAATCCGAGGGTGCGGATCGCCGGACTCGCTGGCAGAATGTCGGGCCTCGCCCCACATACCCGGGCGTTCATGGTGGTCATAGCTCAACAGGTAGAGCACCAGGTTGTGATCCTGGCGGTTGGGGGTTCAAGTCCCCTTGGCCACCCTGCGCAGTGATGCGTAAAAAGTCGTCGTCGGAGCTATCATCCTGCGGCGCACTTTGCTTCTCTAGCTCAATTGGCAGAGCAGTGGACTCTTAATCCATTGGTTCTGGGTTCAAGTCCCAGGGGAAGCACCAGACAATTTGGCACTCGCGTGGCTCTTCATCCACGTGAGCCCTGGGCAGAAGTCCCAGGGGAAGCACCAACAACGACCAGGAGCGACTTCGTGCTGCTCCTGGTCGTTTCGCGTCACGGCACCCACCATGGGCCAGGCTCAGCGTCGGAGCCTGGACTGATCGACGTCAGTTGCTCCAGCTGCGTTGCTCGCGGTAGCGGGTCGCAGCGAGCGGGGTCGAGCGTTGGCGGCGTTGGCGTCGGCCGCCGGTGAACAGGATCACGGCCGCGCCGAGGACGATCGATCCCAACCCGCCGGCGAGGGTCAACGTGACCCGATGGGTGGCGAGACTGGGGAACAGCCCGACCCAGATGTCGTCGGAGATCAGCGGGAACACGAACGTCGGGATCAGGTAGCCGAAGAGGATCAGGCCGACACCGGTCGCCATCAGCCCGGTCCCGAGCGCGAACATGAACTCGCCACGTTCGGGTCGCAGGATCACCCCCAACAGCAGTGTGAGGAGTGCGAGTCCGAGGCTCACGAGAGTCGTCCACCGCGTGATCGACGCCAGAACGTCGAACGCGGCAACGCGTTGGACGGGGAGTGTGATCGCCGGCAGGACCGCCGCTCGCTCTGTACGGGTGATCTGGACCTGCTCGCTCGGGGTGATCACCACGGGCTCCTCGGTTCCACCGATCAACTTGTCATGTGCTGCGGCCGTGAACACCCGCATCTCGGTGGCACCCTCGCGGATTCTCGTCACCTGTGTGACCAGCACCTGGAGGTCAGCGGGGGAGAGCCCGAGTTCTTGTGCGTCGGCTCCGGCGACGACCGAGGCGATCTGACGCTGGATGTCCTCGTCGCCGAGGATCGCGTAGGCGGAGTCGGTGTTGATCTCGGGACTGAACGACACCCGTTCGAGCCAGAACGAACTGATCGCGAGCGCGAAGAATCCACCCGAAACGAGCAAGATCAGACCGCCGAGCGAACGCCGCACCGGGAGAGTCTGCCAAATCTGCCCCGTGCACTACGAACGTGCTCGGCGGGGCCGGCTCGTCGTCGTTCGGTCAGAAGATGCTTGCCCGAACGGTTGTTCGTCTTGTACGATGCAAATCACAGCGATGGAGTTCGACGAGCCCGACTCCCACGGCTCCCACGCAGCAGTACCAGAACAACTCTGAAGTACCCCCTCGTCATGATGGTGGAAACTCCCTCCATCCCACTACGGAACGCAACGAAAGAGAGACACGACATGGCAAAAGACGACCGCTCCAAAGCCCTCGACATCGCCCTCCAGCAGATCGACAAGCAGTTCGGCACGGGCGCCATCATGAAGATGGGTGAACGCACGAACATGGACGTCCGGGTCGTGCCGACCGGTGCACTCGCACTCGACCTGGCACTCGGAGTCGGCGGCCTGCCGCGTGGCCGTGTCACCGAGATCTACGGTCCGGAGTCCTCCGGCAAGTCCACGCTGGCGATGCACGTCGTGGCCGAGGCGCAGCGCAACGGTGGGGTGTGTGCCTACATCGACGCCGAACACGCAATGGATCCGGTGTACGCCGCAGCGATCGGTGTCGACGTCGATCAACTCCTCATCTCCCAGCCCGACACGGGCGAGCAGGCACTCGAGATCTGCGACATGCTCACGCGGTCCGGTGCGATCGACGTGGTCGTGGTCGACTCGGTGGCGGCGTTGACGCCCCGCGCCGAGATCGAGGGCGAGATGGGCGACTCCCACGTCGGCCTCCAGGCTCGTCTCATGAGCCAGGCGCTCCGCAAGCTCACCGGCAACCTCAACAAGACCGACACGATCTGCATCTTCATCAACCAGCTGCGCGAGAAGATCGGCGTGATGTTCGGTTCACCCGAGACCACACCGGGTGGCCGTGCGCTGAAGTTCTACTCGTCGGTCCGCCTCGACATCCGTCGCATCGAGACGCTGAAGGACGGTACCGAGGCGGTCGGCAACCGCACTCGTGTGAAGGTCGTGAAGAACAAGGTGTCCCCGCCGTTCAAGCAGGCCGAGTTCGACATCATGTACGGCAAGGGCATCAGTCGTGAGGGCTCGCTGATCGACCTGTCGGTCGACTTCGGCATCGTCAAGAAGTCCGGTGCCTGGTTCACCTACGAGGGTGAGCAACTCGGTCAGGGTCGGGAAAAGGCGAAGGAATACCTCCGCACGAACCCCGAGGTGATGATGGAGATCAGCGACAAGGTGCTGATCCTGTCCGGCCTCAAGGAGGACCCGAACGCGCCGGTCGAGGACGTCGCCGACGAGTTCACCGAAGCCGACGAACAGCCGATCGCTCTCGACTGACCGGGCAGCGCCGGCCCCGTCCTGGAGCTCGCGATGGGGTTTGTGTGACCGAAATCGGCGACGGACGCGGATTCGGTCACACAAAACGGTGAGCGCGGGACGGAGTTCACCGATCGGTACTCCGCCGGGTACGAGCCGGTCGGATGCGTCGGATCAGGAGTTGAACTCGTAGCCGCCGGGCTTGAAGATCATCAGGTAGAGCGCCACCACGAGGATCAGGTGGGTCACACCGATTCCGGCAGCCATCATCTTGCGGGCCTGCTCCGAGGTGTCCGTGATCGAGGGCCGGATCAGGAACCAGCTCACGAGCAGCGCGATCAGCCAGAGCACGATCGTGATCGTGACGAACCACGTGCCTCCGAGGCTGAGTTTCTGGGTGCCGGCCATTCCCATCCCGGCGATCCACAGCACCACGAGCGCCGGAAACGCAAGCTTCATGTGCAGCGCAGCCATCGCCTGCGTCTCGCCGGCGCGCTGCATCCGTGGGTAGAGAAACAGCGGGCCGAACGCCGCAATGGCGCTGAAGATGTGCACGAAGTACAGCAGTTGGGTGACGGTGTCGTCGGAGTCGATGATGGCAAGCACGGGCGGAACGCTACCGCTTCACCGCGCGATGGCAGAAGTACGGTGAGGGCATGAGTGAGACGCCGTCTCAGCGGACCCAACCGCCGCCGCCGACGCCACCTGAGTCGCCTCCCGGGCCACCACGGTCAGCATCATCACTGCCTCCCCCGCCTCCCGTGGCCGCGCTGCCACCACCGGGCTGGTATCGCGACGGTCCGGGGCTGCGTTGGTGGGACGGACGAGCGTGGGGACCCGTCGCTCCGGGCGGTGCCGTCGACTCGAGCGACCGGACCTTGTCGATTCTCTCGCATGGCGGGCTGGTCGCGGGCGGCTTCATCCTGCCGTTGGTCTTGTACTGCATCTCCGACGACGACACCCGACCCGAAACACGCTGGCATTCGCGCCAGGCGCTCAACTTCCAGTTGACGTACATCCTCGCGAACGTGGTTGGGTTCGTCCTGTTCGCTGTCGCCCTCGTGTTCGCCACGGCCTCGACCGCAAACGACGACGTGAGTGTCGGAGTCGGAATCGCCTTCGCCTTGGTGGTCGTGGTGATGATCGCCACCCTGATCGTGAACATCGTGTTCAGCATCATCGGAGCGGTTCGCGCGAACGCCGGTGTGCGCTGGAAGTACCCGCTCACCATCCCCTTCGTCCGCGGCTGATCCGGCGCCCTCCCGGGCGGGCGTCGATAGCCTGCCGGTCATGTCCGAGCAGCGCAGCTATGTCGTGCACAC
>NZ_BAOL01000202.1 GCF_000350145.1 Ilumatobacter nonamiensis YM16-303 | reverse complement strand
CCGCGTGTGCGGGTCGGCCCGGACGAGTGTTCAGGTGTTGGTGGTCAGCGGAACGGCGGGACGTACATCAGGCCGCCCTCGGTCCACAGGTTGTTCGGCGAACCTTCGAGGCTCAGACCGATCGGGGTGATGTGGGCGTCGTAGATCTCCTGGTAGTTGCCCACCTGCTCGACGATCTGCACGGCGTAGTCGGCCGGGAGGCCGAGCGTGCTGGCGACGTCGTCACCCTGACCGAGGAAGGTCTGGATGTTCGGGTCGTCACCGTCGTAGCTGCCGATGCTGCTCGAATCGAGACCGAACTCCCAGGCCTGGACCGGCGCCATCACGGCCCAGTTGACGGCCTGTGCCCACTCCGTGTCGCCATCGACGACCACGGGGCCGAGCGGCTCCTTCGAGATGACCTCGGGGATGATGAACTGCGTTGCGCCGCCCTCTTCCTCGATGGCTGCCTTGTTCGAGGCGAGCGCCGATGCGTCAGCGGTCCACGCCTCACACTGTCCCTCTTCGTAGGCCGGGCGGAGCGCCGTGTTGTCCTCGAAGACGACCGGGTTGAACGGGATGCCACGGGCGGTGAAGACCGAGCTGAGGTTCAGTTCGGTCGTGGTGCCCGACAGCACGCAGATGCTCGCGTCGGCGAGGCCTTCGAGCTCGGTGATGCCCGAGTCCTCGGGAACCATGACGCCCTGACCGTCGTAGAAGGTCGTGAACAGGAAGTTGCCACCCTGGTCACCGTCACGCGATGCGGTCCAGGTCGTGTTCCGGATCAGCACGTCGACCTCGCCCGCCTGCAGGGCCGGAAAGCGAGCGTCGGCGTTCAGCGACACGTACTCGACCGCTTCGGCGTCTCCGAGGATGCCGGCCGCGACGACCTTGCAGAAGTCGATGTCGAAGCCGGAGTACTCACCGGCCGAGTCGACGACGCCGAAGCCGGGCAGCGCCTCGTTGGCGCCGCACTTCAGCACGCCGGCGTCCTGCACGGCCGCGAGCAGACCGCCTTCGCTCTGTACGACGTCGACGGTGTCCTCGGTGGAGTCGTCAGGCTCGTCCGCTTCGGTGTCGGCCGGTTCGGTCTCCGCCGGCTCGGTGTCGTCGGTGGCCTCGTCAGCTCCACCGACGTCGGCGTCGGCGCCTTCGACCGTCTCTTCGGTCTCGTCGGAACTCTCGTCGCCGCTACTGCTCGAGCAGGCACCGGCGACGAGGCCGAGCGCCATCACGGCCGTTGCGGTTCGCTTCCACGTGGAAGTCTTCCCCCTGTTGATCATTGGATCTCCTCCTGGAATCACGCGTGTGAATCTTTGGCTGGGCCCACCGATCAAACGACCCGCGGGCGTGAAGCGAAGCTAACACGTCGCCAGTGACGCCCGACACGGGACCCCGAGCGCTGACACGCTGTTCACGTCGACGAAACGTTGTGCGAGGATTCTTCGAACGCGCTGGAAGTGTGCAGAAAATCCTGCGTTGAGTCTTGCCGACGAACAGACGTTCGTATCAGGTGTTGTCATGTTCTCTCGGGTGGTCGAGGAGTTGGTCGGGCTGTGCGACACCGATCTCGTGGCGCGGATGGAGCAGAACGAGCTGGATCGGCGCCGGTTGGATGCGGAGATGTCGGCGGCTTTGGCGGTTGCGGAGGCGCGTGGGGTGGAGGGTGTGGATGGTCATCGTTCGATGGCGGGGTTCTGTCGGGCGCGGTTCAACTGGTCGAGCGCGGAGACGGGTCGCTGGTTGGGTGCTGCGCGTGTGATCGATGGTCTCGATGGGTTGGGTGAGGGGTGGTGGGATGGCCGGTTCGGGTTGTCGCAGGTGACGAAGTTGTCGATGGCGTACGGCAACCGTCGGGTTCGTGACGGGTTGTCGGTGTTCGTTTCGCAGTTGTTGGATCATGCCGAGCAGATGCCGTACCGCGATTTCGCGGTCGTGGTCGATCATGTGGTGGCGCGCGTCGATGAGGACGGTGCCCATGATGATCGTGACGCCGTGGTCGAGGGCCGCCGCGCCCGAGTGGTCGGGGTGGCAGGGATGTTGGATGTGCGGGCGTCGGCTACGGCGATGATGCCGAGGTGCGGGCGTTGCCGCGCACCGATCGGCAACGCCGTTTCGATGCGCTGATCGCCATCTTCCGCACCGCTGCGACCGCTGCGACTGTTGGGGGTGTCGGGTCGCCGGCGGAGCCGTTGGTGAACATCGCCGTCGATGCCCACACCTGGGGGCGCATGCTGATCGAGGCGGGGTGGTCGACGTCGACCGATCTGGATGGTCGCCCGGTGGATCCGTTCACCGGGCTCGCCACCGACGACGCGGAGGATCTGCTCGACCTCGCACAGCTGTCCACGACGATGTGTGAGACCAGCAACGGGGTGCGGCTGCATGGTGATGATGTGTTGCGCGCAGCGTTGGCGGGTCACGTGCGCCGGGTGGTGGTCGATTCGGATCGGGTGGTGATCGACATGGGCCGCAGACAACGCTTGTTCACCGGCAACGCCCGCCGCGCTGCGAAGGTCTTGATCCGACGCTGCGAACACGCCGGCTGCGA
>NZ_BAOL01000203.1 GCF_000350145.1 Ilumatobacter nonamiensis YM16-303 | reverse complement strand
CGCTCCGTGCGCGAACTGTTCACGAGAACGGCGATGAGTGGAGGTCAGGCGTCGACTGCAGCGAGCATCTCGTCGGCGGCGGTCCACGGGTCGGTGGTGCGCTCGGCGACCTCCTCGGTCAACTCGTCCCAGCGCTCACCGGTGCAGATCTGACGCGCCTTACGACCGAGACGCTGGGCGATGATCTCGCGCAGTTCTTCACCCAACCGGAACGTCCGACGTTCGGCGAGCAGACCGCTCGACTCAGCGAACTCGCGGTGTTCGAGCACGGCATCCCACAACTCCGGTACGCCATCGCCCGTGGTGCCCGTCGTGTTCAAGATCGGCGGCCGCCAGGTGTCGTGTGGCAGATCGGACAGATCGAGCATCTGCATCAGATCCCGGCGGGTCTCGTCGGCGCCCTTGCGGTCGGCCTTGTTGATCACGAAGATGTCGGCGATCTCCATGAGACCGGCCTTGTTCGCCTGCACGCTGTCACCCCAACCAGGGTTGACCACGACGATCGTCGTGTCCGCCTTGCCGGCCACCTCGACCTCGACCTGACCGACTCCGACCGTTTCGACGAGGATCCAGTGCCGACCGATCGCATCGAGTGCGCGCACGGCCTCGGGCGTCGCGAGGGCGAGTCCTCCGAGGTGACCACGAGTCGCCATCGAGCGGATGAACACGCCCGGGTCGGTTGCATGGTCCTGCATCCGCACGCGGTCGCCGAGGATCGCCCCGCCGGTGAACGGCGACGACGGGTCGATCGCGAGCACCGCGATCTCCAGCTCCAACGATCGCAGATGGCCGATGAGCGCAGAGGTCAGGGTCGACTTGCCCGCTCCCGGTGCGCCGGTGAGCCCGACCGTGTAGCCGCCGCCGGACAGCGGATACGCCAATCGTCCGATCTCGCGGGCCTCCTCGTCACCGCGCTCGATCAGCGACAGGAGCCGTGCGAGCGCGCTGCGATCGCCGTCCAAGGCGGCCTGGAAGAGTTCGGGAGCAGGCAGTCGTTTGCGGGCCATCGGCCCAGAGTCTTTCCGATCGACCGATGACCGGCCCAATCAGGGCGTTCGTTCACGCGAAGTTGTTGGTGATGTTGACGACCGCGGTCACGCCGTCGACCCGGTCGCGCAGGATCCGCTCGACGCCGACCTTGAGGGTCTGATTCGACGACGGACATCCGACGCACGCACCCGTGAGCCTGACCTCGACGACGCCGGTCTCCTCGTCCACGGAGTGGAACTCGATGTCACCGCCGTCGGATTGCAGCGCGGGGCGGATCACCTCGATCGTGGCCAGGATCTTGTCGCGCATCTCACCGACCATTCAATCAATGTCGACCGTACGATTGATGCGTGAGTTCGATTGCGGCTGCCCTGCTCGCCCACCAGGGTGGGTGGGACGAAGCCCTGTTGATCGCCGGACCGATGGCCGTGATCGCCGGGTTGCTCGTCCTCGCGAAAAAGCGCGTCGATGCCGCTGCGGCCGAGCAACAATCCGGCGACACCGACCCGAACTGACGAAGATGTTCGTCGGTGGCCAGCACCGACGCATCTGTCAGCAGCGTTCGATGACCGCGCCGACGCTGCTCAGGCGGCCGACGAGGTCGTCGTAGCCGCGGTCGATGTGGTGGATACCACTGATGCGGGTTTCGCCCTCGGCAGCCAATCCCGCGACGACCATCGCTGCCCCCGCACGAATGTCGTGCGCGCGCACCGGTGCTCCCGAGAGGCGCGGCACCCCGCGGATGACGGCGTGATGACCGCTCGTGCGGACATCGGCACCGAGGCGTTGCAATTCCTCGACGTAGCGGAAGCGTCCGGGATACAGGTTCTCCGTGACGATTCCGACCCCGTCGGCGACCGACAGCATCGTGATGATCAGCGGCTTGTAGTCCGTGGCGATCCCCGGATACGGCAGAGTGGCCACATCGATCGAACGGGGGCGACCCCCAGCTTCGACGTGGATCCCGTCGTCGTTCTCGTCGATCTGGAGGCCCATGTCGCCGAACCGTTCGAGGAGCATGGTCATGTGGTCGGCACGGGCGCCGACGACGTCGAGTGAACCTCCGGCGACCGAACACGCGGCCAGGTACGTCGCGGCTTGGATGCGGTCGGGAACCGTCCGGTGCGACACCGGCGACAGGTCACGCTGATCGACACCTCGGATCGTCAGCGTCGAGGTGCCGATGCCATCGATCCGCGCACCCATCGCGACCAGAAAATCGCAGAGATCGGTGATCTCGGGCTCACGTGCGGCGTTGTCGATGGTGGTGACCCCGTCGGCCAGTACGGCGGCAGTCATCAGGTTCTCGGTCGCGCCGACACTCGGGAAGTCGAACGTGATCTCCGCTCCGTGCAGCCGGTCGGCGCGCGCCTCGAGGTAGCCGTGGCTGAACTTGAATTCGGCGCCCATCGCCTCGAGGCCGGCGACGTGCATGTCGATCGGGCGTGCACCGAAGTCGTCGCCGCCCGGCATCGACAGCCGGACCTCACCGCACCGCGTGAGCAACGGGCCGAGGACGTTGATCGATGCGCGAATCCTCTCGACCAACTCGTACGGCGCGACCGGTGTGATGACGCCGGTGTTCACGAGGGTCAGTTCACCTGGTGCCGGCCGGGACATCTCGACGCCGATCGCGGCGAGGAGGTCGCCCATGATCGACACG
The DNA here is from genome assembly GCF_000350145.1 of Ilumatobacter nonamiensis YM16-303. Taxonomy (GTDB): domain Bacteria; phylum Actinomycetota; class Acidimicrobiia; order Acidimicrobiales; family Ilumatobacteraceae; genus Ilumatobacter_A; species Ilumatobacter_A nonamiensis. Next base: position 3,795 of record NZ_BAOL01000203.1, on the reverse strand, counting down.
TCGGCGATGTCGGGGACGTTCGACAGCTCGAACGGGCCGTCGCACAGGATCGTCGTCGCCATCAGTTTGAGGACCGAGTTCTTCGCTCCCGGGACGACGACGGTTCCCGCGAGCGGGCCCGATCCACGGACGACGATGCATTCGGCGTCGGGCGCGGTCGGGTCGGGGAGGCCGGGGGACGTCACAGCTCACCAGTATGCTCCGAGCGTGGAGCCGGGCGGTCGCATTGTCACGCGACGCTGGCCGAACGACGAGGGTCACATCGATCAGGTGACGACGGCTCGCACCGACCTCCTGAACGAGACGGAGAGCGCGCGAACCACCACCGACCAGGGCGAACAGATCGAATTCGCCCAGGCACACGGGCCGTTCACGACCTATCGGCGCACCGTTCTCCTCGCTCGACCCGCTGATGCCGATGCGCAGATCGTCGAACGCACGCACTACCGACTGCGGATTCCCTGGTTCAACTGGCTGTTCGGATTGCCGGTCCGCGGCGTCATCGCTCGACGGATCAAGGCGCAGGGCTGGTGGTCGCCGCCCGACCAACTCGACCCGACCCAGGTCCTCGTGATCGGCCTGCTCGCAGCTGCATCGATGTCGGCCGCGTTCGTGAACACGATCTTCACCCAGACCGTCGGTTTCGCGGCCGACGACTTCGGGATCAGCGAAACCGCCAAGGGCGACGCCGGATCGATCGTGCGGGCGGGCATCGTGTTCGCACTTCCCGCAGCGGTGGTCGCCGACCGGATCGGACGGCGGAAGGTCTTGGTGATCGTCGCGTGGCTCGCTCCCGTCCTGACCGCACTCGGGGCGCTCGCGCCGAGCTTCGTCGTCCTCGTCGCGACGCAGACGATCGGCCGCCCGATGGGAATCGCGCTGGCATTCGTGATCGGGGTCGTCGCGGCCGAGGAGGTTCCGAAGAACAGCCGCGCCTACGCGATCAGCGTGCTCGCGATGGCAGCCGGACTCGGCGCCGGCATCGCGGTCATGTCACTCGGCCTCGCTGACCTCGGCCCGGGCGGATGGCGCTACGTCTACCTGATCGCTCTGATCTGGTGTTTCGTCGCGTTCGACCTCATGCGCCGCCTGCCCGAGACGCGCCGGTTCACCGCCGAGGCCGAGCGCGTCGACCGCCCTCGACGACCACCGCGCCTCGACCGGAAGCGGTTCGCACTGCTGGCGACGGTGGCGTTCGCCGGCAACGTCTTCATCGCCCCGGCGAGCTTCTTCCAGAACACCTATCTCGAGGACATCCGCGGCTTCGACGGCGGCATGATCGGACTGTTCTCGATCCTGGTCGGCACCCCGGCGGGGATCGGTTTGATCGTGGGTGGCCGATTCGCCGATCGGCGGGGACGACGCGGGCTGATCATGGTCGCGCTCCCGCTCTCGACGCTGTCGATCGTGGCCGCCTTCATGGTGGGAGGGGCGGCGCTGTGGGCCTTCGCCCTGCTCGGCGGGATCCTGGGATCCGCTGTGTATCCGGCGATGACGGTGTATCGAACCGAACTGTTCCCCACCGCCAACCGCACTCGGGCCACCGGCTTCGTCACCGCGTCCGCCCTGATCGGCGGCATCGGTGGTCTGAGCCTCACCGGACGACTGATCGACGGCGGATGGACGTACGGCTCGACGATGGCACTCCTCGCGATCGGACAGTTCATCGTGACGATCCTCGTCGTGGCGGCGTATCCCGAAACCGCCCACCGGGAGCTCGAATCACTCAACCCCGAAGACGAGTCACTCGTTCCCGGGATGGTCTGACGCGATCCTCGCCGAAGTCCCCTCGAACTCACCGACCGTTCACAGGAACGGAGGTCACGATCGTGTCCATGAACCAGAACCGATCGTTCCAGGGCACCGCGATGACACCACTGATCGTCGCTGCAGCGCTGCTGTGGGCGAGTTGTTCGTCGGACCCCGCCGCCGACACGTCCACCCTGCCGTCCGCGGAGGTCGTGGCGGCCGACGAGACGACCGCTGCCGCCACCATCGACGAGGTCTCCGCGTTCCGCATCGACGTGTGGGCGGACAACTGGTCGGCGGTCCACGTCGACGGCACACTCGTGGGTGAGGACTCGATCCCGATCACGACCGAGCGCTCGTTCAATGCCGAATCGTTCACGTTCGAAGCATCTCTGCCGTTCGAGGTCGCGATCGAGGCGAAGGACTTCAAGGAGACCGACTCGGGTCTCGAGTACATCGGCGAATCCAACCAGCAGATGGGCGACGGCGGCATCATCGCCCAGATCACCGACCTGGACACCGGCGAGGTCGTCGCCGTCACCGATGCGTCGTGGGCATCGCTGGTCGTCCACCAAGCGCCGCTGAACCCGGAGTGCGAACTCGATGTCGACCCGGACGCAACGTGTGAGTTCGCGATCGCCGAGACACCCTCCGACTGGACGTCGGCCGATTTCGATGACCGCGGGTGGACGCCTGCCACCGAGTGGAGCGCGGCCGATGTCGATCCCAAGGACGGATACCTCGAGATCAGCTGGGACCCGAGCGCTCACCTGATCTGGGGAACGGACCTCGAGGTGGACAACACCGTTCTCCTCCGCCGCACGGTCACATGAGTCCCGAGAGTCCCGACGGACATCACTTCAGCGCCACCCGTTGCCGACGCTGAAGCCGACCTCGGCACCGCCGTCGTCGCGCGTGCCGGCGAAGGCGCTTCCGCCGTGCTGTTCGGCGATCTGTCGGACGATGGCGAGCCCGAGCCCGGAGCCCGGCGTCGAACGGGCTGACGGTGCGCGGTAGAACCGGTCGAACACGTCGCTCTCGTCGTCGGCCGCGATCCCGGGCCCGTGGTCGCGTACGACGAGACGACGTTCGTCCAGCACGACCTCGATGGGTTCGGTCGACGGGCTGAACTTGTCGGCGTTGCTGAACAGATTGGTGACCGCCCGGTCGATCGCCGTGGGGTCGCCCGTCAGTTCCGTCGGTTCGGTGCGGATCTCGATGGTGCGTCCGGTGCGGACACGGAACCGTTCGGCGGCGTTCTCGACGACGGTCGCCATGTCGAACGTGGTGTCGGGTCGTCGCGGCGCCGTCGGATCGGAGGCGAGTTCGACGATCTCACCGAAGAGTTCACCGAGCTCCGCGACCTCGGTGGTGAGGGCGGCCATCAGCGCCGCGTGCTCGTCGGGCGGGAGGTCGGGGGCTCGCGCCAGCAGTTCGATGTTGGTGCGCAGGCTGGTGAGTGGCGTCCGGAGTTCGTGGGCGGCGTCCTGCACGAGGCGACGTTGCTGTTCGCGGCTCAACGCGAGCGCGGCGAGCATCCGATCGAAACTGTCGGCGAGGCGACCGACCTCGTCATCGCGATCGAGGTCGAGCGGCGTGAGATCGGTCCCGGTCGCGACACGTTCGGTTGCCTCGGTGAGGGCGGCCAGGGGTTCGGTGGTCCGGCGCATCAGGAACCAACCGAGTGCGGCCGCGGTCGCGGCGAGGATCGCACCGACACCCGCCAGTCGCCATTTCAGGCGTGAGAGCACGTCCGAGTTCGAGCTGGTCCGCGTTGCGACCTGGACGGCTCCGCCCCCATCGGTCGGCGCCGTGATCATCCGATACTCCTCGCCGTCGACGGTGACGTCGCGAAAGCTGCGGCTGTCGCCCGACGAGATCTCGACGTCCTTGTCGCCCACGGGCAAGGGTGCTCCACTCGACGCGTCGACGGTTCCGGTCTCGTCGAGGGTCTGCACGATCGAATCCGGATCGAACGAACGGCGGTTCTCGTCGTTCGAGTCGCTGCCACCCGAGTCGTTGTCGTTCGAGTCGTTGTCGTTCGAG
>NZ_BAOL01000204.1 GCF_000350145.1 Ilumatobacter nonamiensis YM16-303 | reverse complement strand
ATCGTGAACATCTGGTTGTACTTGTCGGCCGACAGGATCGTTCCGTCGGGTTGCGCCAACTGCAGGCGGATCAGTCCGGCCTCGATTCCTCCGACGAGGAAGAAGAACATCGCAACGGCGCCGTACATGATGCCGATCTTCTTGTGGTCGACGGTGAACGCCCACGACCGCCACCCGGTGGTCTGCGTCGGTCGGCGGAAAGAGCCGAGCGACTCCGTGGTGGTCGACACCGCAGGCTCGTCGAGGGGAGTCGTCGCTGGGGCTCGGTCTTCTCGTTCGATGATCGCCATGTGGCTGGGAGAACTCCTTGAATGTGGTCGTGCGAAAGCTGTGCTGTGCTGCGTGCCGCCGAGTGCACGGCGGCCGAATCACGAGGTGCGGTTCTTGCGGACCTTCCAGATGACGATCGCTCCGACCACCACGACCGCAGCAACGGTCACTCCGAAAACGAGCGAACCCGCGGCGCTGTTGACACCCGGATCATCCACCGCACCCTCCGCAGCTGCCGAGGAGAGCCGCCGGGCCGCTACTGGGCGACCGAACGACACGACGAACGCAATCAGACAGACCGTCGTCGCGAAGGCCTGTCCACGCCGGCGCAATGACCGCGTCATGACGAGTGCGATCGAACCGCGGCAACCGGGCGAGCCGAACTCGAGGCTGCCGACACTTCGGAGGGCGTCGGAGGTCGAGCGGATCGTGCAGGTTGCTGCGAGACGACCCACACCAGCGCGAGTCCGATCATCTGCACGACATGGTGGATGCCGCCACCCATCGTCAGGTTGTCGTTGAACACATCGACGACGGCGAAGGTGGGGATGGCCAGCGACAGTGTGATCACGATCGGCATCAATCCGCGCGCACGGGTCGGGCGCCATGCTGCAAACAGCACAGCAGCCGCGATCGCAGCGCCGAACGCACCGAGGTGCTGGCTGTCGTGGATCGGCGACACATCACGACCGGCCACCACACCCGACAACGCAAACACCAACTCGACGACAGCGAGAACCGCCAGACTCGCCCGCGCCGACTGATACGCCCATCGCCGCTCGTCACGGCTCCGAGCGAGGGCGGCGGTTGCGATGTCGGGGATCTTCTCGGCGCGACGAACCCGCAGCGTCCTCGTCACCTCACCGACAGACACCCACCATCGTGAGCACTCAGCGCACCGACCGAGGTGCCGATTCGCAGCCAGGGCCTCCTCGACATCGGCCTCCTGATCGAGTTGCGCCGAAAGAACGTCGCGCGCCGCGTTGCACTCCATACCAATGAGTGACGCGAGACCTTCGATCAGTTCCGCGACACGGAGATTTGTTCGTGCGAGCAGACTCGACCCAGTCGGCGCCGGCCAATCTTCGCTTCGTGCTGGCACACTGACCCGCGTGTTCGACATCGACGCAGCAGCTCGGGCCGGGCGAAACGGTGACCAGAAAGAGCTCGAGCGCTTCGTGCGTGAGATCCAAACCGACGTCTGGCGTTTCGCTGCGTACCTGACCTGCCCTGAAGACAGCGACGATCTCGCCCAAGAAGCGCTGTTCCGAGTAATCAAGAACCTTCACCGCTGGGAGCGCGGACCGGTACTGACGTGGGTCCTCGGCGTCACGCGCAACGTGTGTCGCGAGGACATCCGGCGACGAACCGTACGGCGGACAGATCCAGTAGCCGAACCCCCGGTGGCGGATGCGACCGACAGAACCGATGCGATCGACACAATGCAGCTTCTTCGAGCGTTGCCGCCTGATCAGCGCGAGGCCATCGTGTTGACCCAGCTGATCGGGCTCCCATACGCCGATGCCGCCCGCGTTGCCGGCTGCCCCATCGGAACGATTCGTTCGCGTGTTGCTCGTGGACGCTCGACACTGGCGGACGAACTGAACGACGGCACGATCAGCGACCACGGTTGAGCCGGACCGCCCTCGCCGCACCCTGATCCGTTCCGCCTGCATGACGCATCAGAACGCAAGGAGAAGCCCCGCCGCGTTGAAGCCGATGTGGAGCGCAATCGGTGCATCGATCCGCTCGGCCACGAGAGCCGCAGCACCGACAGCCAGCGAGAACACAGCGAGGCCAGGGAACTCGACGGGGCGAAGGTGGATGGCGGTGAACAATCCCGCCACGAGCAGCCAACTGGCGGCACGGGTGAATCGAGTGGCGAGGTAGCGCTGAAGGAATCCGCGGTACACGAGTTCTTCGACAATCGGTGCACCGATCACGACCATCATGATCAGAACCACCGTCGAGAGGCCGCCTGCCCGATCGGCGAGATCGCGGGCGTTGTCCTGGATCTTTGCGTCGGAGAACGTGCCGGGCCAAATCGATTGCAGCGGCGCATACAGAACCGGAACCGCAACCAGTTGGATGAACACCCCGACCGGGAAGAGAAGAGCGTCGCGAGGCTTGGCCCACACCTGGTAGTCGAAAGTCACCCGTACCAACACGACGCGAAAAGACGACCAACATCGCGATCAGCACGCCCCACGATGCGAGTGTCGCCGCACCGAGGAGCGGAATCGGAATACTGTCCGCGTCGCTTCCGGATCCGCCAGTGGTCAAGACGAGCAGCGACGCAAACTGTGCGACGACCCAACCGAGCGCCCAGTAGCCGACTGTGGGCCGGGCCACGTCTGACTCCTCGGTACTCATTGCGACCTCTCCGCACGCCCGTTGACACCGACACCGAAATGGCCGGACGAGTGCGTGCTCGATCGGCGCGACTCCGACTTCGAGGTCACGATTCGGCGTCGAGCCCGGCGCGAGACAGCTCGTCGCACGAGGCGACGTGGTTGTCGTCCGCTGAAGTGAGTTCGCTGACGAGACGATCGACGAGCAGGTCGCGCTCTGCGGCAGGCAGACCTTCATCGTGAAGATCGCGGTGGACGCTCTGCGCTGCCGACGCGTCCAGGTCACCGATCACGTGTTCCACCTCGTCGTGGAGCGTTGCGTCGGCGACGAGGGGATCACGGGTGGAATCGCACAGTTCAGAGACGACCTCGCTCACTTGGACATCGTCGAAGAACTGGCGCTCGAGAAAACTGCCGATACCGAGTCCGAGCGAGACGCCACAGACTCCTCCGACGAAAATGACACCTGGGCCGAGCGCAGCTAGACCGGACCGCTTGGGAGTCTGGCCGGGAACGGTCGAACGCTCGGTGACCTTCCCCTTCACGTAGAGCAGCGAGACACTGAACAAACCGATGACTCCCCCGACGTACGCGAGACCCCATGTGTTGATGATGCCTGCGCCGGCGTGGGCCAACAGATTCACGATGGTGCCGAGCGGACCGAGAGTTGGAGAGCCGAGACGGCTGACCGCCCGAGTTGCATCATCACGCCAGCGAGCATATCTTCACGTCTGTGCAGGTTTCATCCGTCACTGAAATCGACCGATGCGTCGAGACACGAATCGACGAAGGCAGAGTCGCGTCCGTTGCGGCAAGTCTCGTCAGTATCGACGAGGCTGTCGACCTCGCGGAGATGTTTCGATTGTTGGGCGATCCCACCCGCGTCCGCATCCTGTTCGCCCTCCTCGAGGCCGGTGAGCTGTGCGTGTGCGACATCGCAGCCGTCGTCGAGACGAACGAAACGAAGGTTTCCCAGGCCATGCGACTTCTGCGAAGCGCGGGCGCGGTCCGGAATCGGCGCGACGGCCGCAACGTCTTCTACCGCCTCGACGATGCCCACGTCCGCATGCTGCTCGACCTCTCACGCGAGCACCTGGCCCACACCGTTGCGGACGACTGATGATCCTCGTGCAGCAGAACCACCTCGCCCGACTGACGTCCGGCGACGAGTTGCCCGGTATCCGACCGGAACTCGAACCACGCCGGACCGAACCATGATGGCCAAGAGCTCAACGTTGCCCGACGCGATTCGCACCCGCATCGACGAACTCCTCGACGGGTCGAACCACGCGCAGACGATCGGCGACCCGCGGACGGCGTGGCAGCAACTCGAGGACGCTCACATTCTGTCCCAACCCTGGGTCCGACCGCACCTGAAGGTGCACGCACACATGCTCAGCCTCGCCTGGCGCCAGCGAGACGTTCGCGAGATCGTCGGCCAGGTCAGCCGGATCCTCCTGGCCGGGCCGGGCAGTGCCACGGGCCGGTATCCCGCCGGCAACACCGGACGATCCCGAGTGTCTGCGTTCGTGGCGATGCCCATCCGCGACGACCTCGAATCCCTCCTCGCCACCGCTCCGAATGCTTTGACGTCCGAAACGGGAACGGACACGCGCTGATCTCGATCGACGCACCTGCCGTGACCGACAACCACGATCACCAGGCCGACGTCGCAGCGTCGCCGCCGGCGGGAACGTCCGAGGTGCCGATTCGCGACGTGCATCTCGACACCGCGTTCGACACGGTCCCGAAATACTTCGCAGGAGGCAACGTCGCGTTGAGCCATCTGTTCGCGATGCTCTCCGCGACGTTCCCCGACGGCGAAGAGTATTTCGTTCGCTCATTGTCGGCGGTCCAGCACCGCATCACCGACGACGAACTGGCCCGCGACGTCGCCGGATTCATCGGTCAGGAATCGATGCACGGCCGCGAGCACCGAGCGTTCAACGAGCGCCTCGCCTCGCTCGGTTATCCAACGAAACAGGCAGAGCGCTACACGGACCGGGGCTACCGCCTCTTCGAACGAATCTCGTCGCCGCGGCTCCACCTCGCAGTGACCGCAGGGGTCGAGCACTACACCGCCACCCTGGCCGAGTTGCTGCTCGGCGATCACCGGACCAGAGAGGTCTTCGAACACGACGCCACGCAACGCCTTTTCGTCTGGCACGCCCTCGAAGAATCCGAACACAAAGCCGTCGCCTTCGACACATTCCAGCACGTCGGCGGCGGAGAACTGATGCGTCGACTCGCGATGACCGCCGTCCACGTCGACTTCATCAGCCACACGATCGCGATGACCGCTGTGTCGGTGGCACTGGATCCCGACGCTCGTCGCCACCCGCTGCGGACGCTGCGCGACATGATCGGGCTGATCCGATCGCCGTTCGCCTCGCTGAGCGCTGCCACGCAACTGGCCCAGTACTACCGCCGAGGATTCCACCCCAACGACCGCGACACCACGGAACTCGTCACGACATGGCGGAGTGAACTCTTCGCCTGAATGACACAACTCATGGACGGGGAAGATGGACAGTCGAGTTGAGTCACACTCTCACGCCCATTCACAGCATCGGGTGATGTCATCAGTGGCGACTGATATTGTGTCGCCATGGATGCGATCCGGGACCGAATCGATGTCGATGTGGCTGCTCGTCTGTTTCACGGGTTGAGCGATCGGACTCGCCTGTCGATCCTGGCGGCGTTGATGGACGGGGAGCGTCGAGTCACCGACATCGTCGCCGCCGTCGGTTCGTCGCAGTCGAACGTGTCGAATCATCTCGCGTGCCTGCGCGAGTGCGGCCTGGTGGTCGATCGCCCCGGTGATCGTCGACAGGTGTTCTACTCGATCTCCCGGCCCGAGGTTCGCGAGCTGTTGTTTGCGGCGGAGCGCCTGCTGGGTGAGGCCGGCCATCGCGTCAGGTTGTGCGAGAACCCGTACATGGATCAACCGCCTCAGGCGGACGACCGATGAGTGACGCATGCTGCGGCGGCACCGCCAGCGTCGACGGTGACGACGCAAACGGTCTCGCCGACCGTTGGAAGATGATCGCGGCAGGAATGTCCGCGGTTGCGTGGACGGCCGGCATCATCGCGGAGCTCACGGACGCGCCAGGGGTCGCCGATGTCGCGTTCGTCGTCGCAATCATCGTGGGCGGCGCAACGTTCGTGCCGGGCGCCGTCACGGGACTGGTGCGTGGCCGTCTCGGGGTAGCGCTGTTGATGTCCATCGCCGGAGCGGGAGCGATCATGCTCGGCCAGTTCGGTGAAGCGGCGGCCCTCGCGTTTCTGTTCTCCGTGTCCGAAGCGCTCGAGGAGTGGGCGATCACCAAGTCGCGGAGCGGCTTGCGTGCCGTACTGCAACTCGTGCCGGACACCACGACGGTTCGGCGCAACGACGATCAACTCGAAATCTCCACCGGCGACGTCGTCATCGGCGACGTGCTGGTCGTGCGTGCGGGCGAACGCATCGCCACCGACGGCGTCATCCGGACTGGTCGCTCCGCTCTCGACGTCTCGGCGATCACCGGCGAGTCGATCCCGGTCGATGTCGACGCCGGAGATGCCGTGTTGGCGGGAAGCGTGAACGGAGGCGGATTGCTCGAAGTCGCCGTCACCGCCCCCTCGTCGAACAGCACCTTGGCGAGAATCGTGCAAGCAGTCGAGGAGGCACAGGATCGCAAAGGCCGCTCTCAGCGGCTCGCTGACAGGATCGCCAAACCACTCGTTCCGGGCATTCTGATCGTCGCCGCGACGATCGCGATCGTCGGCGCCCTGCTCGGTGATCCCGAACTGTGGTTCCAGCGCGCGCTCGTGGTGCTCGTCGCTGCGTCTCCGTGCGCGTTCGCGATCGCGGTGCCGGTCACGGTGTTCGCCTCGATCGGAGCGGCCACTCGCGCCGGACTGGTCATCAAGGGTGGCGCTGCGCTCGAAGCCCTCGCCACTGTCGACATCGTGGCGCTCGACAAGACCGGCACGCTCACCCGCAACCAACCCAGTGTGATCGAGACACTCGCCGCTTCCGGCCGGGCACCGAGCGAAGTCCGTGCGTTCGCGGCAGCACTGGAAACAAACAGTGACCACCCACTCGCCGCCGCGATCGTCGCCGCCGCTGACGGCCCGGTACTCGCCGCCGACGATGTGCAGACCGTTGCCGGGCACGGCATCACCGGAATCGTCGAGCAAGCAGCCGTTCGAGTCGGCAAGCCCGGCTTCATCGACCCCGCAGAACTCGACCCAGACATCCGACGCCTCCAAGACGGTGGCGCCACGGTCGTGCTCGTCGAAGTCGACCAGACGACGATCGGCGCCATCGCCATCCGCGACGAGCTCCGCCCAGAAGCTGCCCACGTGATCGCAACACTGCAAGCCCGGTACGGGATGCGAGTCGTGATGCTCAGCGGTGACAACCAAGCGACCGCGACGGCGATCGGTCGCGATGCCGGGATCGACGACATCCGCGGCGGGCTGCTCCCCGACGACAAGACCACCGCGATCCACGAACTCCAGCGGCATGCACCCGTCGCGATGGTCGGTGACGGAATCAATGATGCCCCCGCGCTCGCCACCGCCGACGCCGGCATCGCGATGGGCGTCGGTGGCACCGACGTCGCGATCGAAGCTGCCGACATCGCGATCATGGGCGACCGCCTCACCCACCTCCCGGACCTGATCGGACACGCCCGACGCACCCGCACGATCATGATCCAGAACCTCGCCATGTCCGGCCTGATCATCGCCGTCCTCATCCCCATCGCCGCGACCGGGCTGCTCGGACTCGGCGCGGTCGTCGCCACCCACGAAATCGCCGAGATCCTCGTCATCATCAACGGACTCCGAGCCCGCCGCGGCATCACTGCCCGCAACGGCGACCACGACCCTGCGTCAACCGATACGGCCCGGCGAGCCGTCCATGCCTGACCACTCGGCAACCGGAAACCTGCCCGCCGGAGACGCACCGTCGCCGTCGTTTCAGCAAACGGCCGAGCGCCGACCATGGGCTCCCGTCGCCGCCGCCATCGTCGCGTTGGCCGGTGTCGATCTGGTCAGCAAACGATGGGCGACCGCCGCTCTCGCCGATGCACCAGTTGAACTCCCGGGACCCGTCGACCTTCAACTCGCCTACAACTCAGGAACCGCATTCGGACTGTTCTCGCAGATCCCGACCATCGCTGTCTCCATCGTCGTCATTGCGTTCCTGATTGCGGTACTCAAGGTGTGGGGTACTCACCGAGCACCGACCGTGCCGGTCGTCCTCATCGTCGCCGGTGGACTCGCGAACACCCTCGACCGTTTCGAAGCCGGAAGCGTTGTCGACATGCTCCACACCGGCTGGTGGCCCACCTTCAACCTGGCCGACGTCTTCATCACCATCGGCGTGGCGTATTGGATCATCGCATCACGCCCGCTCCGGGCAGCGTGAAGGTTGCTCCACCGTCCCGGCCTCAACCCGAGACCGCCGAGAGATCACCATCTGGCCGACTATCATACGACGTCGTGTCGTACATCCAGCTCTCCACTTCAGCGCGACACCGATGATTGCCGCGTCACTGAACTCGGCGCTCGGGCGCGCCGGCTTGCTGTTGATGCTCGTGGCGTCGGTGACCGGTGCGTTGTCGATTGTGGTGGGCATCTGGCAGGGGGATCGGCGGCTGGTGAAGCAGGGGCCTCGCTACGCGTGGATGGCTTTCGGCGGAGCGATTCTCGCCGTCATCATGATGCAGCGGGCGTTGATCACCCGCGACT
>NZ_BAOL01000205.1 GCF_000350145.1 Ilumatobacter nonamiensis YM16-303 | reverse complement strand
CGCGCGCCATCGGGTGTCTGACACCCGATGGCACATCACGGCCACCCGGCGCCGAACCGGTCACGGTCGGCCATTTCGGAGGGAGGGAGACGGGTGATCGACCCGTGTCCCTTGCCGACCGGGTACCCGATCGGAACCATGCCGACCGTCGCCCACCCGTCGGGGATCCCGAGCACTGCTTTCACCTCGTCCTCGTGTGTGCAGTGCAACGTGGTGAGCGTGCATCCGAGCCCCTCCTGAACACAGGCGAGCATGGCGTTCTGAACCGCCGGATAGACCGAGCCGCCGCCGACCATGCTCACTCGATCGAGCTTCGCGTCGGTGATCGCCATCATCGCCGGGTTGGCGCAGAACATCAGGATCGCCGGAACCTGATGCAGGTTCGCGGCGAGATGGTCGCCGGCCGCGGCGACGCGCTCCCACGACGCGAGCTCATCGGCCGGGCGGTCGGCCATCATCTTCAAGAACGCCACCGCGTACCGCTCCCACTCGGGCGCGTAGATGTCCTGCAACGCCCGCTTCGTGTCCGGCTCGGTGACCACCACGACGCGCCACGGCTGGGTGTTCCCACCGGTCGGCGCCCAGCACGCCGCCTGGAGCACCCGCTCGAGGACGTCGTCCGGGATGGGGTCGGGCCGCAGTTTGCGGACCGCGCGCAGGGTGCTCATCACGTCGTACAGCTCAGCCATCCGCCGAGTCTCCCATTCCTGCCATCTCGTGAACTGCTCCGGCGCTCCGTGCGCCAACTGTTCACGAGAACGGGGTGACTACGTTCGGGGGGATGAGCGACAGCGGGCAGGGACAACGGTTCGAGGGAACGATCGGGACCACGATCGCCGACTCGACGCCGTGGTGGCCGGATTCCGAGTCGGATGGTCCGCGCCGACGCAACGTGCTGCTCGTGCTGCTCGACGACGTGGGCTATGCAGACTTCGGCTGCTACGGATCGGCGATCGCGACGCCGGCGATCGACCGACTCGCCGCCGAGGGCATCCGATCCACCGGTTTCCACACCACGGCGATGTGCTCGACCACCCGGGCCGCGCTCCTGACGGGCCGCAACCATCACGCGGTCGGGATGGGCTGCCTCGCGAACTTCGACAGCGGGTTCCCCGGCTACCGGGGCAAGATCAGCGCCGACACCCCGACCCTTCCCGAGATGCTCGCGCCCCACGGCTACCGCAACTACATGGTCGGGAAGTGGCACGCCACGCGCACGACCGAGACGGGACCGACCGGACCGTTCGACGGGTGGCCGCTCGGTCGCGGCTTCGACCGCTTCTACGGATTCCTCGACGCCGAGACCGATCAGTACTCGCCCGAACTCGTCCGCGACAACACCCACGTCACCGCCCCGGGTGACCACTCGACCGGCTATCACCTCAGCGCCGATCTGGCCGACGAGGTGATCCGCAACCTGACCGATCACCACGCCTCCACGCCCGACGCACCGTGGTATCTCCAGTTCGCGCCCGGTGCATGCCATGCGCCGCATCAGGCCCCTCGCGAACTGATCGACCACTACACCACGCAGTTCGAGCACGGTTGGGACGTCGAGCGCGAACGTCGGCTCGCCCGACAGATCGAACTCGGCATCGTTCCCGCCGGCACCGAACTTCCGCCGCGCAACCTCGGCGTGAAGGCTTGGGACGAACACACCGCGGACGAGCACCGCCTCTTCAGCCGCCTGGCCGGCGCCTACGCAGCGATGCTCGACCATTTCGATCAGCAACTCCAGCGGGTGATCGACGCGCTCGAACGCACCGGTCAACTCGACGACACGATCGTGCTGGTGCTCTCCGACAACGGCGCGAGCCAGGAGGGCGGTCCACTCGGGTTCGTCAACGCGATGGCCCCGTTCAACATGGTCCCCGAGCCGCTCGACGAGAAACTCGCGCGCCTCGACGACATCGGCGGACCCGACACGCACTCGAACTTCCCGCACGGATGGGCGATGGCGGCGAACACCCCGCTGCGCATGTACAAGCAGAACACCCACGGTGGCGGGATCCGCGATCCGCTGGTCATCCGCACGCCCGACACGGCCGTCCACGCTCGCGGCGAACTGCGCCACGACTTCTGCCACGCGTCCGACCTCGCTCCGACGATCCTGGACCTCCTCGGTCTCGACGCCTCCGAGATCGACGACGTGACCGGGGTGAGCTTCGCCGACACGTTGACCGCCGGCGCGAGTCCAACCGCCACCAGGAAATCGACGCAGTACTTCGAGATGTTCGGCCATCGCGGGATCTGGCACGAAGGATGGAAGGCGGTCGCCTGGCACCCGGCCGGCTCGTCGTTCGACGACGACCGGTGGGAACTGTTCGACCTCACCACCGACTTCAACGAGTGCCACGATCTGGCCGACAGCGAACCGGAGCGGCTCGCAGAGTTGATCGAGCTCTGGTGGAGCGAAGCTCGTGCGAACCAAGTACTTCCTCTGGACGATCGTTTCGGAGAACGATTCGCCGAGAACGCGGAACGGTTCCACGGCGACCGTCGGCGCTACGTGTTCACCGCCGGCATGGGACACCTCCCGTCCGATGTCGCTCCCGATCTCCGGAGCCGGAGCTACACGGTCACCGCCCGGATCCACCCGTACGCGGCGGGGAACGAAGGCGTGCTCATCAGCCACGGCGACGCCACCTGCGGCTACTCGCTCTTCGTCCGCGACGGACGTCTCGTGCACGACCTGAACATCGGCGGCAGCCACCAGCTCGTCGAATCCGACGTTCCGATCGACGACGGTGCGACCGAGCTGGGTTTCCGGATGCAGCGACGGCCCGGCGACGGTCCGTTCCCGCACGGGGTCGGCACGCTGACGGTCGACGGCGTCGAGGTCGGTCGGATGGAGACCGATCAGATCTTCTGGTTGATGATCTCGTGGTCCGGCCTCGACATCGGACTCGACCGTGGCACCACGGTGGCCGACTACGACAGAACCGGCCGACACGTCGGGCCGTTCACGTTCACCGGATCTCTCATCGACGTGACGGTCGACCTCGACAACGACCAGGACGTCGACCACGAAGCGGCGGGAGCGGCGGAACTCGGTCGCGAATAGACGTCGATCAGCGCAACAACGAGCGGCGGCGACGTTTCGAGCAGGCCATGACGCGGTACCGCTCCGACATGAGCGACTCACATGCCGAATCCCTCGATCCCACCGTGCTCGGAGAAAAGGTCGGCGACGATCGGCGGCCCGCCGCCGACTATCCGCCCGAGGAACCGCTCGGCGTCGAAGATCCGTCGATCGTCGAGGACGGGATCATCGCCCGCGATGACGTGGCGTCCCGCGACGAACGCGAACAGCCCGAGACCGACGAGACCGCGACCCGCCAGGATCGCGAACGCGTCACCGATGGTCTGATCGACACGAACGTCTCACCGGACGGCAACGATCACGAGGAGCGACTCCTCGCCGACAGCGGTGACCGCGACACCGGTCCCGAAGCCGGCGCACTCCACGTCGAGAACGACTGAGCCGGTTCCGCCGTCAGCCTCTGTGCGGGGGCGTGGACGCGGAACGGCCCGCTCGGATGACCGAGCGGGCCCCGTGTGTACTCCGACCGCTGTCGACGACGGGAACGCCGTCGACAGCGGTGTGGCTCATGACTTCTGCAGCGCTCCGATGAGCTCGGCCTTGGTCATGCCACTGCGACCGTCGATGTCGAGTTCCTGTGCCCGGTCGTACAGGTCGGACTTCGTCCAGGTGGCGTAGTCGCCGGGATCGGTGGCGACCTTCGCGTCGTCCAACGCACCCTCGACCTCGTCGGTGACCGCGTCCGCGGTGCGACTCGCCTGAGTCTTCGCCTGGCCGGTGGTCTCGGCGACGCCCTTCTTCACCGCTGCGGTGGAGCGATCGATGTTGGAACGGGCCTGACCGGCGGTTTCGCTGACGCCACGCTTGATCGAGTCGACGGTCCTGGTGACCGCTGCACCGGCCTGGCCGGTGGTCTGCTTGACACCGCTCTCCACGGTGTCCGATGCGCGCTCGGCGGCGGCACGCGCCTGGCCGGTGGACGTGGCAACTGCGTTCGAGGCCTCGTCTCCCACCGAGCTGACTCGGGACCGGAGCGAGCACACTGCGGATTCGACGATGTCGTTCACGCGCCGAGCCGACGACCGGTATGCGGCCAACGCTTTCGACGGGATGGGCGGGAACTGCTCCTCCCAGCTGTCCAGTTGTTGGGTCAGGGAGTCGTTGAAGCTGTTGATGGTGCGTTCAAAGGTGTTGGTCATACTCCAGGATTACCCACTTCGACGAGACGGAAAACCGATTCGAGTGCGACGTTCGACACGCGGCGCGCTGAAGCTCACAGCCACTTGTCGACGACCGTGGACACCCGTTCGGCGACCTTCTGCGGCACGCTCCGGTCCGCCCATCGGGAGGGATCGAGTTCGATCGAGTTCATCAGATCGTCGTCGAAATGCCGATCGAGCACGCTGACGAGCTCGTCGTCGACGAGCACGACGTTCGCTTCCTCGTCGTGCTGCATCGACCGCTGATTGAAATTGGTCGACCCCACGGTCGCGATGCGGCCGTCGACGGTGATGATCTTGGCGTGCATCATCGAGACCTCGTAGGTCCGGATGTCGATGCCGGCGTCGAGCAGGCGCTGGTACTCCTCCTCCCCGGCGATCTGGATGAAGCGCTTGTCGGCATGTTCGCCAGGGACGAGCAGCGTGACGTGCACCCCGCGCTCGACTGCGTCGATCAACTCGTCGACCACGAATCGATCGGGGTTGAAGTACGCCGTGGCGATCCGGAGCCGCTTCTCGGCCATCGAGATCAGCGTCATGATCATCCGCCAGACGTCGCTCGCCCCGGTCTCGGCCGAGCCGCGCACGACGAACATCGTGGTCGAGCCGTACTCGTGGAGGTCGACATCGTGCTCGTTGCGCGGGTCGTATCCATCCTCGTGCTGGTCCGCCCAGTTGTCGACGAACGCGGACAGCAACCCCGCGACGGCGGGTCCACGCACGGCGAGGTGGGTGTCCCTCCACTCGTTCTCGTTCTGGGCGTCCCCGGTCCACTCGTCGGCGATTCCGACTCCACCACAGAAGCCGATCGAGTTGTCACACACGAGGATCTTGCGGTGCGTACGACGATTCGCTTCGTTGATCTTCGGCACCTTGTTCTTCTCGAAGAACGGTCGAAACCAACGCACATCGCATCCGGCAGCGGACATGTCCCCGATCAGCCCGGGATCGATCTTGCGCGCTCCGACCGCGTCGAGCAGGACCCGGACGCGACAGCCTCGCTTGGCGGCAGCACACAATTCGTTCGCGAACTCGATGGCGATGTCGCCGGACCAGTACACGAAGGTCACGAAGTCGATCGTGCGCGTGGCCGAGCGAATCGCATCGAGCATCGCCGGGAAGATCTCGTTGCCGTTGCGGAGCACGCGAACCTCGTTGCCGACGGTCGGAGGAATCCCGAGCAGACCATGGAGCCGGTCGATGTCCTGTCGTTCTTGCTCGCTCGTCGTCATGCGTCCCACAGTCAACCATGTCGCCGGTCCGTCGTGCGCCGAGTGTCCGACACGCACCGCAACGGCATCGACCGGTAGTTTCGACTGGTCATGGCGTCCGGTGACCAACCGATCGACTTGACCGACCCCGTCGACGCCGATCATGCGGGCCGCATCGGCCGCGCCTGGATCGAACTGCGACGCGGAGCGTGGACGCAGGAGTTGCGCTGCTACCTGGTCGGACACGACCAACCGCTCGAACCGGGCCAGATGGATGCGCTCGACCTGTTGGAGCGCGAGGACCGGACGATGAAGCAACTCGCTGAACGGATGCGGATCGACCCGTCGAGCGCCACCCGTGCAGTGCACCGTCTCGTCACCGACGGGCTCGCGGTACGCGCTCCTGCACCCGACGACGGACGCGTCGTCATGGTGCAGATCTCCGAGCAGGGGCGGACCCGCCACGCCGAGGTGGCCGCTCGCCGCGCTCACGCGATGTCGCTCATCCTCGGTGAGTTCACCGCGGAGGAACGCTCCGACCTCGCCGACCTCCTCGATCGCTTCGTGCAGTCGTTGGACGCGACGGTCGACCGCCTGTCGCCGTGACGCGATCGACTCGATCGGAGCGCTCCGGCTTGGTGACGATCCGCGCGGTGACCGTGGCGGGACCGAACGTACCGGTTCCGCGATTCGCCGTGCCGCCGATCGGGGAGTCGGTCCGTCGCGGACGCGTCGGATCGCAGGCACGGCTGGTTGCGTCGGGCGCCAGTCGGTAGTTTCGTTCCGATGGCTGATCAGGCGGTGTTCGCAGACCAGGCGATGCAGTACGCGCCCCAGCTGTTCGCGGCAGCGATGCGCATGACACGCAACCGGGCCGACGCCGAGGACCTGGTCCAGGAGGCCTACCTCAAGGGTTTCCGCAGCTTCCACACGTTCACGGAGGGCACGAACCTGCGCGCGTGGCTGTTCAGGATCCTCACGAACACCTACATCAACAAGTACCGCAAGAAACAGCGCAGCTTCGACGAGAGCGACCTCGGCGACATCGAGGATCTCTACCTCTACAAGCGGATGGGCACCTTCGAGGACGCGTCGATCGGTCGGTCGGCCGAGGAGTCGCTGATGGCGATGCTGCCCGACGACGAGGTCAAACAAGCGCTCGAGGATTTGCCGGAGAATTTCCGACTCCCGGTGATCCTCGCCGACGTCGAAGGGTTTGCGTACAAGGAAATCGCCGAGATGCTCGACATTCCGATCGGCACCGTCATGTCGCGGCTGCATCGGGGAAGAAAGGCGATGCAGAAGGCGTTGCACGATTATGCAGTCGCACGAGGACTGCAGCGGGAGGACGCCCCGCAATGACGAACCGAGAACCAGGATCACCCATGGATGCATGCGACGAACCCGATTGCGAGGAAACGTTGAAGGAACTCCACGTCTTCCTCGACGAGGAGCTGTCCACCGAGGCGAGCGCCTCGATCAAGGGACACCTCGAGGACTGCCCCGACTGCTTCGGCGCATTCGACTTCCACGCCGAACTCAAGCAGGTGATCCGAGCGAAGTGCCGCAACGAGGAGATGCCGCCCGGGCTGCTGAGTCGTATCGAGCGCTGTTTCGACACCGACTTCGACGGCGACGGCAAGATCGGCTGACTCCCCGCACCGCGCCGCGACGGATCAGTGGCGCCGCGGGACCTGGCGATAGTCTCGTCGCATGCTCGGAACTGTCTGGCACATCTGGATCGGCGTCCTTCTCACTGCCGTGGTACTGGGGGCCGCCATCGGCCTGATCGCCTATTACATGATGAGTGTCCAGGCCAAGAAGTACCCGGGTGGCAAACAGCGGCGCCACCAGGACCTCTGACCGCCACCGCAACGTCGTACACCGGCGAGCTCCTCGCTCGCTGCAACTTTCCACCTCCGCGCACCGCGGTCACGTGCGCGCTGTCGGGCGGCCCCGACTCGTCTGCGATGGTCGCGCTGGCGGTCGCTGCCGATCTCGACGTCAAGGCGGTCCACGTCCACCATGGTCACCGATCGAGTTCCGATCTCGATGCCGCCGCCGCCGAGCGCATCGCCACCCAGCTCGGTGCGACGTTCCGGTGCGAGCACGCACATCTCTCGGACGGTCCGAACTTCGAAGCCCGTGCACGCGACGCCCGCCGCAGGTTGATCGGCGCCGACGCCCTCACCGGGCACACCGCGGACGATCAGGCCGAAACCGTCCTGCTCGCACTCCTCCGAGGGAGCGGAGCGACGGGGCTCGCGGGAATGCAGCGGGACCATCGCCACCCGCTGCTCGAGTTGCGCCGCACCGAGACCCGCGCACTGTGTGACGTGCTCGGACTCGATCCGATCCACGACCCGTCCAACGTCGACCCCCGGTTCCGTCGCAATCGGGTCCGGCGCGAGCTCCTGCCACTCGCGGACTCGATCGCCGACCGAGACACCATTCCGCTGATCTCACGGACCGCCGACCTGTTGCGCGCCGACGACGAGTTCCTCGACACGCTCAGCGCCGACCTCGACCCCACCGACGCCCGCGAGCTGGCCGCAGCACCGGTCCCGTTGGCCCGTCGTGCCGTCCGTCGATGGCTCGCGGTCGACGGCTACCCACCCGACGCCGCCGCGATCGAACGCGTGCTCGACGTCGCCGCGGGCACCCGCGCGGCCTGCGAAGTCGCCGGAGTCGGCCGGATCCGCCGCTCACGTCAGCGGTTGTCCGTCGAGCGTGACTCGGATCACGATCAGGTCTCGGGAACGAGCTGACGCGGCGGGCCCGAGCATCAGAACTCACGGTCCCGCGGCCGATCGACGTCGTCGGCGAGCGCGGAGGTTCAGCGCGCTGACGCCACGGGAGCGAGAACCGGGTGTTGTCCGAGCCAGGCGGGGAGGCGCCGACGGAGGGACCGGGGACCGGAGGTGACGAGCAAACCGTCACGGACCGCGTCGTCGAAGGTCGAGTCGCCCATCCAGATCTGCGTGAGCGTCCGCAGATGCGTGTCGACGACGACGTCGACCTGCCGACGTGGGTCGACATCGCACAGGTCGACCACGCCTCGGTCGACGACGAACCAGTAGTGCTTCCGGCGGTCTCCCGGCAGCACCAGGTCGAGCATGACGACACATGCCTCGGAACCCAGTCCAGTCGGGTCGAGGAACCGGCGCACGTCCCACAGCAGCTCGTCCGGATCCAGTTCCCGGTCGGAGTAGGTGCTGCGCACCCACCGCTGTCCCCATTCACCGATCGCCTGCACGATCGGGTACAACTCGCTTCCCGCAGGGGTCAATTCGTAGCGAACGCCGGCAGCGGTGTCGGTCCGGTCGACGACGTCAGCCCGCTCGAGTTGCTTGAGCCGTTTCGACAGGGTGGCCGGCGGGCACGCGGGCAAGCCGCGGCGGAGCTCGGTGAACCGGGTGCTTCCGCACAGGAGTTCGCGCACGACGAGGATCGACCAGCGGTCGCACAGCACCTCGGCGGCCTTCGAGACCGGACAGAACGAGCCGTACTCGGACATACCGAACGATATCCACGCCCCGACGGAGCCGACAGTTCATTTCGTGTACCGGGTTGATACAGCACGTGAACTCGCGTACCGCGCCTGAGCCGTGGACGATCGAACGAGACCTCAAGGACGCGGCACCGCCGACGACTTCGACCATCGATCCCGAGGAGGAACACCCATGGACACGATCGCCACCGCAATCGAGCGACTCGAATCCGCCATCGAACAGCGCCGCGGATTCGGCGTGGGAACCGCACGATCGACGACGACTCTCGGTGAAGGCCTGCACTGCTCGACCGTGGAGGGTGCGTGGTGCACGCACGCCGACCTTCCGGGAGCCATCGGTGGCGGCGGGTCGGCACCCACACCCGGCGTCCTGCTTCGGGCCGCGCTGGGGAGTTGCATGGCCATGAGCTACCGGTTGCGCGCCGCCAAACACGGAATTCCCGTGACCCGCATCGACGTGACCGTGGAGACCGACTCCGAGGTCGCCGGAATGTTGTCGCTCGATGCTGCGGCACCTCCCGGCTACACCGGCGTCCGCTACCACGTCGAGATCGACAGCCCGGCCTCACCCACCGATGTGCAACAGATCATCGACGAGGGCGACCGGCTCAGCCCGATCCTGGACGCGCTCGGCCGCGAGAACGCGGTCCATCGCACGTCGACAGTCCTGGCGGGCGGAGCCTGACGTGGACGCGAAGCTGCAACGCTGGGTTCAACGGCGAGGATGGGATCGCGCCTCGACCTGCTACGAGCGGTACTGGCAGCAGCAGTTGCAACCGGCGATCGACCTGGTCCTCCAAACGGCCGACCT
Source organism: Ilumatobacter nonamiensis YM16-303 (assembly GCF_000350145.1). Classification (GTDB taxonomy): domain Bacteria; phylum Actinomycetota; class Acidimicrobiia; order Acidimicrobiales; family Ilumatobacteraceae; genus Ilumatobacter_A; species Ilumatobacter_A nonamiensis. The sequence continues at coordinate 11,413 of NZ_BAOL01000205.1, read as the reverse complement.
CCAGCGCGGCGAAGCCGTCATCGATGTCGCCTGCGGCACCGGACTCGTCGCTCTGCGGGCCGCTCAGCAGGTCGCCCCGACCGGCCGCGTCCTGGCGACGGATCTGTCACCGAGGATGATCGCCGATCTCTCGCGGCGGGCGAGGTCTCGCGCCGTCGACAACCTCCGGGCCCTCTGTCGGGACGCCGAGGACCTCGGCGACCACGCCCCGTTCGACGTCGCCGTGTGTTCGCTCGGACTGATGTACGTGCCCGACCCCGGTGTCGCGGCCGCAGAACTCCATCGCGTCCTGCGGCCCGGCGGCCGCGTCGTCGTCTCCGTCTGGGGTGAACGTGCACGGTGCGGGTGGGCCGAGCTCTTCCCGATCGTCGCCGCCCGAGTCAGCTCCGATGTCTGCCCGATGTTCTTCGCCCTCGGCGCGCCCGGCGCGCTCACATCCACCCTCGAAGGCGCAGGTTTCGTCGACATCGACGAAACCCGACTGGCGGTCGACCTCGTCTACGGCTCCGCCGAAGACGCACTGGGCGCGGCCTTTCTCGGCGGACCGGTCGCCCTCGCCGCGTCGCGCTTCGACGACGCCACCCGCCGCTCCGCGCACGCGGAGTACCTCGCATCGCTGGACGACTTCAGCGAGGGACCGGGCTACCGGGTCCCCGGCGAGTTCGTGATCGCCTCGGCACGCCGAGTCGAGAACTGTCGTGATCCACGACGACCCACATCAACCAACCAGAAGGGAACACCACCATGACCACGATCACCGACACCCCAATCGACAACGGCGTCGACACCGCGGCACTCCTCGGAGCACGCGAGGCGCTCAGCACTGCCCCGCAGGCGGCCGAGTTCACCTGGCGGGCGAACTGCTCATGGGTCCACGGCACGCACAGCCGCACGACCGTCGACGGATTCTCCGGCCTGGGCGCGGACCACGACCATCGCAGCACGTTCGTGTTCGACGCCGACCACCCGGAGTGTTTCGCCTCCCAGGACCTCGGTGCGACACCGGCCGAGTACGTGCTCGCCGCGCTGGTCAGCTGCCTCACCGCCGGCGTCGCAGCGGTGGCCCAGCACCGCCAGGTCCAGCTGACCTCCGTCTCGGCGACCATCGAGGGCAACATGAACGTCCTCGGTATCCTCGGGGCGGACCCCGACGTGAGGAATGGTTTCGACGACATCACGATCCGCTTCGCGATCGAGGCCGATGCGTCACCGGACGAGGTCCGGGCAATCGTCGCTCAGTCGCAGAAGCGGTCCGCCGTGTACGACGTCGTCACCAACCCGACGAACGTCACCGTCGAGATCGCCTGACGATCGCCAGACGATCGAACCGCAACAGCTCAGGACAGAGCGTGGCCGACACCACCACCGTCATCATCGGCGCCGGTCACGCCGGACTGGCCATGAGTCGCCGTCTCACGGAACGCTCGATCGACCACGTCGTGCTCGAGCGCGGTGAAGTGGCGCACTCGTGGCGGACCGAACGCTGGAACTCACTCCGACTGCTGACACCCAACTGGCACAGTCGGCTCCCCGGCATGGGCGACTGCGACGCAGACCCCGACGGATTCATGTCGATGTCCGAAGTCGTCGCGCTCCTCGCGGAGTACGCCGAAGCGATCTCGGCACCGCTCCACGACCGCACCACCGTCACCCGCGTGAGTGCAGCCGGAACGGGGTACGACGTCGTGACCGACCAGGGCGTCTGGCGGGCGCCGACGGTGGTACTGGCCAGCGGATCATCGAACATCGCCGACGTCCCGGCGATGGCGCAGCGGGTGCCGAGGTCGGTCACCATGTGCACGCCGCTGACCTACCGGTCGCCCGACGACCTCGACGAGCGTGGCGTGCTCGTGGTCGGGGCGTCGGCCACCGGGATCCAACTCGCCGACGAGATCCAGCGCAGTGGGCGGCCGGTCACCATCGCCGTGGGCGAACACGTCCGTCTGCCTCGGTCGTACCGTGGGCGGGACATCTTCTGGTGGATGGACGCTTCGGGCATCCTCGATCAACGCTACGACGAGGTCGACGACCTCGTCCGCGCCCGGCATCTCCCGTCGCCCCAACTCATCGGTCACCCGGATCGACGATCGCTCGATCTCAACGCGCTCGCCGCCACGGGTGTCCGGGTGGTCGGCCGGCTCGCCGGCATCGACCGCGGGACCGCGCAGTTCTCCGGCGCTCTCGCCAACGTCTGCGCACTGGCCGACCTCAAGATGAACCGCCTGCTGGACTCGTTCGACGATTGGGCCCGACGAACAGGCGACGTCGATGCGGACGCACCGGAACGCTTCGCGCCGACCTGCGTGAGCGCGAGACCCACACTCGGCATCGACCTCGGCGACGGCCACATCGGAACCGTCATCTGGTGCACCGGGTACCGGCCCGACTACCGCTGGCTGGACGTGCCCGTGTTGGACCGCCGGGGCCGCATCCGTCATGCCGGAGGCGCCGTCGTCGACGCCCCCGGCATGTACCTCCTCGGTGCGAATCTCCTGCGGCGCCGCCGGTCCAGCTACATCGGTGGGGCCGCATCCGACACTGCCGACCTGGCTGCGCACCTCCATCACCATCTCGGCCGGAACCGTGAGTCGACGGCAGCCCTCATACGCAGCTGACGCGTCCAGCCCGGTTTTCGCTCCGCGACCTCGACCGGGTAGCGTGATCAGCCGTCATGAGCACCCCAGAAGACGTACTCCTGCACCTCACGGGCTCGTTCCGCTGATGGCACCTCGACTCCGCGGAAAGTGGGCGCTCGGGATCACCCCACGAAACTTCACGTGGGTCCTGAAGGACAAGATGGCCATCTGCGAGCGACCGGGTGGCGTGGGTGAGAATCACCGCCGAGTTCGCCGCCAGGAGGAGATCATCTGGCTTCGCGAGAACGGTTTCGGCTGCGTGATCTCGATCATCGCCGCTCCCCACAACCTGCACAACTACGACGAACTCCAGATGCCGTACCGGCACCGGCCGTTCAACACCGAACACCCGGATCCGTACCTGAAGTCGCTGTACACCGAGATCCGCGAGCTGCTCCGGCACGACACCAAGCTGATGGTCCACGCCGATGAGCTCGGCGATCGCCTGGTCGGCGTGATGGGCGGCTACATCCGCTGGTCGGGTCTCGTCGACGACCCCACGCAGGCGATTCAGGTCACCGAACGCATCGCCGGCCGCCAGCTCGACCCGTTCGCACGCGAGATCATCATGCGTGCGGACACTCTCCGCTGACGACGCGCTGCATCGGGCGATCGGTCGTTGCGCGCACTAGGTTTGACCAATGGCTGGAATCCGGGTGTTCGTGAGCGGAGTGGGTGGCGAACTCGGTACTCAGATCGCCATGCTGCTCGAGGACGAGCCGTGGGTCGGGTCGTTGGCGGGAATCGATGCCGATCCCCCGCGTCGTCGGTTCCGGCGGACGACGTTCCACCGCATCCACCCCGACGAGCACGACAAGACGGTCGAGACCGTGATCGACTTCGATCCGCACGTGCTCGTCCACGTCGGAGTCTGGGAGCCCGACTCGCGCGCCAAACCCGACCTCGCCGCTCACCTCACCGACCGGGCGGCGCTCTCGGTTCTCGGCGCGGCTGCCGAGTGCCGTTCTCTCGAGCACGTGATCGTCCGCAGCGGAATCCAGATCTACGGTGCCGGACCGGGCTCGCTCACGCGTCCGGACGAAACGGCACCGCTCCTTCCCACGTCGGCGTGGGGACATACCGTTGCAGAGATCGAGCGCACCGCATCGAGCGTGGCCGCACGCGTCGGAGTCGGGGTCGGAGCGGTCCGCCTCGCGTCGGTCATCGGTCCCCACGTGCCCTCGCCGCTCGGTCGGGTCCTGCGTCTACCGGCCGTGCCGTACAACGTCGTCGGTGACCCGTCGTTCGCCGTGATTCGCCAGAACGACGCCGCGCGGGCGATCGTCGCCGCGGCGAGCCGACGTCTCGACGGACCGGTGAACGTCGTGGCTCCGCAGTCGGTCACCGTGCGCCAGGCTGCCCACCGCGGTCGTCGGGTGGCCATCCCCACGTTCGGTCCGCAGTGGCCGGTCGCTCGACGGATGTGCCATCTCGCCGGCGCACCGGTGCCCGATCATGTGGCCGAGATCCTGCTCCACGGCCGCCTCGCCGACAACGGTCGGATGCGCGAGCTCCTCGGAGTCGTTCCGGAACAGACCACCCCCGAGGTGATCGACGATCTCTACGGCTGGCCGAGCGTGATCCGTCGCCCCGCACGAAAGCAGGTCGCCTGATGGCCGAGTTGGCCGATGTCCTCCCGATGCCGAACCGGTCGGACGTCGGTTCCGAACCGCAGTCGCCGTCCATCGGCGGGGCCGTGTCCGACGTGAATCGTCGCATCGGGGGCTTGGTGAGCGCGATCGCGTCGACGGCGACCAGCGGCGTGCGGTCCGCCACGAGCCGATTGACACAGGAGTCACGCGACGCCACCGACGATTGGGGCTGCGATCCGGTGCTCGTGCGCAACATGATGATGCTGGCGCAGCTCCGGTGGGACGTGTCGACCGGTGGGGATCATCATCTCCCCAAACGTCGAGGAGCGCTCGTCGTCGTCAACTCGCCGCGCCTGTCGCGCAGCTCGATCTTCACCGCCTTCGCCATCAGCGAAGCGATCGATCGTCCCGTCCGTTTCGTCGCCAAGCGCGAGCTCCTCCCGGTGACTCCGTTCGATCGACGGATCGGAGGCCTGCGGGACCATCCCGACGAGATCGCAGGAGCGCTACGCGCCGACGAGGTCGTCGTGCTGGGGGCGGCGCCGACCAACGGTTTGCGGTCGGTCGGAACCGTCGACCACGTCCTGATCGGTGCGGCGTTGGCGACCTCGACACGAGTCTTCCCCGCCGCCACGACGTCGTCCCCGTTCGCCCGACGGGCCCGCGTCGAGATCGGTTCGGCCAGTCATCCGCCGCGCAAGCGTCGGGGCCCGCTCACCGAGCTGGAATTGGCCGATCGGGTGCGCTCCGAGGTCCACGACCTCCTGAACGAGATGGGCGATCTCGGCACGGGGACACCGTTGGACTGGCTGCCGTTGGCCGGAGGAGGCAACTGATGACCTACATCCGCAGCAGCGACGGTGTGCGTATCCACTATTCCAAGACCGGCCGTCCGGGGGCGCCACCCGTGCTGTTCATCCAGGGCCTCGGCGCCGCCAAGTCCGGGTGGGCGCTGCAACGTCTGGCGACAGCTCCGTGGTATCAGGCGATCGCACTCGACAATCGCGGCGCCGGTCGGAGCGACAAGCCGCACACCCCGTACTCGCTCGAGCAGATGGCCGACGACGCAATCGCCGTTCTCGACCACGCCGGGATCGACACCGCCCACGTCGTCGGGGCGTCGATGGGTGGAGCGATCAGCCAGATCGTCGCCGTGAAGTATCCGGAACGGACCCGTTCGATCACGCTCGCCTGCACCGCAGGCACCAACCATCCGTGGCGCGAGGACCTGCTCGTCGAATGGAGCGAGAACGCCAAGCAGGGTGGCATGGGAATGATGAGCCGGGAGGCCATGCGCTGGGTGATCGGCCCACGATCGTTCCGACGGCTGCTGCCGGCGATGGGTTGGCTCGGACCGCTCGCGCTCGGACGACCATCGCACGCGTTCTCCAATCAGGTCGACGCGATCATGAACGTCGACACGTCGATGGTCGACGAGCTGGAGAACATCGACGTTCCGGTCCTCGTGCTGGTCGGAAACCAGGACATTCTCACGCCGCGCGGTGACAGCGAGGAGTTGGCCGACCGGATCCCCACCGCCGAGTTGGCCGTCATCAGCGGCGCCGCCCACGGGTTCATGATCGAGCACGCCTCGACCTTCAACCGCGTCCTGCTCGAGTTCCTCGGGCGGGCCGAGACCGCGTGGCAGCGTCGAGTCGCCGAGACGGGGAGCGACACGCTGAAGTCCGCATGAAGGTCGTGATCGTCGGGGCCGGCATGTCCGGACTTGTCGCGGCCCGTGCACTCACAGAAGCGGGCGCCGAGGTCACCGTCATCGACAAGGGTCGATCGGTGGGTGGGCGCATGGCCACCCGGCGGATCGGTGCCGGTGTCCTCGACCACGGTGCTCAGTTCTTCACCGTCCGGACACCAGCGTTCCGGTCACGAGTCGACGACTGGCTCGAACGCGGTGTGGTCCGCGTGTGGAACCACGGATTCGAGGTCGACGACGGATACCCGCGATACGTCGGTACCGCGGGAATGAACTCGATCGCGAAGGATCTCGCCACGGAACTCCGCGTCGAGACCTCGACGATGGCGTTCACCGTTCGAGCCGGTTCCGGCACCGAGCGCTGGGAGGTCGTCATCGACGACGGAACGGTTCGCCCGGCCGACGCGGTGATCCTGACCTGCCCGATGCCGCAGACCATCGCTCTGCTCGTCGATGCCGGAATCGATTTCGGCGGACCGATGGAGCTCACCGAGTACGACCGGACGATCGGCCTCCTCGTCACCCTCGACCGCGACGTCGAACTTCCGGGCGCCGGCGGCGTGCAGGAGGCCGACGACGTGTTCAGCTTCATCGGCGACAACGCCCACAAGGGCGTGAGCTCGGTTCCGTCGGTCACGTTCCACGCGCGCCCCACCTGGAGCGAGGAGCATTGGGACGACGACACCCTGATCGAATCGCTCAGGTCGGCTGCAGCCCCTTGGATCGGTGAGGCGTCGATCATCGATGCGCAGGTCAAGAAGTGGCGCATGGCCACGCCACGCGAGGTGTGGCCGGACCCCTGCTGGACCACCGAGGACGACACGATCGTGCTCGCGGGGGACGTCTTCGCGGGCCCCAAGGTCGAAGGCGCACACAATTCCGGGCTGGCAGCCGCCCACGCCCTTCTCGGTTGACGGTCACGCCACGGAGTGGTCAGGAATCGGGGGCTTCGACCTCGGGATCGAGGATGGGGACCGCGGTGGTCTCGGGCATCACGACGTTGCCGTCGAGCGAACCCTCGAAGACCACGGTGGTCGGCGGAGGGATGAACTCCTCACCGCAGATCACTGCCGTGACCTGGCGGGTCTCGAGGTCGACGACGCTGGTGCTCCCGGGACCGAACCGTTCGAGGAAGTCGCTGAAGCTGACGACGTCGTCGCCGCACGTGTCCGCGTCACGCTCGATGATCGGGGCGTAGAGGACTTCCCAGCCGTTCTCGAACTCGGCGAATCCATCCTGCAGGTCGACGATCGGACCCAACTCGACCGTGTCACGTGGGCCGGCCGGAAGCAACGCGAACCACACGACCGCATCGCCGAGGACGTCGGCGAGCAACACGCAACGGTCGGGATCCTCGAAGTTCTCGCACGTCACCTCGCCGGGAGTCTCGGGCACGATGTGAGCGATGCGCTCCTCGGTGATCACCGCGTCGAGCACTCCGATCGATCGACCGTCGTCGCCGATCGCGAAGTTCGGCGACGCCTCCACGCGCTCGACCGACTCGATCAGGTCCACGCGCCGCGGGATGATGTTCCCGTCCTCGTCGTAGCTCGCTGGTGCCGCCACGGCGGTGTCACCCTCGAGACCCGCGCTCGCGAACACTCGGTCGACTCCGATGGCCAAGAGCACCAGGGCTCCGATCGCGGCGAAGAACCGCCACGTCAACAACTGTCTCACCGGGACAACGGTACCGAAGCAACGGGTGTGCGGAGCGGCACCCCGCGAGACTCGCTCAACCCGTCGCCGCGGTCGCCGCGGCGCGTGACGCAGCGTCGGCGATGCGGTCGATGACGTCGTCGGTGTGGGCGAGGCCGACGAAGATCGCCTCGTACGCGCCGGGAGCGAGCGCGACACCCTCGGCGAGCATCGCTCGGAAGAAGCGGCCGTACGCCTGCTCGTCGGTGGTCTTCGCGTCATCGAAGTTGCGCACGGGGTCGGCGGCGTCGGCACCACACACGATCCCGAGCAGCGTCCCGACGACGGGGAACCGCGCCGCGAACCCGGCCGACGCGCACGCGTCGCGGAGCAGAGCCGCCAGATGGCGGGCGCGCGCCAGCAACTCGATGTAGACCTCGGGGGTCAGCTGGTCGAGCGCGGCCAACCCGGCAGCGGTGGCGAGTGGATTGCCCGACAGCGTTCCGGCGTGGAACACCGGACCGAGCGGTGAGAGCTGTTCCATCACGTCGGCGCGACCACCGATCGCACCGATCGGCAGGCCGCCACCGATCACCTTGCCGAAGCAGGTGATGTCGGGCGTGACGTCGTACTTCTCCTGCGCTCCACCAGGAGCGAGGCGGAACCCCGTGATCACCTCGTCGAAGATCAGCAGCGCACCGACTCGATCACACTCGACACGAAGCCCCTGCAGGAAGCCCGGTTCCGGTGCGACCACGCCCATGTTCGCCGCGACCGGTTCGACGATCACTGCGGCGACCTCGTCGGTCAGTTCCGGAACCACGTTGTACGGGGCGACCATCGTCTCGGCGACCGACGCATTCGGGACGCCGGCCGTTCCCGGGAGGCCGAGCGTGGCGATTCCGCTGCCTCCGGCCACCAGGAGCGCATCGGTCGCGCCGTGGAAGTTGCCGGCGAACGTGACGATCCGGTCCCGACCGGTGACGCCGCGAGCCAGGCGAATCGCCGTGCTTGTCGCCTCGGTGCCCGAGTTCATCAGCCGGACGCGCTCACAGCTCGGCACTCGCGCCGAGATCGCTTCGGCCAGTTTCATCTCGCGCGGCGTCGGCGCTCCGTACGACGTGCCGTCGGTCGCCGCGGCGGCGACCGATCCGGTGATCGCCGGATGCGCGTGGCCGAGGATCACCGCTCCGTAGCTCTGCACCAGATCGAAGTAGGTGGTCCCTTCCACATCGGTGATCGTCGCGCCCTCGGCGCGAGCGACCACGTACGGCTCTCCACCGACCGATCGGAACGCCCGAATCGACGAGTTCACGCCGCCCGGAATCGCCGCGCAGCTGCGCTCGAACAGCGTCGTGTTGGACGGCACACCCGCACCGGTGCACACGGTGGGTGAGCAGCCGGCGTCAACGCACGCCACGGGGTCGCAGAAGGGGATCATCTCGGTCATCGGTTCTCCGTCATGTCAGGAACCATCGGGTGTCAGACACAGAATGGTTCAGCGGCGCTCGGCGAACCAGCGCGTGAAATAGGTGAGGATGATGGTGGCACCCGCCCGTTTGATCGCCGTCAGGTGCTCCAGTGCCACGGCGTCGGCGTCGATCCACCCGCGCTCACCGGCGGCGTGGATCATCGCGTACTCACCACTCACGTGGTACGCCGCGACGGGGACGTCGACGTGGGCCGCCACATCGGCGATCACGTCGAGATACGAGAGCGCCGGCTTGACCATCACCATGTCGGCGCCTTCGTCGAGGTCGAGGTCGATCTCGCGGAGCGCCTCGGCGACGTTGCGGTAGTCCTGCTGATATCCCTTGCGGTCACCCCCGTCGGCGATCGACACGTCGACCGCATCACGGAACGGCCCGTACAGGGCACTCGCGTACTTCGCCGAATACGCGAGAATCGACACGTCGACGTGACCGGCCCCGTCGAGTGCCTCGCGGATGACGGCGACCTGGCCGTCCATCATTCCGCTCGGTGCCACCACGTGTGCGCCGGCCGTGGCCTGCGCGACCGCCGCCTTGGCGTAGATCTCGAGCGTGGCGTCGTTGTCGACCACACCGTGATCGTCGACGATCCCGCAATGGCCGTGGTCGGTGTACTCGTCGACGCACAGGTCGGCCATCAGGACGACCGAGTCACCGAATTCGGCGCGGAGATCGCGGAGCGCCACCTGCACGATCCCGTCGCGATCGTACGCGCCACTGCCCACCGTGTCCTTCTCGGCCGGAACCCCGAACAGGATCACCGCCCGGACGCCGAGATCGATCAGCTCGCCGACCTCGGTGCGCAGCGATTCGATGGTGTGTTGGACGACGCCCGGCAGCGACTCGATCGGTTGCGGCTCGTCGATGCCCTCGCGGACGAACAACGGCGCGACCAGGTCGTCGACTCCGAGGCGAACGTCGGCGACGAGTTCGCGCAGCGCCGCGGTTCGTCGCAGCCGTCGTGGCCGAACGTACGGGCTGCGCTGCTCAGAACTCACGGGCGCCAGCCTACGGGCGACACCGAGGGCCACCCAGCCCGCAGTACCGTGAGCGCGTGGCCGACGATTCGCGATTCCGGATGGGCAGATTGGACCACGTCCACATCCGCGTCCCGAACCGGGCCCTGGCCGCCGAGTGGTATGCGACCCACCTCGGCTTCGAACCGGTCGACGAGTACGACTTCTGGGCCACCGATGTCGACGGCGGCCCACTGCAGATCTCCGCCGACGGCGGCCGAACGATGCTCGCGCTGTTCGAGGCGGGTGACGGGCACCCGATGGTCGCACAGGAGACCGGCGTCGCGTTCAGCGTCGAGCCCGACGTGTTCGTCGCCTTCTCCAGATCGCTCCCGAACGGCATCGTGCGTCCCGACGGTGAGCCGCTCACGCCTGCCGACGTCGTCGACTTCGACCTGTGCTGGGCGTACGACTTCGCCGATCCGTGGGGCAACCGGTACGAGCTCAATTGCTACGACTACGACACGGTCCGCGACGAGCTGATCGGCGGCGACGGGATCACTCCCGTGCGGTACTGGCCGCGCGAGGTGTACGACCAGCGCACTCGCCGCTGAAGTCGACGCTTCTCAGGAGCCGAGCTGGATGGTCTGGTCACCGGCGAAGTCGCCGCTCATGACTCGCACCACGAGCTGGCCGTTCGTGAGCGACGCTTCCACGCCCGAGCCGTAGCCGGACGGAAGGTCGAGCACCCGCTCGTATCCGCCGTACTCCCACTCGTGGACCACGAAGTCGCGAGGGCCGGAACTGCGGAGCTCCGCCCAGAAGCGCACCCGGTTCTCGGTCAGTTCGACGGAGACGTCGCTGTCGGCGACCCCGGCCAGTGGTGCGACGATCACGAACGCGCCGTCGGTGGTGTACGCGTTGACGGGAACACGCTGCGGCACCATCGACCGAGCACGTTCGTCCGTGGCCGCAACGACGTCATCATGCGACGGACGGTTCGAGGTCATCCACCCAGCGTAGGTCCCGCCGGTCGCTGCTGTCGAGAGGCCCCGGTGGCGCGACTCCGTCAGTCCGCGGCGCTGCTCCACGCAGTGATCACGGTGTCGATCACTCCGACGAGCGAGTGATCCGAGGCGACGTGGGTGACCGCGAGGCCTGCGTCCGCGGCAGCGTCCGCGGTCGTCGGCCCGATCGCGACGACCATCGGCGGGAGCGCATCAGCGGCGCGGTCGCCGAGCGCTTCGGCCCACCCGAGGGCGGCCGAACCGCTCGCGAACACGACGGCGTCGGCGGCATCGATCGAGGCCAGCCCCCGGTCGCCGGGAACGCGCAACACCGTGCGATACGCGACGGCCGCGGTGACGTCGTGTCCCGCCGCGCGGAGGCCGTC
>NZ_BAOL01000206.1 GCF_000350145.1 Ilumatobacter nonamiensis YM16-303 | reverse complement strand
GGCGGGCGGGCGCGACACGGTCGGACTGCGCGTTCCGGCGCACCCGATGGCTCGCGAGATGATCCGTCGTGCCGGAGTTCCCGTCGCCGCACCCTCCGCGAACCGGTTCGGGGCGGTGAGCCCGACGACCGCAGAGCACGTCGTGGCCGACATCGGCGAACTCCTGGACCCGGAACGCGACCTCGTGCTCGACGGCGGACCGTGTCCGGTCGGCGTCGAGAGCACGATCCTCGACTGCACGATGAATCCGGTCCAGATCCTGCGCGAGGGAGCGGTGACCCGTGAGCAGGTCCGCGAGATCCTGGCCGGCGCCGTGGTGGACCAAGCGTCGGGTCCCGCCCGGGCGAGCGGAATGCTGGCATCGCACTACGCGCCGACGTGCGAAGTGCGAGTGGTCGACACCGCCGACGACGCACACGCCCTCGCGGCGGGAACGCCAGGGGCACGCATCCTCGACGCGACGGACGACGTCGCCCGCTACGCCCGTGACCTCTACGCATCGCTCCGCCGGGCCGACGCCGACGGCGTCAGCAGCCTGATCGCCGTCCTTCCGCCCGCCGAAGGCCTCGGCCACGCGATCCGCGACCGCCTCACCAAAGCCGCAGCCCCCCGCCCCTGAAATGTTCATCGGTGCCCGTCACCGATGAACAGTCACGGCGGTGTCAGCCGAGGTCGGACCAGTCGAGTCGGTTCAGGACCTCGATCCAGGCGTTGCGGACCTGAGCGAGGGGCGGAAGCGGGTGACCCTCCGCTGCGGCGATCGACACGCTGACCGTCGATGCCCCCGCGTCGGGGACGACGTCGAGCTGACACCAGCAGGCCTGTGGAGGCGCGAGGAGGACGCGCAGGTCGTACGGAGGGGCGTCGTCGGCCACCTCGCCGAGCTCGGCAGCTGCGATCAGGAGCGCCTCGAACGCCTCGACCGGGAGGGCCTCGACCGTGAACGACGGAACGTCGCGGGAGTGACCGATCCAACCCGGCGGCTCCTCGGCCGTGTCGTGGCGGCGTGGCGACGTCCCCGTCGGCTCCCTGGTCGCCGGCGGGTCACCGGCCTCCAGCATCCGCAGCGCCAACGCGGCAGCTGCGTTGATCCGCTGCATGTCGGCGGAATCACCACCGGCATCGGGGTGATGACGTCGGGCCAGATCGCGTCGCGCCGAGCGGATCTCCTCGGCCGACGCGTCCGGTGGCACACCCAGAATCGAGTGCGGAGTGACCATCAGGCGTCGCGCAACTCGGCGTACCTCTCGCGGATGGAACCACCGTCGACACCGTCGACCGGGTTGCCCGTGCCCAGCCCCCAGCGCTGTTGGATCACGGCGTGCTCGACCTGTTCCAGAACCGCCGCAGACTGCACCGCCGCGCCCGTCGCGACCGCCTCGTCGACGTCGGCGTGGATGACGTCCATGCCGGCGAGCCCGGCGAGCACCGCTTGCATCGCCTCCGAGCGAGCCCCGCCGCCGATCAGGACGACACGGCCATCCAACGTGGTGAGCTTCCGCATGGCGTCCAATCCGTCGAGCAGGCCACATGCGACTCCGTCGACGGCCGCACGTGCGATCTGCTCACGGGTGAGGTCGCTCCGGAGGCCCGACATCGCACCGGTGGCGTCGGGTCGATACGGCGTTCGCTCGCCGTCGAAATAGGGCAGCAGCACGGGTCCGCCGGGTTCGGCGGCGAGTGCCAGACGGTCGAACTCGGCGTGATCGACGCCGAGAATGCGCCGGAATGCGTCGAGCACCTTGGCAGCATTCGACGTGCAGACCAGCGGCAGGAATCGTCCCGTGGCGTCAGCGAACCCGGCAACCGTGCCCGATGGATCCGCGGTCGGCGTCTCCGACACCGCGGACACCGTTCCCGAGGTGCCGATCGAGATCATGGCATCACCTGGACGGAGGCCCACGCCGAGTGCGCCGGCCATGTTGTCGCCAGATCCGGGGGCGACGATCGCGTCTCGCCAACGGCCGGCAGTCTCCATCGGCCCGAGCACGGTCGGCAACGCCGTGCTCCAGTCCCGCTCGTCGTCGATCAACCGCAGGAGATCGAGGCGGTAGTCGCCGGCGCTCGGCGACCAGTATCCGGTGCCCGAGGCATCGCCGCGGTCGGTCGTGCGCTCGCCGGTGAGGCGGAAGGTCATGTAGTCGTGCGGGAGGAGCACCCGCTGCATCCGGGTCCAGGCGTCGGGGTGGGTGCGGCGCAGCCACGACAGTTTGGTGATCGTGAAGGCCGCGACCGGGACGCTGCCGACCGCATCCGCCCACGCTGCGGCCCCTCCCAGCTGCTCGACGAGACGGGTGACGTCGGGATCGGACTCCGTGTCGTTCCACAACTTGGCCGGGTGGACAGCGCAGTCGTCGGCATCGAGAGCCACCATCCCGTGCTGCTGACCGCCGATCGAGACCGCATCGACATCGGGTGCACCCGCTTCGGCCCACGCCTCGTTGAACGCACCCCACCACGACTCGGGATCCTGTTCACTGCGCGGAGCGGTGACCGCCGGATGCAACCCGCGCCCCGAAGCCACGACCTCTCCCGTGTCGAGATCGCGGACCTCGACCTTGGTGCTCTGGGTACTGGAGTCGACTCCGGCGACGAGTGGCATCCGGTTGAAACTACTGCGGCTCCTCGGTCGACCCGTCGACCCAGTCGGCAGGCGCCTCCCAACGATCGTCGAACACGATCTCGTCCAGTGGCTTGCGTCGGACCGGACCGTGGCTCCCCTCGGGGACACCCAGGGTGATGCACGCCGACAACCCGACGTTCGATGGGATACCGAGCAGTTCGCGGAGTTCGCTCTCCACGCCGAGGTGCCACATCGTCATCGCTCCGCCGTAGCCGTGCGCCCGCGCGGCGAGCAGCAGGTTCTGGCACGCCGGATACACCGACGCCCCTTCGGTCGGATCGGGCTCGCGGTAGCGGTCGAGACACACGAGGATCACGACCGGAATCGACTCGAACCGGTCGACGTATCGTTGCATCGAATCCGCGAACCGACTGGGCCGATACCCGTCCGCCTCACGCTTTGCGTTCCACCCCGACCGGAAGGCGTCACCGAGCAACGACTTGGCCCGACGAGCGTCGGGACCGTCGCGGAGAACCAGGAATCTGAATGGCTGACGATTGGATCCCGATGGCGCTCGGCCGGCGTACCAGAGGATCGAACGGAGGTCGTCCGGATCGACGGGATCGTCGGTGTAGCGGCGGATCGAACGGGTGGTCGCGAGTCCGTGGAGTAGGTCGACCGCGCTGCGTGACTTCACACAGATGCAACGTAGTGCTTTGTCGCGCGTCACATCCATGCGTACACTTTCGGCACCTGAAACGTGTGGGCAATCCCGCCCACTCCCAGACAGGGGGAGAAAAACAACATGCAGAAATCACGCGTGAAGCGCGTCGGTGCCCTGCTCGTTGGCCTCTCGCTCACCGCCGCAGCCTGCGGTAGTGACGACGATGGCGGCGACAGCGACACCGAGACCGAAACCAGCGAAGCGGTTGAAGAGGCCGAGACCGAAGCCAGCGATGCGGTGGAGGAAGCTGAGACCGAGACCAGCGAAGCCATGGAAG
>NZ_BAOL01000207.1 GCF_000350145.1 Ilumatobacter nonamiensis YM16-303 | reverse complement strand
GCACGGAGCGCGGGAACAGTTCACGAGAACGGGTGGGGTTGGGCGATAGACATGCGGCGTGCCGATCATCCACGCGATCGTCCTCGGCCTGGTCCAGGGGTTCTCCGAGTTCCTGCCGATCTCGTCGAGTGGCCACTTGCTACTCGTCCCGTGGTTGTTCGACTGGAACGACTTCGCGGGACCCGACGGCGACTCGGTCAAGAAGACCTTCGACGTCGCGTTGCACCTCGGGACGTTCGTGGCCGTGCTCGGCTACTTCTGGCGCGACGTCGCCGTGTACGTGCGCGAGGGGACGAAGCTCGTCTTCTCGCGGAAACGGCCGACCACCGTCGAGGGCCGTCTGGCCTGGTTCTTCGTGCTCGCCACCGTTCCCGCCGCGCTCGTCGGGGCGGTCTTCGAAGACGTCATCGACACCGCGCTCGGAACACCGCTGATCATCGCCCTGTCGCTGATCGGTTTCGGCCTGCTCCTCGGGTGGGCGGACCGCCTCTCCGGTGAACGAGAACTCGAGGAGTTCGGGGCGAGTGACGCGGTGAAGACCGGCATCGCTCAGACGCTCGCGTTGAACCCCGGGACGTCACGATCCGGCATCACGATCACCGCCGCCCGGTGGCTCGGCTTCAACCGTGACGCGGCGGCGCGGATCAGCTTCACGATGTCGCTGCCGGTCATCGCCGGTGCCGTGCTCGTGAAGTCGGTCGGACTGTTCTCCGGTGAGGTGGACAGCGATCTGTACGTCCCGATGGCGGTCGGCGTGATCACGTCGGGGTTGTCCGGTTGGTTCGCCGTGTGGGGCACCCTGAAGTGGATCCGGACCCACAGCTTCATGCCGTTCGTGATCTACCGAGTCGCGCTCGGCGCGTTCATGCTGCTGCTGATCGTCACCGGTGTGCGCAGCGGATCCGGCTGACGCTCGAACGGACATCGGCCCACCCGGACCATCCTGTGTCTGACACCGGATGGTCACCGGATGGTCCGGATGGTCGGCGAGCGTGGGTCAGTCGGCTCCCGCACCTGCTTGCATGGCTTCGACCGTGAAGGCGTGGAACTTGGCGGTGTCGAACGCGACCACGAGGCGGGCGTCGGTCTCGATGATCACCCGGTGTGGTGAGTCGAGGAACTTCTTGAAGCTCGTGCGGTAGGGGTCGTCCGGCTGCTGGTCGACCCTCGAGAGCTTGGTGTAGAACCATTCCTTCAACTCGTCGAAGCCGTCGTCGCCGTGGGCGTGCACGACCGATTCGCCCTTGTACGTCGCCGTCTTGCCGTGGTTGTTGATCACGATCCCCGACTGCGGACGTGCGCGGAGTGCCGGAACCCGCTTGCGGCGCTCGGCGCAGGTCGTGAAGAACTTCCCGTCGCGGTACACGAACGCGACGACCACGCCGACCGGGTGTCCGTCCTTCGTCGTCCAGTTGAAGACGCACTCGCCGCCCGCCCCCAGCAGTTCGTCGAGCGCCGACTGGTCCAGGCGCATCGTCGTCAGATCTTCGTAGTCGACCTCGTCGGTCATGTGGTGTCTCCCTCGTTGGTGATGTCCTCGACATGGTGGCCCAGCACGTCCGACGGAATCGCAGCGGAGCAACAGGGAGATGTGCCGCGATCAGCGTGGCCCGAGGAATCCCAGGCTCGCCTGGCGGGTCTGTGCGGCTGCCGCGACGATCGGCGCCTCGGCGGCGGCGACGGCGACGAAGACGACGTCGGCCTCGATGTGCACGATGCGGCCGGACTCGGCCAGGACCAGGCCGTCGCTGTACACCGCCACGCCGACGCCGATCTCGGGATGGGCGACCAGCGGGTCGCTGATCGGGACGACCACCTCACCCGGCTCGGCGGCGGCTGCTGGACCGGGGCCGGCCTCGAGGTCCGCTGCGACGATGACCTCGCCGCGTCCGATCTGGCGTCGCGCCGCGGCACCGCTCGGGAGATCGGCGGCAACGCCCACGGGGACGGCGATCGAGGGGAACTCTCGCCACTGCCACGCGACCGCTTCCCCGGGAGCGGCCGGCTCGATGGCGACCGGCACCTCGACCCGTTCGGCCCACTCCTGTCGCGCCGACTCGATCGCCTGCATGCGGTCGTGAACGAGCGCGGCGGCAAGAGCGGCAACCGCAGCGATGCAGATCCATCGCACCCAGGGTCGTCGGGCGAGGAACAGTCGAACACGCGGCCCGATCCGGGCGGGGGACAACTCGCGAACTGCGAACGTCATCAGGTCTCCTCTGATCAGGTGATCACCAGGAGGGAGCCGGTCGGGAGAAGCGTACTGCCGGCCGGACGATGCCGCATGGTTGCTCTCCGGTCGTCGGTCGTCGATGCGAGAATGGCCGGACGATGGACCGACCGCGGCAACCAGCCCTCGATGGCATTCGGGGGGTCGCGGTGGCCATGGTGCTGGCGTTCCACGGCGGATTCGGGTGGATGTCCGGGGGCTACGTCGGCGTCTCGGTGTTCTTCACGTTGTCGGGCTTCCTGATCACGCGGTTGCTGCTCGACGAGCACGAGGGCACCGGGCGGATCGGCCTCAGCCGGTTCTGGAACCGTCGGATCCGGCGCCTGCTCCCCGCCAGCCTCATGTGCATCGTCGGGGTGGTCCTGCTGTGGAAGGCGGGCGCGTTCGCGGCGACGATCGACCTGCGCGCCGACGTTCTCGGTGCGGTCGGGCAGGTGTTCAACTGGGTGCAACTCGCCGGCGACACCTCGTACACGGAGCAGGTCGCCGGCGGGCTGAGCCCGCTCGATCACTTCTGGTCCCTGGCGATCGAGGAACAGTTCTACTGGCTGTGGCCGGTCGTGCTGATCGCGATCCTGCGGACGGCCCGTCCGGACCGGTGGATCGTCGCGATCACCGCGGTGTCGTGTGCTGCGGCGCCGCTGATCGCGGTCGTGTGGGGCGCAGATGCCGCATATTGGGCGACTCCGGCGCGAGCGGGGGAGATCCTGGTCGGCGCCTCGTTGGCGGTGATGGTCCGACGCCGGCCGGGGTTTGCCGGTGTGCACGGCGACTGGTTGGGTGCGGCGGGAGCGACCGTCGTGGTGCTCTGCGCGGTGACGTGGACAGCCGACGGTGGGCCGGCCTACTCGGGCTGGTTCCCGGTGTTCGCGTTGGCGAGCGGGGCGGTGATTCTCGGAGCCCTGGCCGGACCCGTGTTGTCTGCTGGACTGGCGTTCTCCCCGCTGGTCGGGCTGGGACGAATCAGCTATGGCGTCTACCTCTTCCACTGGCCGATCTTCCTGCTCGTCGACGAGCGCCTCGATCGCACCACCGGCTCGTTCGCGATCAAGGTCGCGCTGACGCTCGTCGTCGCGATGGCGTCCTTCCAGTTCGTCGAGCGGCCGGTTCAGGTGGCTCGACCCGACTTCGGCCGTGACGCGGTGCTCGCCGTCGGTTCGATGACCGCGGTCGCGATCGCGGCGCTGGTCGTGCCGCTCACGGCGGACGACCCCTTTGCCGACCCCGAACTGGCGGCGGGGCAGCTCGACGACGTCGTCACCGACACCTCGCCGCTGATCCCGCTCACGTCGGTGGCGACCGACGCTCCCGACGCACGGAATCGCGATCGAGCCCCGACCGCCGCCGACACGACCGCCGCTGCCGAAACGGCCGCCGCCGAAACGACCGAACCCGCGCCGAGCATCGCGACGGAGACGACCCCGCCGCCCGCCGCCTCGACGACCACGACCAGCGAGGTCGTCGCTCGTGACGACGGTCCGCCGGCCGACGTCGAAGCGCTTCCGCCGGTCCCGCCTCGTCCGGTGCGAGTGCTGATCGCGGGCGACTCGGTCGCGTGGACGGTCGCCAACGGGCTCGTGGCGTGGGCCGACGAGCACCCGGAGTACCTCGCGTTCGATCAGGAGATCGCGATCTCCTGCGGCTTCATCGAGCCGACCGAGACCCCGATCCTCGATGGCGAGTACCAGGAGGATTGCGATGACATGGTCGACCGGCGCCTGCCCGCCGCGATCGAACGAGTGAAACCCGACGTGGTCATGTTGATGACGACTCGTGCCGACGTCGAACCGCGTACGTGGTCGAGCGACGAAGGTCAACTCGACGCAACCGATGAGCGGTTCGTCGACCGTCAGGTCGCCGACTACGTCGAGCTCACCCGTGAGATCCACGAGGCCGGCACCCCGCACGTGATCTGGCTCACGCCGCCCGTGGTCCGCAGCGGCCCGCTTCCCGACGCTCCGATGATGGACCCGACGGCCATGGCGTCACTCTGGTCGGCTTTCGACGAGACCGCGGAGGTGTCCGGCGACAACACCCACACGATCGATCTCGCGAGGTGGTATCCGGCAGCGGGGTTCGACGATCGTGATGCGCGGCCCGACGGCATTCATTTCCAGCTCGATCCCTCGACCGAGATCGCCGACCGGTTCATGGCCGGTTCGATCCTGCAGATCGCACTCGGTCGATGACGCCGGCCGGGGACGCTGCGTCGCGGCACTGATCATCCCGCGCGGGCCATTGCGAGCCCGGTCGCCTCAATCCCCGACGGTGCTGGGCACGTCGATCGCCGGCGTCGAACCCGTTTCCTTCGCGACGCGACGACGGACGCGGCGAGTACGGAACGCGTCGAGCAGAACGAGCCCACCGAGCGCGATGACGATCGGGTCGGTCACGGCTCGAAATCGTTCCTGTTCTCCGAGCTCGGCGACGATTCCGACCACCGTCGTCCAGATCACGATCATGGATGCGACCGACAACGTGGTGGTTCGTCGGCGCTCGTGGTGCTCGGTCGCGTGCCCGCCGAAGAGCACGCGAATCGTGGCGAGGAGCAGCGCGACGGTGGTGGCGACGATGGTGATCGACCACGGCCCTCGATGGACCCAGAGTGAATCGTCGTCCCAGTCGTCCGGGAGCCCCGGGTGGCCAACCGACAGCAGCATCACCCGAGAGATCTGCTCCATCGGCCGCCAGAGCGGCGAGGTGTCCCCCGTCGAGGCGCTCGGGGTCTGATACCAGTTGTTCAGCGCCCACACACGACCCGTGAACCACGCACCGGGCTCGTTGACCATGAGTGCCAACGCGTCACTTCCGGCCTGGTCGTACACCGCGAGGTAGCACCGATAGTTGTAGTTGGCCGTGGTCGGCGCATCGAACACGCCGCCGGTGCGGACGCTGTCCGGGATGTCCCGGGTCTCCTCGGCGAGGGCGGGATGGGCGGCGGCGTCGACGTCGCAGGTCGGGTTCCAGGCCGCGTACTCGTCGTAGAAACGGAAGAATCCTGTCGCGGCGACATCGCTGACCACACCCTCGTCCCGGAGTTCGGCGATCCGATCCGGACCCACCACCGGAGCGGTGGAACGCAGGAGGTTCATTCCGGTCCACGACGACAGTGCCGGCTCGTCGAACGACACCTGGTTCTTGGCCGTCCATCCGCCGACGACCAGCAAGGGCACGGCGGTCAGCATCAGGATCCTCCGCCGATCGAGCTGCTCTCGCCACTGCCATCCGATCACGAGCAGCACCGAGAGCAGCCAGGCCGGGTGGTACAGCGTGCGCGTCATCACCAACGCCGTTGCGATGACGACCGGGAGCAGGAGCCCACGGGCGTCTCGACGCGTGGGGTCGAGGCGGGCGACCGACCAGACCAATCCGGCCAACAGGGCTGCGACCGCGAGGTCGTACTTCGGCTCGAACGCGAGTTGCAGCACCTGGGTGTTGAGCGTCGCCGCCGCTGTCAACCCCCAGGCGACAGGTCGCGAAGCCCCGAGGTGGACGAGTGTTGCGCAGATCGCGCCAGCCAGGAGGCACCCGGCGATCATCGACATCGACCCGTGGCTGACGACTGACGAGAAGGGGCTCCATGCCCCGATCAGGCCCGTCTGCAGATTCCAGAGGGGCGGTTGGATGTGCGTGTTCCACACCGACCCGAACGGATCGTCGACGAGTGCGTCGTACGGCGTCATGTTCCACCCCGCGTACAGCACGCGGAGTCGATATTGCTGGCCCGTGGTGATGAGGAGGCACCACACCAGGCCCCAACCGGCCGCAGCGGTGAGTCCCGCATGAGCGAGAATCCAGTGCGCCGCCCGGCTGTCGCGCGTCGCCGAGACACGTTCCGCGAAGCGCTGGCTCACCGGACCATCATGACACCGACCGGGGCGTGGTTCGCGGCCGCTGCGCCTCGTCGGGCCGGTCAGGGAAGGTGGGGCACGGCGGTTTCGATGAGGCGCTTCACGTTGTCGACATTGCGCCGGACCACCGCCATCACGGCGTCCATCGTGACCGCCTCCGTGCCGTCGTGGTCGCCGGCGTCGTGGTCGGTGACGAGTGCGATCGACGCGTACGGAACACCGGCCTCCGCTGCGAGTGCCGCCTCGGGTGCGCCGGTCATGTTGACGACGTCCCACCCCATCGCGGCATACCACCGTGATTCGGCCCGCGTGGAGAAGCGTGGTCCGTTGATCACGACCATCGTCCCTCCGTCGTGGACGCTCGGCCCGTTCATCGAGCGACCGGCCTCGACGAGCACCCGACGGACCTCGGCGTCGTACGGATCGGCGAACGGCTGGTGATGAACCGGGCCGCCCGATCCGGGAAGCCCGTCGGCAGCCCCGGCGTCGTGGAACGTACCCGCCCGACCCTGCGTCCGATCGACGAGCTGATCGAGCACCACGAAGTCACCGATGCCGAGATCAGCGCGCAGCGCGCCGACCGAGCACGGGCCGACGATCGAACGCACGCCGAGCGCAGCCAGCGCCCACACGTTCGCGCGGAACGGAACGCGGTGCGCGGCGTACTCGTGAGACCGCCCGTGTCGGGCCACGAAGGCGACACGACGTCCGGCGAGGGAGCCGACGCGCACGTTCGACGCGGGCGAGCCGAACGGTGTGGTCAACTCGACATCGTCGGCGTCATCGAGCAGGTCGTAGAAACCTGATCCGCCGAACACCCCGATCTCGGCACCCAGCTCCCGGGCGCGAGCGTCGAGGGGGACCTCCACCGGAACCGCTCAGTCCGAGCCGGACGACGCTGAGGCCTTCGAGCTGCCGGACGACGAGGAGTCGGACTTCGATCCCGAGTCGGACGACTTCGTGCTGTGCGAGTCGGAGCCGGATCCGCCGGAGTCGGACTTCGATCCGTTGGAACCCGAATCGGAACTCGGGCTCTTCGACTTCGACCCGCGATTGTCGGTCTTGAAGAATCCGGAACCCTTGAAGGTCACGCCAACGGGCTGGAAGACCTTCTTGACCGGCAACAGTTCGCCGGAATCGGGATGGGTGTACTCGTTGAGGGTGTCGTCGGTGAACGCCTGCTGGACCTCGATGGTCTCGCCGGTGTCGACGAACTTGTAGACGTAGGTGGGCATCGGAAGGGAAAAGCTATCGTCCGACGCATGCAGGTACGCAGCGCAGTGATCCCCGCGGCCGGACTCGGGACGAGATTCCTGCCGGCCACGAAGGTCGTGCCCAAGGAACTCTTCCCGATCGGCGACCAGCCGGCACTCCACGTGGTGATCGACGAGGCGCTCGGTGCCGGGATCGACCACGTGGTCATCGTGTCGAGCCGGAGCAAGCCGGCGGTGGCGGAGTACTTCGAGCCCGACGAGGCGCTGCTCGAGGCGTTGGAGGCGAAGGGCAAGACCGACACAGCCGAACGCCTGCGTGCGATCGGGCGGGACTGGCGCGTCAGCATCGTCTACCAGGACAACCCGAAAGGTCTGGGTCATGCCGTCGGTTGTGCCCGCTCGACCGTCGGCGACGAGCCGTTCGCGGTCATGCTCCCCGACGAGATCATGGGATCGTCCGGCCTGCTCGCACAGATGAACGGGGTGTGTGCCGCGACCGGAGGCAGCGTGATCGCGGTCGCCGAGGTGCCGCGGCATCAGGTCAGCTCCTATGGCGTGATCGATCCGGCGGGTCCGATGTCCGACGACGGGGTGATCCCGGTGCGGGACCTCGTCGAGAAGCCGCCGATCGACGAGGCGCCCTCGAACTTCGTCATCACCGGACGCTACGTGCTCACCGCCGACGCGTGGGACGAGATCGACGCACTCACGCCGGGACGAGGCGGCGAACTCCAGCTGACCGACGCACTGTGCGCTCAAGCCGCTCGGTCGCCGTTCCACGCCGTGCTGTCCGACTCGGGGCGCTACGACACCGGCAATCCGCTCGGGTTCCTCACCGCATCGATCGAGCTGGGGCTGATGAATCCCGAGCTCGGCGACGGTCTGCGCAGTTTCCTGCGCAATCTCGACATCTAGCCCGTCGGGGTCCGGTGCCGACCCGGTCCCGCGCGTCGGTCAGACCCGTCGGAACAGGTCGGGTTCGTCGTGGACGAGGCCGTACTGGTCGACGCGGAACTCACTCGCGATGCCGGTTCGCTGGTGCGTCTTGCGCCAGGCTCCGGTCGGAAGGTGCTCGTACCGTTGGTCGACGGGAACCACGCCGAGCGTCTCGACGTCGACCAGTGCGACGGTGATGTCCGCACCGTCACCGGGGTCGAGCTGGAGGCGACGGATCGGGAGCGAGTTGGTGAACGGCGTCGCGTGCAGATCGATGTCCGTGCACCCGTCGAGGTCGGGTCGATGGGCGCCGTTGAGTTCACCCCAGCGTCCGCTTCCGTCGGTTCCGAGCCACAGATCCGGCTCGTCGGCGTCGCGGAACAGCAGGAACTGGCGCACGCTCCACGTCGGCGAGAGGCGCACCACGTAGCTGACACGTTCTCGGCTGAGTTCGCCGATGGCGGTCCAACCCTCGTTCTCCCAGCGCAGTTCGACCGTCTCGTCGCCATCGCCGCCCCACGCCTGCCATCGCACCGTGTATCCGTCGGCGGGAAACGCCGTCAACGCCGTCGTCATGCGATCCACCCTACGGACGCCACGGCGCGGTGGATACGGTGACGCGATGACGCCGTTGGAGGACGCACAGCAATTCGTACTCGGGTCGTGCCCGCCGAAGCCGGCCGTCACGATGGGTCGGGAGGCGGCGAACGGGCTGGTGCTGGCGGTCCCCGTGGTGTCGGCCGAAGTCGTCCCGCCGTTCGACAACACCGCCGTCGACGGGTATGCGGTGCGATCGGAAGACGTCGCGCACGCCGGCGAGGCACCCGTCGAACTGATCGTGAACGCCGAGATCGCCGCGGGTGCGGCACCGGATCGGCCGGTCGGGCCCGGTGAAGCGACGCGGATCATGACCGGGGCACCGATGCCCGAAGGCGCCGACAGCGTCGTGATGGTCGAGGATTCCGAACGGCTCGGCACCGATGCTGAAGGAGTCGAAAGGGTCCGTCTGTCGGCGACCGTGCCCGCCGGGGGAGCAGTCCGCCGCGCCGGCGACGACGTCCGGGTCGGCGACGAGATCTTCGCGGCGGGAAGCGTCATCACCCCACCCGCTCAAGCGGTACTGGCCAGCGTGAATGCGCAGACCGTCGAGGTCTACCCGCGCCTGCGCGTGGCCGTGCTGTCGACCGGCGACGAACTGATCGACGACGGCTCCCCGCTCGAACTCGGCCAGATCCGTGAATCGAACAAGACGATGTTGGCGGCGATGCTCGCCGAGACCGGCTGTGACGTGGTCGACCTCGGCGTGGTCCGCGACGACGAGGCCGAACTCGAGCGGGTGCTGCGGTCGGCGGCGCTCGACTGCGACGCGATCGTGTCGAGCGGTGGCGTGTCGATGGGCGACTACGACGTGGTGAAGGCGGTGCTCGGCCGGATCGCCGACATGACCTGGATGCAGATGGCGATCAAGCCGGCCAAGCCGTTCGCCTTCGGCACACTGACGCGCGACGACGGGACCCGCGTGCCGATCTTCGGGTTGCCGGGGAATCCGGTCAGCTCCATGGTCAGCTACGAACTGATGGCGCGTCCGGCCCTGCGCCGGATGATGGGCCATTCCCACCTCACCCGGCAGCATCTCGTCGCCATCGCCGACACCGATTTCGCGCGTCAACCCGACGGCAAGGTGCACTTCACGCGGGTCAGCGGAAGCTTCGCTGATGACGGGCGCTATCACGTCCGGCCCGTGAGTGCGCAGGGCAGCCATCAACTCGCGGCGACGGCTTCGGCCGACGCGATGGCGGTGATTCCCGATGGCGAGGGCGTCGCCGCCGGTTCGGACGTGGCCGTGCTCCTGCTGCGGGGCGATCAATGATCTGTGAACTGTCCGCCAACCGGTCCGTGGTCGGTGCGGACACCCAGGTACCGTGGAGGACATGGCAGGGGACCGTGCGCACCAGGATCTGATCGATCCGTTCGGTCGGCACATCAAGGATCTTCGGATCTCGATCACCGACCGGTGCAACTTCCGCTGCACGTACTGCATGCCCGAGGACGGCCTGGAGTGGCTCGACCGCTCCCAGGTGATGTCGTTCGAGGAGATGGAGCATCTGGCTCGGATCTTCGTCGAGCGTTACGGCGTTCAGGGCATCCGCCTCACCGGTGGCGAACCGACGGTGCGTGCGCATCTTCCGGCCCTCGTCCGCAAACTGGCGAAGCTCGAACACTCGGGCGGCCCGATCGACCTGTCGATGACGACGAACGGGGCGACGCTGCGTTCGATGGCGCCGCGCTTGCGCAAGGCGGGTCTGAAGCGGGTGAACATCAGTCTCGACACGCTCGATCGCGAGAAGTTCCACCGGATGACACGACGGGACGAACTCGACAACGTGCTCGACGGGATCGCGGCGGCACAGGAGGCCGGGTTCCGGCCGGTGAAGATCAACGCGGTGATCGAACGGGGCGTCAACGACGACGAGATCGTCGACCTCGCCGAGTTCGGTCGGGAGCGCAACGTCGAGGTCCGCTTCATCGAGTTCATGCCGCTCGACGCCGATGGCCACTGGGTGAACGACACCGTGGTCGGCCAGGACGAGATGGTCGAAATGATCAACGCGGTGTACCCGATCGAGGTGATGCCGGCACGTGGCGCGGCACCCGCCGACCGGTTCCGCTACCTCGACCGTGACCCGAGCGAACCGGGCGGCAAGATCGGGATCATTCCGACGGTCACGAAGCCGTTCTGCGGAGACTGCGACCGTGTGCGCCTCACCTCCGACGGCGATTTCCGGACCTGCCTCTTCGCCACGAAGGAGTTCGACCTGCTCACCGCGCTCCGCGCCGGCGAGACCGACGATCAGATCGCCGCGCGGATCGAAGCGGCCGTCGCCACGAAGTGGGCCGGCCACAAGATCAACCAGGTGAGCTTCACCCGTCCGACGAAGTCGATGAGCCAGATCGGCGGGTGACCGGGCGTCGGTGTCCGGCACCAACGCGCACTTTCGTCAACTGAGGTCGGTGTAGGCGCGGAATCGGCGGGCGACCTTCTCGTCGCCGATGATCTCGATGCCGTCGTCGCTGCGGCGCCACAGCCACATCAGGATGTCGTGGGCTCGACCGCGGATCGCGGCGTCGCCCTTGCGATGCTCGCGTGTGAACGTGCAGTTGGGTTCCTTCAGGCTCGACACGAACCACTCGCCGCCCGCCACGTCGTGCTCGTCGGTGTCGGTGCAGTGCAGGTGCACGGTGCCACCCGGCTTCATCTCGCCCTCACGGCGTTCGGTCCCGGCGAACCACATCAGGAACTCGTCGATGCCGTCGGCGGCGACCGACGTCCCGACCTCGTACGGGTCGCCCGTCGCTTGCGCCGCGTCGTAGCGGTGAATCGCACCATCCTGTGCCATCCGCCGCCGCACCCACGCGGTGTCCCGGTTGGCGCCCGTCCAGGTCCACACCTCGCGGTCGACGCCGGCATCGACGAGCGCCGAGAACAACTCGTTGTGCGTGAGCGCGAGCCAATCGACGAGCAGGTCGTCGTCGGGACGCTCGATCTGGCGGATCGTCTGCAACTCGCCGCGCTGGGTGATCGGACCGGCCACGATGCGCCCCCAGAAGTGCCAGACCTCGCCCTGGTGGTACGCGAGGTCGGCGAGTGTCCATCCGGGACAGCTCGCGATCGGCGTCGCTGGATCGTGCTCGCCCACGAGATCGATGAATGCCACACCGTTGGTCCGGAGGGTTTCGAGCGCGTCGTACGGCAGATCGGTGGATTCCATGCGCCGAACGTACCCGCCTCGCAGCGGTTGACGCATCGCCGCGTCACGATCGGGACCGAGCGCGAGACCGTTCGAGCCCGCCTCGGCGACTACCGTGCGAAACGCATGAGCGATCTCGAGTTCACCCACCTCGATCCACTCGGTCGAGCGCGCATGGTCGACGTCACGCCGAAGGAGCCGACGCATCGCCGGGCGGTGGCGCGCTGCATCGTCACCATGAAGACCGAAACCACCACGGCGATCGCCAATCGCGAAGTGAAGAAAGGCGATGTGCTCTCGGTCGCGCGCGTCGCGGGGATCCAAGCCGCGAAGCGCACCTCCGACATGATCCCGCTCTGCCACCCGTTGTTGATCGGATCGGTGTCGGTCAACTTCGAGATCGGCGATGACTTCGTCGCGGTCGAGGCCCATGTGGACACCGTCGACCGCACCGGCGTCGAGATGGAGGCGCTGCACGCGTGCAGCGTCGCCGCGCTGACGATCTACGACATGTGCAAGTCGGCCGACCGGGCGATGGTGATCGGTGAGCTGACGCTGTGGGAGAAGACGGGCGGCCGATCCGGCACCTATCGGCGAGCCGATGCCGACGACGGCGCCGACGCTGCCGCCGACCCGGTGGCGACCGAGGCGGACCGGTGAGAAGCTCCCGAGCGGACGACACCGGCGTGATTCCGGGTGACGCAGGACACCGCGGTCGTTGCATGAGACGTCACAATCGTCATAGACTCGTCATACTCGCAACAGGAAGAGGCGGTGCACACCGCCCCCGAACGTTCCGCACAGATTTCTCATGACTGAACTCATTCTTCTGGTCGTCGCCGCCGCTTGGTTCGCCGTCCTCATTCCCCCGATGCTCCGATCCCGAGTCGAGAACCGACCGAACTCGTCGGTGACCGACTTCCGGCGTCAGCTCACCAAGCTGCAGCACACCGCAGCACCACAGCGAACCGGCGTGCGCGCCATCGGCCGCCCGCTCGCAGCGTCGCCGCTGAGTCGCCCCGTCGCCGGCGGCCG
>NZ_BAOL01000208.1 GCF_000350145.1 Ilumatobacter nonamiensis YM16-303 | reverse complement strand
GCGCTCCGTGCGCGAACTGTTCACGAGAACGGCACGAATGAACCGTTCCCGATCTCGGGGATCTCGACTCGGAGCACTAGGTTGCGCGCGGGCATCGGTTGGTGCCCCGAACCTGAGGAGGACGCGTCGTGAAAACGAGAGCAGCGGTGCTGCGTGGTCTCGGGCAGGACTGGGACGTCGTCGACATCGAGGTCGACGATCCCAAGTCCGGCGAGATCATCGTCGAGTGGAAGGCCGCAGGACTGTGCCACAGCGATGAGCACATGGTCACCGGCGACATGGTGCCGCCGACCGAGATCTGGCCGGATCTCGGCATCGCCGACCTGTGGCCGATGATCGGTGGTCACGAAGGCGCCGGAATCGTCGCCGAGGTCGGCCCGAACGTGTCGTCCGTCGCGGTCGGTGACCACGTGGCCGCGTCGTTCGTCCCGTCGTGCGGGCGGTGCCGCTACTGCTCGACCGGTCGCCAGAACCTGTGCGACTCGGGCGGGGGCACGTTCCTCACGGGAATGATCACCGACGGGACGAGCCGCCACCGGATGCTCGACTCCGGCGGTGAAGAACTCAACATGCTCGCCAAGCTCGGCACGTTCGCGCACCACACCTGTGTGTCCGACACCCAGGTGGTGAAGGTCGAAGAGGACCTTCCGCTCGAAGCGGTCGCGCTCGTTTCGTGTGGCGTGGCGACCGGATTCGGGTCGGCGACCGAGCGGGCCGGGGTGCGCGCCGGTGACACCGCCGTGATCGTCGGCGTCGGCGGGATCGGGATCAACGCCGTACAAGGCGCCGCGATCGCCGGTGCCAAACGGGTGATCGCGATCGACCCGCTCGAGTTCAAACGCGAGAAGGCGATGGAGATGGGCGCGACCCATACCTACGCCTCGATGGAGGAAGCCTTCCCTCAGGTCACCGAGATGACGTGGGGCCAGATGGCCGACCAGGTGATCATGAGCCCGGGCGTGCTCTACGGCGAGATGATGGAACTCGGGACGAAGCTGGCGGGAAAGGGCGGCACGATCGTCGTCACCGGCATCGCCCCGATGACGCAGACCGAGTCGTCGATCAACCTGTTCGAACTCGCGATGTGGAACAAGGAGATCAAGGGCACGATCTTCGGGTCGCTCAACCCGCGTGCCGACATCCCGCGCCTGCTCGGCATGTACCGCGAGGGCCAGCTCAAGCTCGACGAGTTGGTCACGCAGACCTACTCCCTCGACGAGATCAACGAGGGCTATCGAGCGATGCGTGACGGCGAGAACATCCGCGGGGTCGTCCTGCATGGTTGAGGTCATGGCCGAACCGGGCCGGAACGGAGACCTGCATCAGCTCGTCGATCGTCTCTCGGCCGGCGTGGTGGGCCGGGTGCGGGAGATCGAACTCGCTGTGGCGGCGATCGCGTCCGACCGCCACATCGTCATCGAGGGTCCACCCGGCACCGGCAAGTCGACGTTGCTCCGAGCGATCGCTCGCGAGCTGGGTATCGGTTTCGAGTTCGTCGAGGGCAACGCCGAGCTGACCCCGGCCCGCGTGGTCGGCCACTTCGATCCGGCCCGCGTCCTCAGCGACGGGTATGACCCGGACGTGTTCGTGCCCGGGCCGCTCGCGACCGCGTTGCAGAACGGTTCGCTGCTCTACATCGAGGAACTCAACCGGGTTCCCGAGGAGACGCTCAACGTGTTGATCACGGTCATGAGCGAACGGGAGATCACCGTGCCTCGGCTCGGTCGACTCGAAGCCGCACCCGGTTTCCGACTGGTCGCGGCGATGAACCCGTTCGACGCGGTCGGCACCGCCCGGATCTCGGGCGCCGTGTACGACCGGATGTGCCGGATCGCGGTGAGCTACCAATCGACCGACGACGAGACGATGATCGTCCAACGGGCGGTCGCGTCGGGACCGCCCGACGAGACCAAGGACCCGATCGACTGGATCGGCCTCGTCGTCGAGTTGGTGCGTGCGACACGGTCGCATCCCGACGTCCGGATCGGATCATCCGTGCGTGGTGCGATCGACATGGTGTTCGTCGCGAACTCGCTCGCTGAGTTGCGCGAGTTGCCGGTGCTCGCGCCGAAGGTGTCGCTCGACGCGGCGTTGGTGTCGCTGTCGGGACGGATCCGGGTCCGCGAGGGGACCACTCGAACACCCGAGGACATCATCACCGAACTGTGGGAAGCGACGTTCAACCGCACGACCGGTGAAGGTGGAGGCGAGACCGAGGGAAAAGCGGGCGCCCCGACTGGGGCCACGACCTCCCGCTGAAGTCGCCTCCTGCGAAGGAGGGCGACGCGGCGGACGAGGAGATCGCATCGGCGCGGAAGAAGACGACGTCGCGGCGCGAGCTCGCGCAGCAACCGCAGTTCGACGAGGTGTCGCCGGAGGTCGGCGAGATCGACGAGGCGGCGGTCGAACAGGCGATGGAGGACGACCCCGACGAGATGCTCGCGATGCTGGCCGATCTCACCGGGGCAACCGATCCGAAGCTTCGCGAGCTGGCCCGTCGCCTGGCCGGGCGGCTGTTCCTGGACGTTGCCCGTCGGGGGCCGTCACGCCCGCGGGGGACCGGCAAACTCGCCACGCAGCGGTATCGCCCGGATGGCGGAGACCTCGATCTCGACGCAAGCCTGGACGCGTTGATCACCGCTCGTGCCGAGAACGCCGCGGTCGATCCCGACGAGTTGAGGATCCGCGGGTGGTCGACGCCCGGCACGGCGATCTGTCTGCTCGTCGATCGCAGCGGATCGATGGGTGGCAAGCCGCTGGCAACCAACGCCGTCGCTGCGGCAGCCGTGGCGTGGCGTGCCCCGACCGACTACTCGGTGTTGACCTTCGGAAAGGACGTGATCGCGGCCAAGTCGCAGGATGTCACCAAGTCGAACGAGGCGGTGGTGGATGCGGTACTCGCGCTGCGCGGCTTCGGGACGACCGATGTCGCCGGAGCGCTCGCGGCCGCCCGCGACCAGCTCTCCCGATCGACCGCGGCGCGCAAGATCACGGTGCTCCTGTCCGACTGCCGGGCGACGGTCGAGGGCGACGCGGTCGGGGCGGCTCGTGGACTCGACGAGTTGGTGATCGTCGCACCGGGCGAGGACAGCGAGGAGGCGGAGGATCTCGCGACGAGAACCGGCGCACGTCTCACGACGGTCGACGGACCATCAGACGCTGCCGCAGCACTCACCCGCGTCCTCGACGGCTGACCGCGGCCGCCGTCCGGTGCCATCCGGTGTCTGACACCGGATGG
>NZ_BAOL01000209.1 GCF_000350145.1 Ilumatobacter nonamiensis YM16-303 | reverse complement strand
GGGAGATTCGAACTCCCGGCCTCCTGCTCCCAAAGCAGGCGCGCTAACCAAGCTGCGCTACACCCCGTATGTGTGGCGGGCCAACCTATCGGGACCGCGCCACGCCTCGACCGGGCTCACAACGCGATCGCTCCGCCGGTCTGCGGTGGCTCCGGCCAGGCTCGCTCCCCGGTCGCGAGGCCGGCGGCCGCGTACGCCTGTCGAAGCTGATCGACGTGGAGCCGTCCGCGGCCGGTGGCGCGGTCGGTGTTGGTGATCACCGACACGACGTCGAGATGCGCCCGCCGGAAGACGGCGTCATGACCGTGGTCGATTCCCGCGAGCGCGTGCGCGAGTTCGTGCGCGCCCGTCGCCAGCGTGGCTTGCGCCTCGGAGATGCCGATGTCGATCACTCCGGCGCCGTCGCCGCCCGAGCAACGCGCCACCGACGACCGGGCGTCCGAGCGCATCGAGCGCACGGACACCGACCCACCCGGCCACCACGGGCCGTTCAGCACTCGCTCGATCGCCCGGGCAACTGCGTCACGCCCGACGACCGCCTCCATGTCGGTGCCATCGAATGCCGACAGCTCAGCCGCGTACACCTGCGCTCGATCGCGATCGGCCGCCATCACCCACCCGCCCCGAGCCCACGACGGACGCCGAGACGACGCCGGCCGAGATCGGCGCCCTCTGCCGCGGCGAACCCGCGAGCGAAGCCGTCGGGTGAGACGGCCGACGGCGCCGACGCCGAACGGACACGCCCCCACGATTCGCGGGCGAACTCGTCGACCCGCCCTTTCCGTTCACGCAGGACGAGTGCGGTCGTGCCCGTTGCATCCGACCGTGCCGCGCCCGACTCCACACGGGCCCGCGTCTCGGCGAGGAGCTCGCCGACCCGTGTGGCGAAGCCGAACAGGAAGGCGCGCCGCTGCCGTTGCGTCGAAGCGCCCGTCGGTCCGCGCAGCTCGGCCATCTTGCCGGCCACCTGTTGGTGGAGCGACGTGTACATCACCTCCACGACGTCGAGGTCGTCCCGCCGCCCGGCCAGAGTCGCGACGCTGCCCCGCGGTGTCGAGCGGAACACCATCCGGACGTCCTGGCTGTCGGCGATGTTGTGCAGCAGGTCGAGACGACCGCGCACGTACGCGCCGCGTCCGACCTCGACTTCCAGGAGAGCCAGATCGTCCGGCAAGGACCGATCGGCAATCCGCTCGGGGTCGATGCGATGCCGAGCCACCAGCTCGGCCGCCTTTCGCTCGAACAGCTCGGCCTCGTGCTCGTTGTCGGTGCGCGCGGCCTTGTCGAGCAGTTTCCGGACCCGCTCGACGAGGGTCGGGTCGGGCGATGACGACGAGCTGTTCATGACGACTGGATCTTCCCCGCGAGGTTTGTCCGATGGCGGCCAGGGGTACCGTTCCGTACGGGAGGACGAAGACACTATGACCAACCTGCTTCAGCCGCCGACCGGCGAGGACGCGGTTCCGAACTTTTTGAGCGAGGACGCGCCAGTGACCACGTCCGGAGACAAGGCGGACGGACGGAGCCTGCGGCGTCAGCGCAATCGGGACGCAGTCATTCGGTCGCTGATCGAGCTCATTCGCGAAGGCGACCTCACGCCGACGGTCGGCCAGATCGCCGACCGGGCGGAGCTCTCCCACCGCTCCGTCTTCCGGTACTTCGACGACCTCAACGACCTCGCGCGTACGGCGATCGAAACCGAGTTCCGTGAGGCGTGGCCACTCTCCCGTGTCGAGGACGTCGGCATGGGTTCCCTCGACGAGCGAATCGATCGCATCGTCGAAGCGCAACTCCGCACACTCGAGCGGACACACCTCCTCGGACTGGTCGCACGAGCACGTGCACCCGAGATCGACGAGGTCGAACGAGGGTTGAAGTACATCTTCGACCTCCACCTCGACCAAGTGCGCGAACAATTCGCGCCGGAACTGAACGTGATGGGCGACGACAAGGCCACCGCCATCGCGTCCGCCGTCGCGGTGATGACGTGGCTGGACAGCTACGACCTGCTTCGCCGCACCGCTGGTTCCACCGACGCCGAGATCGCGGCGATGTGGCGCACTGCCCTGCAGTCTCTGCTCAGCTGACGGTTGCGGGTGTCGGGCCGAGCGCGTTCCGATAACGTCAGGCGCTCTAGCGGACGTAGTTCAACGGCTAGAACCTCAGCCTTCCAAGCTGATGATGCGAGTTCGATTCTCGTCGTCCGCTCCACTCATCTCAGCACCGCTCACGAGGCCACGGAGGCTTCGGTCCCGACGGGTGACAGCACCCCGGTCTGCACCGTCTTCCTCATCGCCTCGAACGCGTTCTTCGGCAGGCACTCCTCCATCGCCGACAGGCCGAACGCATCCACGCTTGCGCCTACGATCCCCGGATGCCTGAAACGTCGGAGTCGGACGAACGGAATCAGCGGGAGGTCTGGGCTCGCGAAGTCGTCGCACGCCTGCACGACGACCATGCGCCACTCACCGACGGTGTTCCGGCTGACTACATTCCCGAACTCGCCGACGTCGATCCCGACACCTTCGCGATCTCCGTCGCGATGGTCGACGGGCGACGGGTCGGTGCCGGCGCCGGCACGCATCCGTTCACGATCCAGTCGATCTCGAAGTTGCTGATGTACGGCCTCGCCCTCGAGACGCACGGGCGGGAGGCGGTCATGAGACGCGTGGGCGTCGCACCCACCGGCGACAGCTTCAACGCGATCCTGCTCGACGAGGACGACAATCGGGCCCCGAACCCGATGGTGAACGCGGGCGCCATGGCCATCACCGACCTCGTCGTCGGCGACAGCATCGGCGCCCGGGTCGATGTGGTCCGTTCCCTGTACGAGCGATACCTCGGTCGACTTCCGGAACTCGACCACCACGTGTGGGCGTCGGAACAGGCCACCGGAAACCGCAACCGGGCGATCGCCTATCTCATGCTCAGCCGGGGGATCATCGAGGATCGAGTGGAGGAGACGCTCGACCTGTACTTCGCCCAGTGCTCGGTGCTCGTCACCTGCGACGACCTGGCGATGATCGGGGCGACGCTGGCGAACCACGGCGTGCACCCCACGACCGGCGAGCAGGTGGTGGCACCCGAGGTGGTGCGCGACATGTTGTCGGTCGCGCTCACCTGCGGAATGTACGACTACGCCGGGGAATGGGTGTTCACCGTCGGCATCCCGGCAAAGAGCGGGGTCGGCGGTGGGATCCTCGGCATCCTCCCCGGCGTCGGCGGTCTGGCGACCTTCTCACCGCGTCTCGATCAGTTCGGCAACAGCGTCCGTGGCGTGAAGGTGTTCGAGGAGTTCTCTGCGCAGTTCGGACTGCACCTGTTCGACCCGGGCCGTCCTTGGCGTCCGAGTCGGTAACAGCGAGCCGAACGTCGACCGAGTTCTGCGTCGTCGTCAGCCGCCTTCGTTGACGGCGGCTTCGACGCGGTCGCCGAGGTCCCCATCGACATTGCGCCAGTACTCGAAGGCACGCTCCAACACCGGTGTGCTCACACCGTCGAGCAGGTGCCCGGCGATGTTGCCGACCAACCGCTCCCGCTGCGCGTCGTCCATCACCTCGCGCACGAGTGTTCCGGCCTGGCCCCAGTCGTCGTCCTCGGCGTGCAGGGTGTAGGCCTTGCGGACGAACTCGCCGTCGGCCGCCCACGTGGCGACCTCGGGGTACCGCTCCGCAGCGGCGGCAGGACCGCCGTACGAGTTCGGCGCGTAGACCGGATCGCTCGCCTTGTCGATCCGCATCGCCCCGCCCTTGCTGTAGCTGTGCACGGGACACTGCGGCTTGTTGACGGGGATCTGCTGATAGTTGACCCCGAGGCGCGCCCGGTGCGCGTCGGCGTACGAGATCAACCGGGCGAGGAGCATCTTGTCGGGGCTCGGACCGATCCCGGGGATCAGGTTGTTCGGCTGGAACGCCGCCTGCTCGATCTCGGAGTGGTAGTCGGTCGGGTTCCGGTCGAGCGTCATGGTGCCGACTTCGTGGAGCGGGTAGTCCGCGTGCGGCCACACCTTCGTCAGGTCGAACGGGTTGAACCGGTAGTCGGCCGCTTCGTCGAACGGCATCACCTGCACCTTCAGCGTCCATGACGGGTGGTCGCCGCTCTTGATCGAGTCGAAGAGGTCGCGACGGTGATAGTCGGCGTCGGCCCCTGCCAGACGGTCGGCCTCGTCCTGCGACAGGAAGTCGATGCCCTGGTCGGTCTTGAAGTGGTACTTCACCCAGAATCGTTCACCTGATGCGTTCACCCACATGTAGGTGTGGCTGGAGTAGCCGTTCATCTGGCGCCACGTCTTCGGGACGCCCCGGTCGCCCATCAGCCAGGTCACCTGGTGCGCCGTTTCGGGGCTGAGAGTCCAGAAGTCCCACTGCATGTCGTGGTCCCGCAGTCCGTTGTCGGCGCGCCGCTTCTGGGAGTGGATGAAGTGTTGGAACTTCATCGCATCGCGCACGAAGAAGACCGGCGTGTTGTTGCCGACCATGTCGTAGTTGCCCTCGGACGTGTAGAACTTGAGCGCGAAACCGCGCGGGTCGCGCCATGTGTCGGGCGAACCGGCCTCGCCGGCAACGGTGGAGAAACGCGCGAGCATGTCGGTCGTCGTGCCCGGCTGGAACACGGACGCCTTGGTCCACTTCGACACGTCCTGGGTCACCTCGAAGCGTCCGAAGGCTCCCCCGCCGTTGGCATGCGGCTGGCGATCGGGAATCATCTCGCGGTTGAACGCCGCCATCTGCTCCATCAGGTAGTGATCATGGAAGACGAGCGGACCGTCGGGTCCGACGGTCAACGAGTGCTCGTCGCTGGATACCGGGATGCCGACATCGGTCGTTGTCGGTGGGTTCGTGGAGTCGGTCATGGTTCTCGCTTTCGTGAGGTGGCGAATTACTCGCGTCTTCCAGGTACCCCGTGGCCCACACTTCAAACGTGCGGCCTCCACCGCGTTCTCGGCGTCGCCGAGTCGATCGGATAGTTTCGGGCGGTGCTCAGGATTCCCGCCAGCCCCGTACCGGCGGCGTGACCGATGGGGATCCGCAGCCTGATCCGATCGCGCTACCCCGACATCAAGCGTGCGAACACCCGCGACGACGCGATGGCCGGGCTCGTACTCGGTGTGGAGAGCGTCCCGGACGGCCTCGCCAATGGGTTGCTGGCGGGCGTCAACCCCGTCGCCGGCCTCTACGGCTACCTCTACGGCATGGTCGGCGCAGCGTTCTTCACCAGCGCGTCGTTCATGGCGGTGCAGGCGACGGGGGCGATGGCGATCATCGTCGCCGACGTCGATCTCGCGGGTCGTGACGACCCGGCCCGCTCGCTGTTCACCCTCTCGATCGTGACCGGGATCGTGATGGTCGTCGCCGGTCTCCTGAAGCTCGGCACCGTGCTCCGTTTCGTGTCGAAGGCGGTGATGACCGGCTTCATCACGGCGGTCGGCCTGAACATCATCCTCGGCCAGCTCGACAACTTCACCGGCTACGACGCGGCGGGCGCCAACCGCGTGTCTCGTGCGCTCGACCTGGTGACCCACCTGTGGAAGATCGACCTCGCGACCACAGCGGTCGGTGTCGCGACCATCGCGCTCATCGTCGTGCTCCAACGCACCGCACTCGGTTCGCTCGGACTCGTCGTCGCGGTCGTGGTCGGCTCGGGCATCGCGGCGGTGTTCGACGCGCTCGGCAGTGACGTCCTGGTGGTGCGCGACATCGCCGATGTCCCACGCGCCCTGCCGTTCATCACCATGCCGGTGTTCGGGGAGATGTTCGGCTTCCTGCTTCCGGCGGCGTCGCTGGCGTTCGTCGGACTCGTGCAGGGTGCCGGAATTTCCGCGGGGATCCCCAATGCCGACGGATCGTTCTCGGACGGTTCGACCGACTTCGTCGGCCAGGGTGCCGGCAACATCGCCGCCGGCCTGTTCCAAGGCATGCCCGTCGGCGGTTCGATGTCGGCCAGCTCGCTCGTGATCGCCGCGGGCGCACGATCTCGGCTCGCGCTGATCATCGCCGGCGGCGTCATGGCCGTCGTGATCCTCGCGTTCGGCGGACTCGTCAACTATGTGGCGATGCCCGCGCTCGCCGGACTCCTGATCGTGGTCGGGTACGGCACGATCAAGCCGCACCAGGTGATCTCGGTCGCCAAGACCGGCAGCGTCCAACTCACCGTGATGACGACCACCCTCGTCCTGACGATGCTGATCCCGCTGCAATACGCCGTGCTCGTCGGAGTCGGGATCGCCACCATCCTGCATGTCGTCCGGCAGTCGACAGGATTGACCACCCGCCAGATCGAGATCACCGACGACGGCCGCATGCGCGAAATCGATCCGGTCGCGGTGGTTCCACCCGCGTCGGCGATCGTCCTCCAGCCCTACGGAAGCGTGTTCTTCGCAACTGCTGCCGCGCTCGAGGAACAGATGCCCGACGTCACGCCGGAGTCACGCAACAGCGTGGTCATCCTGCGCATTCGCGGTGCCGACGAGATCGGCGCCACGCTCTCCGAGGTGCTGGGCCGCTACATGCGCGCGCTCAACGATGTCGACAGCAAGCTCATGGTCGTCACCGACAACCCGCGCATTCGTCGCCAGCTCGACGCGACCGGAGCGTTGAGGAGCCTCGACGACCAGAACCTCTACATCGGGACCGAATGGTTGGGCGAGACGGTGAAACGCGCGTACGTCGATGCGCTGGCATGGATCGAACAGACGTCGGCGACCGCGCCCTCCGACGCGTCCGCCACGACCGACGAGGAGGACGCAACCGATGCCGACGAGGTCTGAGCGACGCGCACACCGCATCCGCTCCGGAGCGTGGCTGGTCGCTCTCGCGGTGCCGATGCTGCTCGCCGCCGGCTGCACCCGCGTGAGCGACCCGGGCGAGGACGTTCCGGACACCGCCGAGGTGGCGACCGACGCTGCCGGCGAGTCCGGTTCGGCCGAGACCGACCCATCCGTGAGCGCTCCCGAGTCCGACCCGCCCGACACGTCGGCCCCGTCCGACACATCGGCTTCATCGACGAACCCCGGCGGCGACACGACCCCGGCAACGACCCCGGACATCACCGACGGCGGATCGACTCCCGCGAGCTCCGCACCGGATTCGACCGAGCCTGATCAGTCCGGTGGAGAATCGTCCGGCGACGGCTCGTCCGCCGTCGATCCCGACGACGACGACGGGTCGAACGATTCTGCGGTCGTGACGCTCGGAGCGATCCTGGGCGCTGGATTGCTCTTGGGAGTGGCCGTGCTGTGGATGCTGCGGATGAATCGGTCCGGCAACGAACCCCTCGCCGATGGGGATCTCAGCGAATCCACGCGTCCCGATGCGCCGCAATGAACTAGACCAGCGGCGTGGCGGGCCGACCGACCAGCGTCGGCAGGTCATTCGTGATCTTCGCCGCCATGCCGAACCGGGCGGTGAGGTTGATCACCACCTGCACGTTCGCGTAGGTCGGGTCGGACCCCGACTCGATCCGTGACTTCCGCATCGCGAAGAGCCCCCGACGTTGCCGCTCGCCCCGGTGACGAGTACGCGACCGTCAGTCACGAGCGAAAGCGGCGGCTGCGAGCATCTCCAGGTCCTCGTACTCGACGTCCTCGACGGTGACACCCACGACCTGGATCTCGCCACCGGTGAAACGAGCCGGTGCCGTGTACTGACTGCTCACGGCGTCGCCGCTGTCGAAGCCGACACACAGACCGTCGCCGCACAGCGTGAACTTCCCCGACTGCGTCCGCATCGCGCCCTCGGCGACCACGTCGTCGTTCACGTACAGCTTCGTCGTCCCGTGCGATTCGCCGTACTCACCGGCCTTCTCCCGGGTGAACTCCATGCCGAGGGTGTAGTCACCCGGTGCCAGCACGTCGGAGCTGAACTGCTGCTCCGGCTTGACGCCCAGGAAGTTGTACACGTAGTGCAACCTGCCGTCCTTGATGAACAGGGAGTGTCCACCGAATCGGGAACCGTGGGCGAAGATCACGCCCTCGGCTCCGTCGCCGACCGTGACGTTGGCGAGGATCTTGTACGACCGGCCGCGCACGTTGGCGGCGACGCCCTCGGGGACGGCTGAGGTGCCCGGGTAGTAGATGTAGCGATCGCGCGGTGGCTCCTGGCTCGGCCGCTCGACACCCAGCAGCTCCGCCGGCGTGCGGTCGTCCATCGGCAACACGTTGTTCTTCTCGGCCTCCTCCATCCAGAGGTCGATCAGGTGCTGCAGCTTCTCGGGGTACTCGGCGGCGAGATCGGTCGACTCCGAGCGGTCCTCGTCGACGTGGTACAGCTCCCAGCGGTCCTCGTCGAACTTGCCGATGCCGGTGAACGGCGCGTGGATGGCCGATGCCTTCCAGCCGTCCTCCCAGATCCCGCGGGTCGACAACATCGCGTAGTACTGACGCTCCTTGGTGGTCTGCCCGTCGGGGTCGGCATCGAAGCTGTAGGCCATCGACGTTCCCGACAGCGGGACCTGCTCGACGCCGCGATAGGTGTCGGGCATCTCGACTCCGCACACGTCGAGGATGGTGGCGACGACGTCACACGAGTGGTGGTACTGGTGGCGGATCTCGCCCTTCGCCTCGATCCCCTTCGGCCACGAGATGACCATCGGGTCGCACGTACCACCCGAGTACTGCGAGTAGCGCTTGAACATCTGGAACGGGGTCGAGAACGCTGCGGCCCAACCGGTCGGCATGTGGTTGTACGTCTCCGGGCCACCCAGCACGTCGAGGTACTCGAGGTTCTCCTCCATCGAGTCCGGGTAGTTGTTGAAGAACTTGTTCTCGTTGACCGACCCGGTCGGGCTGCCCTCACCCGAGGTGCCGTTGTCGGCGCAGTAGAACACCAGCGTGTTCTCGAGCTGGCCCGACTCCTCGAGGTAGTCGATGAGCCGGCCGATCTGCACGTCGGTGTACTCGGAGAAGCCGGCGAACACCTCGGCCATGCGGCAGAACAGGGTCTTTTCGTCGTCACTCAGTCCGTCCCACGGGAGCACGTGGTCGCCGGGGTTCTCCATCTCCTCGGGCAACGGGTTGAGCGGGGTCATCTTCGTGCCCTCGGGCATGATGCCCTTGGCGATCATCTGCTCGAGGCACCACTCGCGGTAGGCCTCGTAGCCGTCGTCGAACCTGCCCTTGTACTTGTCGATGTACTCCTGGGGTGAGTGGTGCGGCGCGTGGTTCGCTCCCGGGCAGAGCCACATGTACCAGGGCTTCGACGGGTTCGACGCCTTCTGGTCCTTGATCATCTTGATGCCCTGGTCGACGAGGTCCTTCGACAGGTGATACCCCTCTTCGGGCGTGTACGGCGGATCGATGAAGTGGTTGTCCTCGACCAGGTCGGGATACCAGTTGTTGGTCTCACCGCCGAGGAAGCCGTAGAACCGATCGAAGCCCATCTGCAGCGGCCAGCGCGAGCGGTCGCCGCCGGGAGAGACGTCCTGTTCGGGAACGTCGTGGTTCTTGCCCAGCCAGAACGTGCTCCAGCCGGCATCACGCAGGAGGTGCGAGACGGTCGTGCACTCCTCGGGAATCCGTGCGTTCCAGCCGGGAAAACCGTTGGCGCATTCGGTGATGCACGCCATCCCGTTGAGGTGGTGGTTGCGGCCCGTCATCATGGTCGATCGGGTCGGAGCGCACAGCGCCGTCGTGTGCCATTGCGTGTACCGCAGCCCGTTGTCGGCCAGGCGTTCCAAGGTCGGCATTTCGATCCCGCCGCCGAACGGCGACCACGCGGCCAGTCCGGTGTCGTCGTACAGGATGACGAGCACGTTGGGCGCGCCCTCGGGCGCCTTCGGGTTGAGATAGGGGGTCCAGTCGGAGACCGAATCGTTGACGTCGAGTGCGATCTTTCCCTGGAACTCTGGCGTTGGCATGCGTGTACTCCCTGCGTACGGCTGTCGGGCTGCGGATACGGATACGGATCATCGCGCACCCCACCAGCTTGTGTCACGAACGGTCCCCATTGTTCACCCGAGCGGTGATCCGGACACTCGGGTTCCCGCTACGGTCACGCCGATGTCCAGCCGGCCCGCGCCCCCTCGATGAGCGTCTGGGCAGCGCTCTTCTGGGGTGCGTTCTCGTCGGCCGCGTTGTTTGTCGGGCAGGCCATCGCCCGCCCACTCGAACCGCACGTCAAGACCACCGGTCTGCTGATGGGCTTCGGTGCCGGCACGATGCTCAGCGCGGTCGCCTACGAACTTGTCCCGCTGTCGAGCCTCGGGAACGGTCCCGGGGTCGCCTTCGCGTTCCTCGCCGGAGCGGTCGTGTACTACGTCGGCGACCGACTGGTCGACGAGCGAGGCGGCAAGCACCGTTCGGCCATCGACGTCCCCGATCAGCAGTCCGGCGGTGGCTCCGGCGCGGCGATGTTCCTCGGGCCCTACTGGACGGGATCCCCGAGGCGTTCATCCTCGGGATCGGGATCTCGCTGGGCGGCGCCGTGAGCGTGGCGTTCGTGGCGGCGATCTTCGTGTCGAACGTCCCCCAGGGCGCCGCCGGCACGATCGCACTGCGCGCAGCCGGCACGTCCAATCGCACGATCTCGATGATGTGGGGTGCGCTCACCGTCGCGTCGGCGTTGGTCGCGATCGCCGGGTACGCGATCGGTGACACGGTCCCGAACGGTGGCCTGTACGCCCAGGTCTTCGCGGGCGGAGCGATCCTCGTGATGCTCGCCGACTCGATGATGCCCGAAGCGTTCCAGCACGGCGGCCGCTCGGTCGGTCTGCTGACCGTGATCGGCTATCTGGCCGCCTCGATCCTCACCATCGCGGACTGAGTCGTCAGGTCGCGGTTTCTGCCGATTCCGCGTCGGCGAG
This sequence comes from Ilumatobacter nonamiensis YM16-303, assembly GCF_000350145.1. Classification (GTDB taxonomy): domain Bacteria; phylum Actinomycetota; class Acidimicrobiia; order Acidimicrobiales; family Ilumatobacteraceae; genus Ilumatobacter_A; species Ilumatobacter_A nonamiensis. The sequence continues at coordinate 17,566 of NZ_BAOL01000209.1, read as the reverse complement.
TTCGGCGCCGCTCGCGTCCCACTGACGTTTGATCGGGCGATACAGCAGGCCCAACAGTCCGGTGGTCACGACGATCGAGACAGCGATCGAGATCAACGGTTTGTCCTCGATCACCGATGCGACCAGGTAGCAGAAGATGCACGTGTAGGCGGCCCAGAAGAATCCACCGATCGAGTCCCACATCAGGAACTTCGGATACGGGAACTCGGTGAGGCCCATGGTCGCTCCGATCATGAACCGCAATCCGGGGACGAACCGACCGAACACGATCAGCATCCCCGCGGTTCCGCTCAGCACGGCCATGGCTCGCGCCACCTTCTCGTTCTGCTGAGCCTTCTCCACCTGAACCGACATCCGGTTGCGCAGCACGGTCCGCGACAGCCAATACAGGACGGAGTCGCCGATGATCGCCCCGGCGGTTCCGGCCGCGATCAGCTTCCACAGTTGAATGTCGGATCCGGACTGCGCAGCGAGGTTCGACGCCGTGGTGAGCAACGACTCGCTCGGGAAGATCGGAATCACCGCGTCGAGGATGACGAAACCGGCGATGATCGCGTAGAGGTGCTCGACCCCCGCGAGGTCGATCGACGACACGACCGCCGTGATCGTCGGCGCGACCCACAGCAACGCGAGGATCCCGAGCGCGGACCACAGCAGGACCCGGAAACTGGGCAGCCTCATGGTGCTTCGATTTGGCTCGGCGTTCGACTCGGTCACGGATATCCTCCACGGTTTCGGTGCGGCCCCGTGGGAACCGCCGACCACGACCCAAGTGTCGCACACGGGTGCGGTCATCAACTCGGATGCGGCCACGATCTACTGTGACCCCGATGCACGAGGCCGCGCGTTCCCGACCAGCGAGCGTCGTCACGTTGCTCGTCGTCGCGATCGCGACCGGCGCTCTCGCGGGGGTGATCGCGGCCGGGTTCATCTGGCTGGTAGAGGCGGGAACCAAGTACCTGTGGTCCGACCTACCCGAGCAGGTCGGTGTCGAGCCGTACGACTCGTGGTGGTTGTTCGCCGTCCCGATCGTCGGCGGCGCGTTGGTCGGGATCTGCCAGATCGCTCTGGGCAACTATCCACGTCCCCTCGAGGAGGCGATCGGCACATGGAAGCGCGGCGGACACATCGACCCCGAGGTCGCACCGAAGACCGCCGTCAGCTCGCTCGTCGCACTCAGCTTCGGTGGCCCGGTCGGCTTCGAGGCGGCACTCACCGGCCTGCTCGGCGGGACCGCCACGTGGATCGGTCAGCGAATCACGACGGTCGGACATCTGGTGCGCAACGCGTGGGGCGCGGAGACCGTCGACGGAGTCCCCCGTGCGGTCCACGCACTCCCGTACTGGCTCGCCGCGCTGGCCGGACTGTTCACCTACCACTGGTTGCCGTTCGGCGTGATCGATTTCGGCTTCCGCTTCACCGAGTTCGACGGTGACCTCGGCGTCGCGGCCGGACTCGCGGGGTTCGCGTTCGGCGCGCTCGTCGTCGTTCCGGTCGCATGGGCGGTCAGCGTCGTCAGCCGCGCCGAGCATGCGACGACCTTTCGACGCAACCCGATCCTGGTCGGCATGGCCGGTGGTCTGCTGTTCGCGTTGCTCGCCCTCCCGAACCAGCTCGTGTTGTTCTCGGGGCAGGAGGGGATCCAGCTCCTGCCGAGTGCCGACCTCGGCGACCTCGCGTACATCACGGTCGCCAAATGGGCTGCGTTGGTGATTGCGCTGCTCGCCGGATGGCGGGGCGGTCCCATCTTCCCGACGTACACCTCGGTTGCGGCACTCGCGGTGATCGTCGACGAAGTCGTCGACGTCGGACCGGACATCATGATCGTCGCCGGGATCGCCGCGACCGGCGTGGTGTTCCTGAAAGGGAACCTTCCGATGGCGTTCATCCTCACCCTGTACCCGGTCCAGGCCAGCTACGCGAGCGTGATCCTCATCGGCTGCGCCGGTGGCGCTGTCGGGCTGGCCGTCGCCCGGTCTCTCGGAGCGTTGCCGACGCCGCCCGCCGAACCGGCACCCACCCCGAGCTGACGGTGTCGTCGGTACGTCATCTCCGCGCCGTGGCGCCCGGGATCGGAGTGGTCGCGGCGTACGATCGGCGCTGGCTGCGCGCCGATGTGCTCGGCGGACTGACGCTCTGGGCGATGCTCGTCCCCCAGTCGCTCGGCTTCGCGGTCCTCGCCGGGCTCCCCCCGGTCGTCGGCTTGTACGCAGCGATCGCCTCGATGGTCCTCTACTGGCTGTGGGGATCCTCGCGGTTCCTCAATGTCGGCGCCGAGTCGACCGTGGCGATCATGCTGGCGACGATCCTGTCGGCCATGGCCGATCCCGGTTCCGACGAGTACGTCGACCTGGCGATGACGATGGGCCTCCTGGTCGGCGCCTTCCTGCTGCTCGGCGGCGTGTTCCGACTCGGGCGCGTCGCCGACCTGCTGTCACGCCCGGTGCTCGCCGGGTACGTGTTCGGCTCGGGTGTCCTGATCGTGACGAGCCAACTCCAGGGATTCCTGGGCACCGACGTCGAGCCCGACCCGTACCTCACCGAGATCGGGGCGGTCGCCCGCAACATCGACGAGGCGCAGATGGCGAGCATCGCGTTCGGGGTGGCGACGCTGGTCGTGATGTTGACCATGCGGAAGTTCGTCCCTGCAATTCCAGGGGCTCTCGTCGCGGTCGCCGGCTGCATGCTCGTCGTCGCGGTCGCCGATCCCGACGTCGCCGTGGTCGGAGCGTTCGACGGCGGGCTGCCCGTGCCCGGCATCCCGTCGCTCAGCGGGTCCGACTTCCTGGCACTGATCGGACCCGCCCTTGCGGTCGCCCTCCTGGTGTACCCCGACAGCGTGCTCACCGCGCGGTCGCTCACGTACGGGACATCGGATCGTGTCGACGCCAACCGTGAGTTCTTCGGAATCGGCGCGGCGAACGTCGGCGCCGGGCTGCTCGGAGCGTTCCCGGTGAACGGGAGCCAGTCGCGCAGCTTCGTGCTCGCCGATTCCGGTGCGAAGTCCCAGGTCGCCAACCTCGCGGCGGCGTTCTTCGTCCTGCTCACACTGGTCTTCCTCGCGCCCGTCTTCGACTACCTGCCGGTGGCCACGCTCGCCGCGATCGTGATCGTGGCCGGATTCGGATTGTTCGACCTCGCGGAGTTCGGTGCGCTCTGGCGCTATCGCCGCAGCGAGTTCTGGATGGCCATCGTCACCGTCGCGGCAGTCCTCGGTGTGGGCATGCTCATCGGCATCGTCATCGCGATCCTGCTGTCGTTGCTCGCAGCGGTGCTCCGTGACGCCTCGCCCCACACGGCCGTGCTCGGCCGCAAGCCCGGCACCGACACTTTCCGCGACATCGCGGATCATCCCGATGCGGTGACCTTCCCGGGGCTGCTCATCTACCGGTTCGACGCCCCACTGTTCTTCGCCAACGCCCCGTTCCTCCGCGACGACCTGATCGCGAAGGTGACCGAACACGACGCCCGCGCCGTCGTGTTCGACATGGAGTCGGTGCAGGACGTGGACAGCACGGGAGCCCAGGCGTTGGACGAGGTCCTCGACGAACTCGGGCACCGCGGCATCACCATGGAGTTCGCGCGGGTCAAGACCGAGGTGCGCGACGAACTCCAGCAGTCGGGGGTCGAGGCGCGCCTCGCCGGAATCGGCGTGCACCTCGAGGTCGACGACGCGGTCACGCACTACCTCGAGCATTTGGCCGGAGACACCGACGCGAACGGAACGAGTGAGCAACCACAATGACCACCACGACCGGAGCCCTGGGAGAACTGGCCCGACAGGTGCCGGCGATCGGCTGGTTGCGCGGCTACGACCGTTCGTGGTTGGGCCGGGATCTGACCGGTGGACTTGCCGCCGGCGCAGTGGTGATCCCCCAGGCGATGGCGTACGCCACGATCGCCGAGCTGCCACCGGAGGTGGGCCTCTACACGTGCATGGTCCCGATGCTCGTCTACGCGCTGCTGGGCGGTTCGCGCACGCTCTCGGTGAGCACGACGTCGACCGTCGCCGTGCTCAGCGGGTCGACGCTGCTCGCAGCAGGGGTGGCCGCCGACGGCACCGACCCGGCGCGAGAGCTCGCGACACTGACCATCCTGGTCGGCGTCATTCTGCTCGGTGCACGGCTGCTCCGCCTGGGATCGCTGATCGACAACATCTCCGAGGCGACGCTCATCGGGATCAAGCTCGGTGTCGGGCTCACCGTGGCCGCCGGCCAGTTGCCCAAGTTGTTTGGGGTCGACGGTGACTCGTCCGCGACGGCGTTCTTCGGCGAGATGGGTGGCCTGATCGACGACCTGAGCGACGCGAACGGGCCGACCATCTGGTTGTCGGTCGCCACGCTCGGCGTCCTGCTCGGACTCGGCCGGCTGCTTCCTCGTGTTCCCGCTCCACTGGTCGCCACCGCGCTCGGGATCCTGCTGGTTCAGTTCTGGTCGATCGACGACGACGGCGTCGCGCTCATCACACCGGTGCCCTCCGGCCTCCCACTTCCGGTGCTTCCCGACCTCGACCGCGCGGGTGCGCTCCTGGGTGGCGCGTTCGCCATCGCGATCATGTGTTTCCTCGAGACGGCATCGGCCGCGGGCACGGTGCGCCAACCCGACGAACCACCGATCGACAACGATCAGGAACTGGTCGCGAACGGCCTGGCATGCGTGCTCGGCGGTCTGTTCCGGGCGATGCCGTCAGCGGGCGGGTTCTCCCAGACCGCGATCAACCAGCGCGCCGGAGCGAAGACCCAACTGAGCGAGATCGTGACGGTTCTGCTGGCGGTGGCCTGTGCACTGTTCCTCGGTGGTGTACTCAGCGAGCTGCCCGAGGCGACGCTCGGATGCATGGTCGTGGTCGCCGTCCTCGGCCTGATCAAGCCTGCCGAGTTCGTCCGGCTCTGGCGGATCGACCGGCTCTCGTTCTGGATCGCGGTGCTCACCGCGGTGGCCGGGCTGGTGTTCGGCCTGCTCGAGGCCGTCCTCGCAGGGGTGTTGATCACACTGCTCCTCGTGCTGTACGAGATGAACCAGATCGGTGTGACGGAGCTGCAGGTCACGGTCCAGGGCGACGACCTCAGAGTCGCGGGCAAGCACACCCGGCCGGTTCGGGGTCTGCTCGTGCTGCGCGTCGACGGCCCCGTCTACACCGCCAACGCGCGCCGGGTGAGCCGTCAGATCCTCGCCGCGGTCGACGCCGAGAAGCCTGCGGTGGTGATCGTCGACGCGTCCGCCACGGTGCGCGCGACGGTCACGGTGATCGACCAACTCGATGAGCTGGATCAGCGGATCCAAGAACGTGACGCCTCGCTCTGGCTGACGGCGCTCCCGGTGCAGAGCTTCGAGTCGCTGCAAAACCTTCCGGCATGGCAGGCCTGGGACGACGAGGGCCGGCTCCATCCCACCGCGCTGGCGGCGGTTCGCGAGTACCGAACCCGGACCTGACGGGCCGCGCGACCATCCCGATGCGGCTGGTCCCGAACGGGCATCATGAGCGGATCCCGTTCGAGAAGGAGCATCCATGGGCGAAGCAATCGGTCAGATCATGGGCAACGCGGTCGGCGTCGCCATCAGTCCCGTCCCGATCATCGCCGTGATCCTGATGTTGTTCTCCCGCTCGGCTGCGCGCAACAGCCTGGCGTTCATGTTCGGGTGGCTCCTCGGCTTGATCGTCGCGGCCACGATCATCCTGGCGATCGGCCTCGACTCGTCCGATACCCCGTCCGACGCGATCGGGTGGCTCAAGATCGCGATCGGCGCGGTCTTCCTGTTCCTCGGCGTCAAACAGTGGAAGGGGCGGCCGCGGGAGGGCGTCGAGCCCGAGATGCCGGCGTGGATGGCCTCGATCGACGACATGGCCGCCGGAAAGGCGTTCGGTCTCGGCGCGCTGCTGTCCGGTGTGAACCCCAAGAACCTCGGGCTCACGATCGCCGCCGCAGCATCGATCAGTTCCGCCGGACTCAGCGGTGGCGACCAGGCGATCACCGTCGGCGTGTTCGTCCTGATCGCGTCGATCACGATCATCGTGCCGGTCGTCGGCTACCTGATCGCGGGCGAACGGGTCGCTCCCCTGCTCGAGTCCATGAAGGGCTGGCTCACGCAGAACAACGCCACGGTCATGACCGTTCTGTTCGTCGTCCTCGGCGCGAAAGTGCTCGGCGACGGCATCTCCGTGGTGGCCTGAGGTGTCCACCGTCTGAACTCTCCTGCGATGTTGTCGTGCCGAGTGACAGGGGTCTCGGAGCGTGCAAAGATCAGCGGATGCCGAAGCAGAGTGACTCCGATTTCCCGGTCCACGTCGACCGGACGCACCTTCCCGAGCCGGAGTGGACGTTCCCCGACGCCGACATCAACACCTACGCCGCCGACTCGACCCCCGACTTCCCACCGGTGAAGGAGGCGCCCGACGGCGCTCCCAACATCCTGCTGGTCCTGCTCGACGACGTCGGGTTCGGCTGGCCGAGCGTGAACGGCGGCCTGGTCCGGATGCCGACCGCGGAGCGGCTCCACAGCCGGGGGCTGTTCTACAACCAGTTCCACACGACCGCCCTCTGCGCCCCGACCCGCGCGGCGATGCTCACCGGTCGCAACCACCACTCGGTCGCCACCGGCGTGATCCAGGAGATGGCCACCGGCTACCCCGGCTACTGCGGCATCATCCCGAAGAGCTGCGCGACCGTCAGCGAGTTGTTGAAACAGACCGGCTACACGTGCGGGTGGTGGGGCAAGAACCACAACGTGCCCGACAACGAGACCAGTCCCGCCGGTCCGTTCACCAACTGGCCGACCGGCCAGGGCTTCGACTACTTCTACGGGTTCATCTCCGGCGAGACCGACCAGTTCTACCCGTCACTCGTGCGCAACACGACCGCGGTCGAAGCACCCGGTCGACCCGACGACGGCTACCAGCTCCAGCGCGATCTCGCCGACGACCTGATCGGATGGCTGCGCGAACAGAAGACGATCGCACCGGACCGTCCCGTGCTCACCTACTACTCGACGGGTGCCGCGCACGCTCCGCACCAGCCGCCGCTCGACTGGCGCGGACGGAACGAGGGCCGCTTCGACATGGGCTGGGACGAGTACCGCGTGCAGGTGCACCGGAACCAGCTCGAGATGGGCATCATCCCGGAGGGCACGCAACTCACCGAGCGGCCCGAGCAGATCCCGTCGTGGGACAGCCAACCCGCCGAGCATCGGGAGCTCTTCGCCCGCCAGGCCGAGAACTTCGCCGACTTCCTGGAGCACACCGACCACGAGGTCGGGCGCATCGTCGATGCCTACGAGCAACTCGGCGAACTCGACAACACGATCGTGATCTACATCCTCGGCGACAACGGATCGTCGGGCGAGGGTTCGCTCGTCGGTACCCCGAACGAACTGATGAGCCTCAACGGTCAGCAGCCGACGATGGACGAGGCGATGAGCTTCAAGGACACGTGGGGGCTTCCCGGGACCTCTCCCCACTACTCGGCGGCGTGGGCCCATGCCGGCGACACGCCGTTCCAGTGGACGAAGCAGATCGCATCCCACTTCGGCGGCACCCGGAACTCGATGATCGTGTCGTGGCCCGATCGGATCGCCGCCCAGGGCGAGATCCGCTCCCAGTTCCACCACGTGATCGACATCATGCCGACCCTGATGGAGATCATCGGGATCCGCGAGCCGGTCGAGGTGAACGGTGTCGCCCAGCGCCCGATCGAGGGCACCAGCTTCGCGTACACCTTCGACGGCGCGGACGCGCCCGGACGGCACGAGACGCAGTACTTCGAGATGATGGGCAACCGGGCGATGTACCACGACGGCTGGATCGCGTGTTGCCGCCACGGCCGACTGCCGTGGGAGACATCGGGTGCATTCTCGTGGGACGACGACGCGTGGGAGTTGTACAACATCCGCGACGACTTCTCCGAGGCCGTCGACCTCGCCGACGTCGAGCCCGCCAAGTTGAAGGAACTGCAGGACATGTTCCTCGCCGAGGCCGCGAAGTACAACGTGTTGCCGATCGACGACCGTTTCGCGGAACGCCTCGACGTCACACTGCGCCCGAGCTACTACTTCGGCCGCAAGCAGGTCACGTTGTACCCGGGCATGGTCCGCCAACCCGAGGGTTCGGGTCCGAAGTTCATCGGCGTCCCGTTGCAGATGACCTCGAAGGTCACGGTCCCCGACGGCGGTGCCCAGGGTGTGATCTTCGCGCTCGGTGGCGACGCCGGCGGGTTCTCGCTGTTCGCGTGGGAGGGCAAGATCCGCTACCACTACAACTACTTCGGCCTCGAACGGTACGAGATGATCTCCGACGAGGCGCTCACGCCCGGCGACCACACGATCGTGCTCGATTTCGAGCCCGACCAGCCGGTGCCAGGCGTTCCGGCCACCGCCAAGCTGTTCGTCGACGGTGAGCAGGTCGGCGAGACGAGGGTCGAACGGCAGATCCCGATGCGCTGCGGCACCGAGTGCTTCGACGTCGGACAGGACAGCCGTTCCCCGGTCTGTGGCGACTACGAGGATCGCGGGGTGTTCGAGTTCAACGGATCGATCGAGTCGGTCGCGTTCGAGTTCGGTGATTTCGAGGAGCCGACCGGCATGGACCGCCTGGAGATGGCCACCAAGATGGACTGACCCGACGGCGTGTCGGGTCACGCTCTCAGCGATCGACCTCGGCTGTGAGGTCTCTCGCACAGATCAACGGAGCCGCCGATCTGATCGAACCACGATCGTCATGTCGCCGGAACCTGTCGATGACAGGCCGGTGGTCGACTGATCGCCATGGAACGACGACACGTCCTGGTGGTCGGCAACGGCATGGTCGGCCAACGCTTCGTCGACCGCCTTGTCGCGGCCGATGACGGCGGCGAGTTCGACATCACGGTGATCGGCGAGGAGTCGCGGCCCGCCTACGACCGCGTCGCGCTCAGCAGCTGGTTCGAGGGCAGGTCCGAGGCCGACCTCAGCCTCGTCGACGCCTCGTTCGTCGGAAGCGGTCGAGTAGACTACCGCTTCGGGCGCACCGTCGACACGATCGACACCGCGGCATACACGGTCCTGCTCGACGACGGCACCGTCCTCGGCTACGACGAACTCGTCCTGGCGACGGGCTCGTTCCCGTTCGTTCCGCCCATCCCCGGACACGACATCGACGGAACGTTCGTCTATCGCACCCTCGACGACCTCGCCGACATCAAACGGTGTGCCCAACGGGACGGCTGCACGTCCGGCCTCGTGATCGGTGGCGGACTGCTCGGGCTCGAGGCCGCCAATGCGCTGCGGGCGCTCGGTCTCGACGACGTCCACGTCGTCGAGATGGCTCCCTATCCGATGCCGGCCCAGCTCGGCGAAGGGGGCGGACGGATGTTGGCCCGCTGGGTGGACTCGCTCGGTGTCCAGCTCCACTGCGGCGTCGCGCCCGATCATTTCGAAGCGGGCGCGTCCGGGACGGTCGAGCGCCTCGTGATGTCCGACGGCACCGAGTATCCGTGCGACGTCGTGATCTTCTCGGCCGGTGTACGACCGCGCGACCAGGTCGCCCGCGACTCGGGAATCGACGTCGGCGAACGCGGCGGGGTCATGGTCGACGACACGCTCGCAACGTCGGCGCCCAACGTGTGGGCGATCGGCGAGGTCGCCGTCCACCGCGAGCGGGTCTACGGACTCGTCGCTCCCGGCTACGAGATGGCCGCCGCGCTCGCCGCACGCTTCACCGGTGAACCCGGCGACTACGCGGGCAGCGATCTGTCGACCAAGCTCAAACTGCTCGGTGTCGACGTCGCGAGCTTCGGTCAGAGCAACGCCATGGGCGACGACATCGACGAGATCGTCTACAACGACCCGGTCAATCGCATCTTCCGGCGATTCGCGCTCGATGCCGCGACCGGCCGACTGCTCGGCGGGGCGCTCGTCGGCGACGTCTCGGGCTACGAGCTGCTCACCGCCGTCACCCTCGGTCAGGCGACCCAACCCGACGATCTCCCGGCGTACATCCTTCCGGCGTCGATCCGCCCGCCGGACGAGGGAACGCTGCCGGACGGCGCGCTGCTGTGCAGCTGCAACGCCGTGAGTGTCGGCACGATCCGCGGTGCGGTCGCCGAAGGGTGCACCACGGTCAGCGAGATCAAGGAGGCAACCTGCGCCGGTACCAGCTGCGGCGGCTGCGTGCCCGGCGTGACCACGCTCGTGCGCAACGAGCTCCAGAGTCTCGGCGTCGAGGTCTCGAACGCCCTCTGTGAACACTTCGACCACTCGCGCAAGGAACTCTTCGCCCTCGTCCGTTTCCACCGCTATCGCACCTGGGCCGAGGTCCTGTCGAACCACGGAACCGGACGCGGATGCGAGATCTGCCGCCCCACCGTGGCGTCGATTCTCGCGTCGCTGTCCAACGGGTACGTGCTCGACGGCGACCAGTCGTCGCTGCAGGACACGAACGACCATCACCTCGCGAACATGCAGCGCAACGGCACGTACTCGGTGATCCCGCGAGTACCCGGGGGCGAGATCACGCCCGACCAACTGATCGCGCTCGGGCTGATCGCCAAGGACTTCGACCTCTACGTGAAGATCACCGGCGGCCAGCGGATCGACCTGCTCGGAGCGCAGATGCACGACCTGCCAGGCATCTGGCAACGGGTGGTCGACGCGGGGATGGAGTCGGGCCACGCCTACGGCAAGGCGTTGCGCACGGTGAAGTCGTGCGTGGGTTCGGTGTGGTGTCGCTACGGCGTGCAGGACTCGGTCGGCATGGCGATCGACCTCGAGAACCGCTACCGGGGTCTGCGTTCGCCACACAAACTCAAGATGGGAGTGTCGGGCTGCACCCGCGAGTGCGCCGAAGCGCAGAGCAAGGACGTCGGCGTGATCGCGACGGAGAGCGGCTGGAACCTGTACGTCGGCGGCAACGGCGGGCGGAGCCCGCGTCACGCCGACCTGTTCGCGACCGACCTCGACGACGAGACGCTCGTGCGCACGATCGACCGCTTCCTCGCCTACTACATCCGCACCGCCGACCGTCTCCAGCGCACCTCGGTGTGGCTGGATTCGCTCGACGGAGGACTCGAGCACGTTCGCAGCGTGATCGTCGACGACGAACTCGGAATCTGCGACGAGCTCGACGCCGACATCGCACTGCACGTCGACACCTACGAATGTGAATGGAGAGCCACCTTGAACGATCCGGAACGTCTGTCCCACTTCGTGGAGTTCGTCAACGCCCCCGAGGAGAACACCACACCGGTGTGGATCCAAGAACGCGGTCAGCGGGTGCCGGCATGAGTCGGGTCCGCATCGCTCACATCGACAGCCTCCCCGTCGACCGAGGCGTGGCCGCCGTCGTCTCCGGCGAGTACGTCGCGATCTTCCGTCTCGCCGACGGCGAACTCGCGGCGATCGACCACCTCGATCCCTGTTCGAACGTTCCGGTCCTCGCCCGCGGGCTGGTCGGATGTGTCGACGGGACCCCGGTCGTCGCGTCACCGCTCCACAAGCAGCGCTTCGACCTGCGGACCGGACGGTGCCTCGACGATCCGAACGTGTCGGTCCGTGTGTGGCGGGTCGAGGTCATCGACCAGACCGTGACCGTCGCTGCCGAACCGATGACGGTCGCCGTCGAGCCGCCCGCCGAGAGCGCCGCCTGATCAGCTCGCGGGCGTTCGATTCGGTCGCACCGTCCCCATGTCGTGTCATGGCGTGACGGTGTGACCGAAGTCGTTCGTGGATCGTGAAAGCGACTCCCGCACGAAACACCCACGTAACGCAGGCACCCCACACTTCATCACATGCCCGTCGGTCCCCTCGCAGGTTTCACGGTCGGCGTCACCGCCGACCGTCGCGCTGACGAACAGATCAAGCTGCTCACGGGCCGTGGCGCCGAGTGCCTGCACGGCCCCGTCATCAAGACGCATGCCCTCGGATCCGAGGACCAGATCCGCGTGGCGACCGAGCAGATCCTGCGGAATCCGCCCGAACTGGTGGTGCTCACGACCGGGCTCGGCGTTCGCGGCTGGCTCGAAGCAGCCGATGCGATCCAACTCGGTGACGAGTTGCGGGTTCTCCTCGCTTCCGTCGACCTCTACGCGCGCGGCCCGAAGGCGACGGGTGCGCTGGCCACGGCCGACCTCGACGTGGCCTGGATCGCGCCGCGCGCCCGCTACGACGACATCATCGACACCCTGCACGAACGCGGGATCGACGGCGTCCGCATCGCGGTCCAACTCGATGGAGCCGGCGCCAACGGTCTGTGCGATCGCCTCGACGAGATGGGTGCCGACGTCGTTCGGGTTCCCGTGTACCGCTGGTCGCTTCCCGGCGACACGGCCGCCGCCGAGCGCCTGATCCGGGCGACCGTCGAGCGTCGCGTCGATGCGCTGACGTTCACGGCCAAGCCCGCCGTCGAGAACTACCTCGAGATCGCCGGATTCCTCGGACTGGCCGACGAGGTCGCCGACGCGTTGGCCACCGACGTGGTCGCCTTCTGTGTCGGGCCGGTCTGCGCGACCGGGTTCACCGATGACGACATCGCCACGCCGCTCGTTCCGGAGAAACACCGGCTCGGAGCGATGGTCCAACAGATCGCCCGCCACTTCGGCACACGCGGTCAGGACGTCGAACTCGCAGGCACCCACGTCCGCCTGCAGGGTCGGCTGATGGTGTTCGAGGACTGCGGCCAGGCATGGCTCACCGATCGTGAACGGTCGATCCTCGACGTCCTGCTCGAACGACCGGGGGTCGTGCGCTCGAAGCGCGAGCTGCTCCAACGCGTCTGGCACGGTTCGGAGAGCGACGAACACCTGGTGGAAGTGACGGTCGCGCGCCTGAGGCAGCGACTCGGTACGGCGTCGGACGGGATCGAGACGGTGATTCGGCGCGGCTATCGCGCCAGCGCCCAGTGACTCACCGCTCCGCGCGCACGATCACCTCACAACGGCTTCGCACGGATGTGAGAGAGAGCACGCACGGCAATCGGACCCGGTGCGCCGCTCCGCACGATCCATTCACACCGTCGAACCTCGTCCGCAATCAGGGCGCGGTTTGATGGCGTCCATGACAGCTCCCCCCGTCTCCGCCAGATCATCCGAATCTCCGCGGCATGCCGCGGAACGCGTTCGGGGCCTCCGGTCGTTCACCGGCAAGTACCGCATCCTGCACCTCACGTGGTTCGCCTTCTTCCTGAGCTTCGTCGTGTGGTTCAACTACGCGCCCTTCGCCAACACGATCGCCGAACAGCTCGGGCTGACCGACGGACAGAAGCGCACGATCGGACTGTGCAACGTCGCACTCACCGTTCCGGCGCGCATCTTCATCGGGATGGCCCTCGACCGGTGGGGACCACGGCGGGTGTACGCCACGATCCTCACCTTCGCCATCGTGCCGAACACGATCTTCGCGTTGTCGAACTCGTTCGAGGCGCTCGTGTTCAGTCGGCTGGCGCTCTCGGTCGTCGGTGCCGGCTTCGTGGTCGGGATCCGCATGGTGTCGGAATGGTTTCCCCCGAGCGAGGTCGGAACCGCCGAGGGTGTGTACGGCGGGTGGGGCAACTTCGGCTCGGCCGCTGCTGCGTTCGCCCTGCCGATCATCGCCGGGGTCTTCGGTGGTGACGACGGCTGGCGGTACTCGATCCTGCTCACCGGCGTGATCGCGGCCGGCTACGGCCTCTTCTACCTGCGCGCCGTCACCGACACCCCCGAGGGAGTGTCCTACGCCAAGCCGCGCCGCCAGGGTGCACTCGAGGTCACCAACCGGGGCGCCGTGTTCGGCCTGGCCGCCCTCACCGTGCCGCTGACCGCGGTGCTCGGCCTGATCGCCTGGAGGATCTGGCGTGAAGACGTCATCAACACACCCGTCTTCGTCATCGTGCTCGGTGGCATCACCGCCCTGCTGATCGTGCAGGAACTGGCGGTGTTCCGGGTCAACAAGCCGGCACTGAAGGACGAGTATCCGACCGACGACCAGTACCCGTTCCGCTCCGTCGCCGTGCTCTGCTTCGCCTACTTCGCCACCTTCGGTTCCGAACTCGCCGTCGTGTCGATGTTGCCGACGTTCTTCTCCGACACCTGGGGCCTCGGTCCGGCAGCGGCCGGTATCGCGGCATCGGGATTCGCGTTCATGAACCTCGTCGCTCGCCCGACCGGCGGCATCATGTCCGACCTGCTCGGCTCCCGCAAGCGCACGCTCTCGTTCCTCCTCGTCGGCCTGCTCGTCGGCTACGTACTGCTGTCGACCCTCGGGGCCGCCTGGCCGTGGGCACTCGCCATCGTCGCCTGCATGGTCTGCTCGTTCTTCGTGCAGGCCGGCGAAGGCGCCGTCTACGCCATCGTCCCGCTGGTGAAGAAGCGGGTCAGCGGACAGATCGCGGGCATGGCCGGGGCCTTCGGAAACGTCGGTGCCATCTGCTTTCTCACCATCGGGTTGTTCGTGAGCGAGCGGATGTTCTTCCTCACCATCGCCGCGGCCGCCGTCGTGGCGCTGTGCGCCAGCCGGTTCCTCGTCGAGCCGAAGGACAGCTTCGCCACCGAGCTGCTCGTCGATCAGCCGACGGACACCCCTGCGGTGGCCGAGACCCCTGCGCCGATCTCGGCAGTGGCGCCGGTGCCCACCATGTCGGCGGGTTCATGAGCGGCCGCACGCCAGAGGGGACGGTCGACACGACGACCAGCCATTGTCCGTACTGCGCCCTGAACTGTGGAATCGGCCTCGCGACGAACGAGGCGGGTCGATTGGTCGGCCAGGTTCGATGGAAGGGCTCGCCACTCACGGGTGGCGCGGTCTGCTCGAAGGGTTCGACCGCCTGGGAACAGGTGCACCACGACGATCGGCTCACGATGCCGCTCGTGCGGCGCAACGGCGTTCTGGTCGAGACGAGCTGGGAGGAAGCACTCGACCTCGCCGCCGAGGGATTCATGAGGATCCGGCGCGAGCACGGGGCGGACGCGAACGCGATGCTGTCGGGCGGTTCGCTGACGAACGAGAAGGCATATCTCGTCGGCAAGTTCGCACGGTTGGCGCTGGGCACGCGTCATGTCGACTACAACGGCCGGTTCTGCATGGTCTCCGCCGGCAGCGCCAACATGGCCGCGTTCGGCCGGGACCGGGCGATGACGCCGCTGTCCGAGGTGGCCACGGCTGACGTGATCGTCGTGGTCGGCGCGAACCTCTCCGATGCATACCCGGTGATGCTCCCTGCAGCGCTGAACAAGGCGCGCAAGCGCGGAGCCCGGGTCGTTGCCATCGACCCTCGGTTCGGGCGCTGGGTGCAGGACGAGGACATGCAGATCGCGATTCGTCCGGCCACCGACGGTGTGCTGTTCACCGGGCTGCTCGCCGAGATCGATCGCCAGGGACTGCTGGACCTCGACTACGTCGCCACCCGCACCAAGGGCTTCCGCCCGACGATCGAGGCAGCACGGGCATGGTCCCCCGAATCGGTCGAGGCGGTCACCGACGTTTCCGCCGACACCGTCCGCGAACTCGCGCACCTGATCGCGACCGCGCCGAAGTGCTTGATTCTCCACGCCCGCGGACCCGAACAGCAGACGATGGGCACGAACAACGTGCTCGCGATGATCAACGTCGCGCTCGCCTGCGGTCTGCCGGGACGCCCCGGGTCGGGCATCAACATGCTCACCGGACAGCGCAACGGGCAGGGCGGTCGCGAATGGGGCCAGCGCTGCAACCAACTCCCGGCGGGACGCTCGATCGCGAACGACGAACACCGCGAGGTGGTCGCGAAACGCTGGGGCGTGGAGGCGAGCGACCTGCCCGGCGTCGGGTCCACGTACACCGAGATCCTCCAGATGGCGGGCCGTGGCGAGATCAAGGGATTGCTGTCGATCTCCAACAACATGAGCATCTCCGCCCCCGACCTCGACCGGGTCGACGAGCAGATGGATTCACTCGAACACGTCGTGATCATCGACCCGTTCCTCTCCGAGGCCACCCGGCACGCCGACGTCGTGCTGCCGGGTACCACGTTCGCCGAGGAGGAGGGGACGATCACCACGATCGAGGGCCGCATCGTTCGGTGCGACCAGGCCGTCGCCCCCACCCCACTCCGCTCCGACATCGACATCTTCCGCAACCTCGCGACGCGCCTCGGCCATCGCCACCAGTTCGACTTCGTGCTCGGACGCGAGGTGTTCGAGGAGATGCGCGAAGTCTCCGCCGGGGGCCCGAACGACTACGCCGGCATCACCTGGGACCGTGCCCGCGAGGGCATCTTCTGGCCCTGCCCCGACGAATCCCACCCGGGAACCCCACAGCTGTACACCGAGCGCTTCGCTCACCCGGACGGCCTCGCCGTGTTCCATCCCGTCGAGCTCGCCACTCCCCCGGTCGTGGTCGACGACGAGTACCCGTTCGTGCTCACGACCGGCCGCCATCTCGCCCAGTACCTCTCGGGGAACCAGACGAAACGGATCCCGGCTCAGCAGCGCCTGGCACCCGGTCCGTACGTCGAGATCCATCCCGACACCGCTGGACGGCTCGGACTCGACGAGGGTGACCGGGCGGTCCTGACGAGCCGTCAGGGTTGGTCGACCGTGCCGTGGAAGCCGAACCTCCGACTCCGACCCGACACGCTGTTCATGCCGTATCACTGGCGCGAATGCAACGTGCTGGTGTCGTCCGATCTCGACCCGACGAGCAAGATCCCCGGATTCAAGTACACGCCGATCAGCGTGACGCCCCTGGCCAACGCCCACCTCGACGATGACGCCGCCACGAATTCATCGACTGGAAACGAGGCGAACACGACCGCTTTCGAGACCGTCCGTACGGTGCACTCATGAGGAGATCCGGTTCCGTCGGCATGAAGTCGGGCAAGGTCACCCTGGTGGGTGCCGGACCCGGTGGAGCCGACCTGATCACCGTGCGCGGTGCCCGCGCCCTGGCCACCGCCGACGTCGTGATCCACGATCGGTTGGCCGACCCCGAACTGCTCGATCTCGCCCCGGCATCCGCCGAACGGATACCCGTCGGCAAGGGCAAGGGGTTCGGGGCCACGCAGGACGCGATCTGCGATCTGATCGTGAACCGGGCCGCCTCCGGACGCCAGGTCGTCCGCCTCAAGGGAGGTGATCCGTTCGTCTTCGGGCGCGGAGCCGAGGAGCTCGACGCGATCGCCGCTGCCGGCCTCGAGGTCGAGGTGGTGCCCGGCGTGTCGTCGGCGCTCGCTGCCCCGGCGCTCGCCGGGATCTCGTTGACCGACCGTCGCCACAGCGCGTCGTTCACGGTGCTGACGGGGCACCGAGCGAAGGACGGGCACAACGACTGGGAGGCCCTCGCGTCATCCGGATCGACGCTGGTCGTTCTCATGGCCGCCACCACTGCATCCGACGTCGCCCATGACCTCATCGACGCCGGTCGGCCCGCCGACCAACCAGTCGCGTTCGTCCACGCTGCCGGTACCGACCGCCAGGACCGCCGCACCGTCGCGTTGGCCGACGTGGCACGTGACGGCTGCCCGTTCCCCTCCCCGACGGTCATGGTCGTCGGCGAGGTCGCCGATCCCCGGTCGGTCCAGCGAGCACGCACCACCTCGACCGCCTCCCTCGTCTGAATCCGTTCTCGTGAACAGTTCCCGCGCTCCGTG
>NZ_BAOL01000210.1 GCF_000350145.1 Ilumatobacter nonamiensis YM16-303 | reverse complement strand
GCGCACGGAGCGCGGGAACTGTTCACGAGTTGGCATGGGGTGGGGCGGGGTCGGGTTTGCTTGACTGTCGGGATGGCTGAAACCGTCTCTGAATCCGTCCGCCTCGAGCGTGAGGGTGACGTCGCCCTCGTCGTCGTCGACAACCCGCCGGTCAACGCGTTGAGTTGGCACGTTCGTCAAGGCCTGTTCGACGGAATCACCAAGGCGACCGACGACGGAGCGAAGGCGATCGTCGTGATCTGTGACGGACGGACGTTCATCGCCGGCGCGGACATCAGCGAGTTCGGTGGTGGCGCACCCCAGGCCGTCGGGCTGCAGGAAGTACAGACCGCGATGGAGGACGCCCCCGTCCCCGTGATCGCCGCGATCCACGGAACCGCGCTCGGCGGAGGCCTCGAGGTCGCGCTGTGCGCTCACTATCGAGTGGCGGTTGCGTCAGCGAAGTTCGGGCTGCCGGAGGTGAACCTCGGGCTGTTGCCCGGTGCCGGCGGAACCCAACGCCTGCCGCGGTTGGTCGGGGTTCCGAAGGCGCTGGAGATGATGACCTCCGGCCGCCACATCAGCAGCGGCGAAGCGCTCGATGGTGGCCTGATCGACGACCTCGTCGACGGCGACCTCGGCGCGCTGCGTGAAGCTGCGGTGTCATTCGCGAACAAGGCGGTGGCGGAGGAGCTGCCACTGCTGCGTGTGCGTGATCGTGACGACAAGGTCGCCGAGGCGAAGGGCGACGAGCAGTTGTTCGCCGACTTCCGCGCCGGGATCGCGCGCAAGACCCGCGGCTTCCTCGCACCCGAGTACAACATCCAGTGCATCGAGGCAGCGGCGAACCTCCCGTTCGAGGAGGGACTGAAGGTCGAGGGCAAGCTCTTCATGGAGTTGATGACCGGTCCGCAGTCCGCAGCGCAGCGATATGCGTTCTTCGCCGAACGAGCGGCCAACAAGATCCCCGACATCGCGAAGGACACCCCGCTCCTCGACATCGGCAAGGTCGGCGTGCTCGGTGCCGGAACGATGGGCGGCGGCATCGCGATGAACTTCGTCAACGTCGGCATCCCGGTCACGATCGTGGAGCGCGATCAGGATGCGCTCGACCGTGGACTCGGCGTCGTCCGCAAGAACTACGAACGGTCGCGCTCGACCACCGCCGAGCAGGTCGAGGAGCGGATGGCATTGATCACCGGATCGACCGACAAGTCCGACTTCGCCGACTGCGACATGGTGATCGAGGCGGTGTTCGAGGACATGGAGCTGAAGAAGTCGATCTTCCGAGAGCTCGACGAGATCTGCAAGCCGGACGCGCTCCTGGCGTCGAACACCTCGGCGCTCGACATCAACGAGATCGCGGCCGTCACGAGCCGCCCCGAGAGCGTGATCGGGATGCACTTCTTCTCGCCGGCCAACGTGATGAAGCTGCTCGAGAACGTGCGTGGTGACAAGTCTTCCGACACGGTGGTGGCGACCACGATGGCGATCGGCAAGAAGATCCAGAAGGTCTCGGTCATGGTGGGCGTGTGCCCCGGGTTCGTCGGCAACCGGATGCTGTTCACGCGTGGGGCCGAGGCCGAGCGGATGATCCTCGAAGGGGCGACCCCGGCCCAGGTCGACACCGTGCTGTACGAATTCGGCTTCCCGATGGGTCCGTTCTCCATGATGGACCTCGCCGGGCTCGACATCGGTTGGAAGGAGGAGTCCTCCTCGTCGTCGACGATCCGCGAGATCCTGTGCGAGAACGGTCGGCGCGGCCAGAAGAACGGGCGCGGCTACTACACCTACGACCCCGACACGAGGGCCGCGACACCCGATCCGGAAGTCGTCGAGCTGATCAAGGACTTCGCCGTCGGCCAGGGGATCGAGCAGCGCGAGGTGTCGGATCAGGAGGTGCTCGAGCGGCTGCTGTACCCGATGGTCAACGAAGGAGCGAAGATCCTCGAGGAGAAGATCGCGATCCGCGGCAGTGACATCGACGTCGTGTGGGTCAACGGCTACGGCTGGCCGGTCTACCGCGGCGGTCCGATGCACTGGGCCGACTCGGTCGGGCTCGGCGAGATCGTCGCCAAGATCGAGGAGTACTCGGCCTCACTCGGTGGCCGCCACTGGGACCTGAGCCCGCTGCTGAAGGCGCTCGCCGACTCGGGCGGTCAGCTCCAGACCCACACCAGCTGATCAGGCGATCGGGCTCACGCCGCGAGCGCCGTGGCGGATCCGCGGTGACTCGAGGCCGTGACTACAGTTCGATCGATGGCGCCCGCACGCGACGACGCCGAGCGGCTGCAGCGCCTTTCGGCGATCGTGACCGAGGTCGTCGATCCGTCGAGCGAGCGGGCGGAGACCGCGCGGCAGAGCTACTTCGACGAACTCGACCGGCGCTTTCCGAGCGGATTCGATGCACCGGACGATTCCGCAGCCGAACGCGACCGGATGCGCGCGCCACACGGCGCGTTCCTGGTTCTCCTCGACGACGATGACGTGGTCGGGTGCGGCGGGATCCAGCGACTCGATGATCGCGTCGCAGAGATCAAACGGATGTGGCTCGACGGTTCGTTGCGGGGCCTCGGCATGGGGCACCGGCTCCTGCGCGACCTCGAATCGACGGTGCGCGAACTCGGGTACGCCGAGGTGGTGCTCGACACGAACGCGGTGCTCACCGAAGCGATCGCGATGTATCGAGCGGCCGGATACGAGCCGACAGAGCGCTACAACGACAATCCGTACGCCCAACTCTGGTTCCGTAAGACCCTGCGCTGACGGGCGAAAACGAGCGAACCCCCGCCGTGTGGGCGGGGGTTCGAACGATGTGGTCTCGACCGGCGTCGATCCGGTGACCTCTCACTTTTCAGGCGAGCGCTCTGCCAACTGAGCTACGAGACCATCTGCCAGGAAAAGTCTTCCCTGTATGCACAAGAGCCACCCCCCAATTGCTTGGTGAGTGGCCCCTGGAGCGGTCCCGACGGGATTTGAACCCGCGACCTCCGGCTTGACAGGCCGGCGTGAACTCCTGACTTCACCACGGGACCAGTATGTATTCCGGGCGGATGTCAACCCGCCGTGTTGTTGATGCGTTGCCGCATCGCACCCCCAACGGGATTCGAACCCGTGCCGCCACCTTGA
>NZ_BAOL01000211.1 GCF_000350145.1 Ilumatobacter nonamiensis YM16-303 | reverse complement strand
CTCCGTGCGCGAACTGTTCACGAGAACGGGGTCATTCGACGACGGAGGTGTCGGGGACCAGGTTGCGCTGGAGCCACTGGAAGACACGCCAGCCGGCAGCCTCGGGCGACAGCGTGGACGCGGCGATCGCAGCGGATTCGTCGCTGATCGGTGAGCCCGCGGGCGCCTTGACGTGTACTTCGGCGACGCGCTCGGCCATCACGAACCAGCCGACCGCTGCTTCGACAGTTCGACCGACCGTGAGCAAGCCGTGGTTCCGGAGCACGCAGAGCTTCGAGTCGCCGAGCGCGGCGGCGATCCGCTTCCCACCGTCGACCGACAGCACCTCGACCTCCTCGTCGTCGAACATCGCCTGGTCGAACACGAACGCGCACGACTCCTGGCTCAGCGCCCGGAACGGTTCGACGTTCGCCGACCACGGCGTCCCGAACTGGGTGTGCGTGTGTGCGGCGGACACGGCGTCGGGTCGCGCCGCGAGGATCGGCGCGTGGATGTTGTATCCGGCCGTGTTGACCGCACCGGTCGGATCGCCGTTGGCATCCTTCACCTCACCATCGGGACCGACGAGCATCAGCCGATCGACCGTCGCCTCTCCGAACGGGACGCCCCAGTCGAGCAACCAGAAATGGTCGGTCAGTTCGGGGGTCCCGGGCGGAGATGTGCCCGTCGCCGAGTTGACCCCAGCGCTGCGCCGCGAAGATGCGGTACCCGAGCGCGCAGATCCGCTTGCGGTGGGCACGTTCGGCCTCGACCGAACGCACCGTCCCGTACGCCTCGACACCGTCGAATTCCGGGTACTCGCTCTCCTCGGCCGTTTCCATGGGTTCCAGTGTACGCACCGGCCGCGCCGCCGATTCCGGCGCGGAATGCCTACAGCGACGCCCGCAATGCCGACACGTCCAGATGTTCGTCGATGGTGTCGGCGAGCAGGTCGAACGTCTGCTCGAGCACCGGTTCGACGGCGACTCCGAGCAGACGGTGCACGAACTCGGGATGCTCGAACAAGCCGTGGACGGTCGTCGCTGCAACGACGCCGGAGGAGATGAACCGCTGCCCATCGGTGAGTTCGCCGTAGCGGATCTCGTACCCGGAAAATCGTCCGCCCAACGCATCGACCTCGGTGAGCACCGTCGACTTGGACGGTCTCAGCACCGTGTCGTGGCCGAGCAGGCCCAGGCCGTCGCGTCGCGCCGGGCGGCCACCTTCGACACCGGTGGGATCGTCGATCGAGCGGCCGAGCATCATCGCTCCACCGCACACGCCGACGCATCGAACACCCCTGCTCACGGCGCCGATCACAGCCTCGGCGAGACCGCACCGACGCATCCAGTCCAGGTCGGCGATGACGTGCTTCGAACCCGGGAGCACGATCAGATCGCGGTCGGGATCGAGGTCGTCGAACGCGCCGGGTCCGGCCGTCCAGCGGATCGACGCAACGGTCGAGAGGAGTTGGAACTCGTCGAGGTTCGACCCGTACGGCAGGCGGGGGATCACCACGCGAGGGGCACCGACGGTTGCGGTCGAGCGCTCGTCGGCACCCTCCTCCCGTGGCAGTTGGTGGTCGATCATCGGGACCACGCCCGTGAAGTCCATTCCGGTCAGTTCCGTCAACCGCTCGGGACCCGGCGCGAGCAGTGTCGCGTCACCCCGGAACCGGTTGAGCACGAAACCACGCAATCGGTCCCGGGTCTCGTCGGGCACGAGCGCCCACGTTCCGTAGAGGTGGGCGAAGGAACCTCCCCGGTCGATGTCCGACACCAGGAGTCCCGCCGCGTCGGCGTGCTGGATCATTCGGTTGTTGACCTGGTCCCGCAGGTTGATCTCTGCGGGGCTTCCCGCCCCCTCGATCACCACGAGGTCGAACTCGTCGCGCAGGTCGTCGAACGATTCGGCCATCGGCGTCCACAGCGCGTCATGGCGGTGCTCCCACGGGATCGTGCTCAGCTCACGATCCACCACGCCGCGCACGACGACCTGGCTCTGCGTGTCGGCTTCGGGTTTCAACAGCACCGGATTCATCCGTACGTCGGGCTCGACACCGGCAGCCTTCGCCTGCAACCACTGGGCGACACCGATCTCACCCCCGGCCACGACACGAGCGTTGTTCGACATGTTCTGTGCCTTGAACGGCGCCACCCGGACGCCTTCCCGGGCGAACCATCGACACAACGCGGTCACGATCCACGACTTGCCGGCATCGGACGTGCAGCCGAGCACCATCAACGGCTTCATCGCGACCATCCTGCCCGGCGGCGAGCAACCGTCGAACCTGCGCACGCCACGACGACACATCCGATCGCCGTGATCGCACCGACCCGGCGTGCCAAGCGGGCGGCGCGCTCGATGTCGTCGGCGACCGGTGCGGGACCGTCGCCGAGAACGCCTCGGTCCTCCACGGTGCCTGCGTAGCGGTTGCGGCCACCGATTCGGACGTCGAGCGCTGCCGCGAACGCCGCCTCGACGACACCACCGTTCGGAGAGGGATGCCGGCGGGCGTCGCGCCGAACGATCCGCCAGATGGTTCCGGCACGCGACGGCACCGCGA
Source organism: Ilumatobacter nonamiensis YM16-303 (assembly GCF_000350145.1). Taxonomy (GTDB): domain Bacteria; phylum Actinomycetota; class Acidimicrobiia; order Acidimicrobiales; family Ilumatobacteraceae; genus Ilumatobacter_A; species Ilumatobacter_A nonamiensis. Next base: position 10,743 of record NZ_BAOL01000211.1, on the reverse strand, counting down.
CCATCGTCGCGAGCGCCGTGAGGCGGGCGGGCACCCAATTGAGGACATCGTCGAGGCGAGCGCTCGCCCACCCGAACCGGCGATACCGATCGGATCGATGACCGACCATCGCATCCATCGTGTTCACCGCGCGATGGACGAGGGCACCGGCTGCTCCTCCGACCGAACCCCAGAAGAGCGTCGCCGTGACGGCATCGACCGTGTTCTCGGCGAGCGACTCGACGACGGCACGCGCGATCTCGTGTTCGGTGAGGTCATCGGTCGTCCGACCGACAAGCGTGCCGAGACGGTTGCGAGCGCCGATGATGTCGCCCGCTCGCAGCCGTTCAGCGATCTGCACGCCTTCCCGCTCGAGCATGCAACCGGCGATGGCGATCGAGCCGGCGACCACCGTCGATCCTGTTCGACCGAGCATCCGGCGCAGCACCGCGGCGGCTGTGAGCCCGGTCGCGATACCGACCGCGGTGTACGCCATGCCGGCGCGACGCGAGTCGGCATGGACCCGGGCCTCCAGAGCGTTCATCAGCGATCCGAACGCAGCGACCGGGTGGAGCGATGCCGGGGGCTCACCGAGCACTCGATCGACGGCGAACGCGCCCACCATCGCCGTCGGCAGGCCGGGTGCGGGTGCGGCGACGCGGATCATCGCCCGGCAGCGACCGCTCGGAACGCACCGACCACCTGGTCCATGCGGTCCGGGTGTGGAACCGCGACCCGAAAGACCGAGGGAAGACCGAAGTTCGCGCAGTCGCGAACGAGCACCCGGTGGTGGAGCAGATCGGACCGCAGGTCACGTCCGGATCGAGCGTCGTCACCGACGAGCAGCCAGTTCGCCTGCGTCGCCTCGGCTCGGAAGCCGAGACGGTTCAGTTCATCCGTGAGCGCTGATCGGGCCGACGCGATGCGTTGGGCCCACGCCGCCAGGTCGGTCAGGTCGAGCAACGGTTCGATCACCGAGACGGCGAGCGCGTTGACCGACCATTCCGGTCGACGGAGACGAATCGCTGCTGCCGACTCCTCGTCGGGAGCGATCGCGTATCCCAACCGAAGACCAGGGCAGGACCAGGTCTTGGTCAGCGACCCGAGCCGCCAGACCGCGGCGTCGTGCAACGTCGGGTCGGTCCACTCGCCCGTCGCGAGCGGGTAGAACGCCTCGTCCCACACGTCGTATCCCTGGCGACCCACCGGATCCGCGTCGCCATCGACGCGGCGGTCCACGAGACGGCCGAGCGGATTCGACGGGCTGGACCGCCAACGGGGAGCTCCGACCTCGATCGCGCGGAGATGACGGCGATACAGCGAGAACTCCGGATCGACGACTTCACCGACGGGCTGCTGCGCCGCGACCAAGGCGATCGCCTCGGCGCCCCCGTTCGTGAGCACGAGTCGATCGGCCGACACACCGATCGCGCGGGCGAGCGACCGTTCGGCATCACCCGGGTCCGGATACCGGTCGATCGCCCGAACCCGATCGGCCACGACGGACGCCACGTCCGGCGCGAACGGGTTCATGCTCATCGAGAGGTCGATCAAAGTCGCCGGGTCGACGCCCATCGAACGGGCGACGCGCACGGCGTCGCCTCCGTGTGCACCCGGTGCGGAGCCCGCACCCGTCGGGACTCGACTCACGACCCGTCGACCGGGAAACCCCGGCGGGGAACGACCACCACCGCGCCGTCGTCGGGGTCGATGTCGACGGTCACGCAGACGTGGTACACGTCGCCCAATCGTTCGGCCGTGAGCACCTCGGCTGCCGAACCGTCGGCCACCACGATGCCGTCGTCGAGCATCACCAGACGATCGGAGTAGATCCCGGCCAGCGTCAGGTCGTGCATCGCCGCGACCACCGTCAACTGCTGGTGACACCGCAGTTCGGTCACGAGTTCGAGCGCCTGTTGCTGGTGTCCGATGTCGAGCGCCGATGTCGGTTCGTCGAGCAGGAGCACCGACGTCTCCTGGGCGAGCGCACGCGCCAACACGATGCGCTGACGCTCTCCACCGCTGAGTTCCCCGAGGCGACGCTCCCGGAAATCGATGAGTCGGAGCCGCTCGAACACCTCGTCGACCGCCTTTCGATCGCGGCTGGACTCGGCCCCGAATCGACCGACGTACGGCCAGCGTCCGAGCAGGACGTAGTCGAACGCCGACATGTCCTCCGGTGTGATCGGATTCTGGGCGACGTAGGCAACGTGGCGGGCCCGCTCGCGAATGCTCATCGCCGCAAGTGGCCGTCCATCCACGCTGATCACGCCATCGGAGTCGGTGAGCCCCGCGACCGCTCGGAGCAGCGACGACTTGCCGGCTCCGTTCGGACCGATCAACCCGACCCACTCCCCCGACGCCACCTCGTTCGAGAATCCGACGACGGCTGCCCGGTCGTCATACGACACATCCACCGTGTCGAAGGTGAGCCCGCTCATTGGGCGACCTGAGCTGCCCGGGTGCGCAGGAGATAGATGAAGAACGGGGCACCGAGGAAGGCGGTGACGACGCCGATCGGTGTCTCCGCTCCGCCTTGCAGGGTGCGCCCGGGAATGTCGGCGAGGATCAGGAATGATGCTCCGACGAGAAACGACAGTGGGATCAGGTTGCGATAGCTCGATCCGACGGCGAGGCGCACGACGTGCGGCACGACCAGCCCGACGAAGCCGATCAGCCCACTGACCCCGACAGCGGCGGCGGTACCGAGCGTGGCGGCGGCGACGACGATCAGCCGCGTGCGACCGACCGACATGCCGAGCGCGTTCGCTTCCTCGTCACCGACACGCAGCAGGTCGAGGTGACGTCGCATGGCGAACAGGATGATGACGCTCACGGCGATGTACGGCAGGCAGAGGCGAACGTCGGACCACGAGGCGGACGACAGTCGGCCGAGAATCCAGGCGAAGACCTCTCGCACGACGTCGGCATTGCGTTGGAGGATGTAGGTCTGGACCGCGGTCACGAACGCGGTCACCGCGACGCCTGCGAGCACCAGCGTGGTCCCGCTCTGGCCGCTTCCCCGGTATCCGGACCCGACGAGGTACGTGACGAAGACGGTGAGCATCGCTCCGCAGAACGCGGCGACGGGAACCGGGTCGACCGTCCAGTTCGACGTCGTGTCGCGGGCGATCGTCAAGACGATGATCGCACCGAGACCCGCACCGGCCGCTGCGCCGAGCAGGTACGGATCGACGAGTGGATTCCGGAAAACCCCCTGGTAGCTGGCACCACCGATCGACAGCATTCCGCCGACCAGCATCCCGAGCACGACCCGCGGCATCCGGATCTTCCAGATGATGTTCCAGTCGATCTCGGAGATCCCGGCATCGATCGAGATCAGAGGGAGATGGTCGAGCAGCGCGAGCGGCACCCGCCACGCGGCGGGGCCGGCCGCGCCGATCGACGCACCGAGCATGATCGACGCGACCAGCAGCGCGACGGCAGCGACGTACCACCGCGCCGCGCTCCCGGTCGACGTCATCGGCGAATCAGCCGGCCGGGACCGAGGCCTGCTCGACGGCGCTCGACACGGTCTCGATGTAGTCCACGATCCGCGGACCCCAGCGCGAGGCGACGTCGTCGTCGAGTTCGATGACGTTGCCGTTCTGGACGGCCACGATCGTGTCGAACCCGTCACGAGCGGCGACGGTTTCGGCCGATTCGCCGCAGCACTTCGTGTCCGCGAGGAAGATCAGCTCCGGGTTCGCCTCGACCAGCGTCTCGGCGCTCAACTGGGGATACTGACCGGCGTCCGCTTCGAGCGGGTCGGCGATGTTCTCCAGTCCGAAGATGCCGTACACCTCACCGATGAACGTCGTCGACGTGGCAGTGAAGAGCTCCGGGCCGAGTTCGTGGTAGTAGCTCAGCGGTGCCTCCGGCGCCGGGGTTTCCGCGACGATCTCGTCGATGCTGGTCTGCATCTCGGACACGAGTTCGGCGGCCTCGGCGACGTGGCCGGTGATGGCGCCCAGTTGTTCGATCTGCGTGTACGTGTCGTCGAACGTGCTGGCCGCAGGTCCGTCCCACGACTCGATCTCGAGCTCGCCGAGCTGATCGCCGAGCCCGTTGAAGTCGCCGCCGATGAGGACGAGGTCGGGCTCGTATCCGGCAATCGCCTCGACGTTCGGCTCGAAGCCCGACAGATCGTGCGGCACGTCGAGTGCTTCGGCGGGGTAGTTCGAGTTCTCGTCGATCGCCACGAGCAGGTCGCCCGCGCCGATCGCGAACATGATCTCGGTGTGGGTCGGGCTCAGCGACACGACGCGCTCGGGCGCTTCCGACGAGGCCTCTCCATCGGTGTCGGCCGCCTCGCTCGTGGCGGGTTCGGATCCGGGAGCGGCCGTGTCCGGAGCCTCGGTGTCGGGAGCTGCCGTGTCCGGCGCCTCCGTGTCTGGAGCCTCCGAATCGGCGGACGCCGCCTCGGTCGTGTCGGTCTCGTCGCTCGTGTCGGCGTCGTCGCTGCCACACGCGGCGGCCACGAGTGACAGACCGGCGAGCGCGGCGATCAACGTTCGGCGCTTCGGCCGTTGGGGTGTACGCATGATGTTCCTCCAGGGGAAGTTGGAGGACAAGCTGGGTTTCGTCACCATCGGTGCGAACCGTCCCTTGCCTCGAGGGATGTTCATTCGCGTCAACGACAGGGGCGACCGGACTGGACGAGCCGTCGGACCATCAGGTACCTCGACTCGTCATCACCGTTGCGGGACAGTGCCGGAGTCACACCGGCTTCGCTCTGTCGTCGACAGTTCGACAGGGTAGTCCGCGCTGCGTAGCCTGCCTCATTCCATGAGTGACGACACCGACCTGAACAACTCCGCGCCGACGGACGATCCGCGCCCCGACGGCCTCCACCGGGCGAAGTCCCTCGTCGTGGTCAACACCGGCGGAGGCAAGGGCAAGTCGTCGTCGGCGTTCGGGATGATGGTGCGCGGCGTGGCCAGGGACTGGAACGTCGCTGTCGTCCAGTTCATCAAGTCGGGCAACTGGAAGGTCGGCGAGGAGAAGGTCGGGCGCCAGCTCGGCGTCGAGTGGCACGCCTTCGGCGACGGGTTCACGTGGAACTCCGAGGATCTGTCCAACGACATCGCCCACGCCCGAGAAGGCTGGTCGACGGCGTGCGAGTTGATCGCAGCCGGGGAACACCAGCTGCTGATCTTCGACGAGCTGACGTATCTCACGTCGTTCGGCTGGCTCCCGATCGAGGAGGTCGTCGAGCCGATCCGCAACCGTCCCGACCACGTGAACATCATCGTGACCGGACGCGACGCGGCCCCGGAGTTGATCGAGATCGCCGACACGGTGACCGAGATGACCGAGATCAAGCACGCCTACCAGCAGGGCGTCCGCGCAATGCGCGGCCTCGACTACTGAGCGTTCGATGGCCCTGACCCTGCTCATCGGCGGCGCGCGCAGCGGCAAGAGCGCGCTCGCCGTCGACATCGGGCATCGGCACCACGCTGCGGGCATCGCGGTCACCTACATCGCGACCGCGACCGCCCTCGATGACGACATGGCCGACCGGATCGAACGTCACCAGTCGGAACGGCCGAGCGGATGGACCACGATCGAGGAAACCACCGACCTGGTCGGGGCGATCGAGCGCGTGCCGAACGGGCTCGCGATCATCGACTGCTTGACCCTGTGGACGTCGAACCTGATGTGGCAGGATCTCACCGACGACGCGATCGGTGACGCAGCGCGAGATGCGGCTGCGCGAGCTGCCGGGCGCGATGATCCGACGGTGGTCATCACGAACGAGGTCGGACTCGGAATTCACCCGGACACCGATCTCGGGCGCCGGTACCGCGACGTGCTCGGTCGCGTCAACCAGATCTGGGCAGCGGTCGCCGACCCGACGCTCCTGATGGTCGCCGGACGGGCCACGCGACTCGACGACCCGCGGACTCTCCTGCCGTGAGCCTCCTCCACGACCGCCTCGCCGGACTTCCCGTCGCCGACGATGCCTCCCGGGCCGCGGTGCGCGACCGCGCGGACAAGGTTCTGCGACCCGCCGACGCGCTCGCCTGGCTCGATGACGTCGCGGTCTGGAAGGCGGGATGGCAACGGTCCTCCCGCCCGTCGGTCGAACGGCCGGCGGTGCTGGTCTTCGCGGCCGACCACGGTGTCACCGCCGCAGGAGTGAGCAACTATCCGAGCGAGGTGACGGCCGCGATGCTCGCGGCCACACAGCAGGGCAAGGCGACGATCAACGCGTTCGCGCGGACGGCGAACGCCAGCGTCACCGCGGTCGACGTGGGCGTCGGCGTCCCGACCGGCGACATGCGACACGAGGCGGCACTGACGCCGGAGCGTTTCGACGAGATCACCGCCTTGGCGTTCGAGGCCGTCGACGCGCTCGACACCGACCTGCTGGTGCTCGGCGAACTCGGCATCGGGAACACCACTGCAGCGGCAGCGATCGCCGCAGCCTTCGCGGGCGGTGAGGCGACGATGTGGGTCGGTCGCGGCACCGGCATCGACGACGCCGGACTCGAACGCAAGCAGGAGGCCGTCCGCCAGTCGGTGCGGCGCATCGCCGGGGTGGTCGATCCGCTGGAGATCCTGCGCGAAGTCGGGGGTTCGGAACTCGTCGGGATGGCGGCGGCCGCGGTGGCGGCCCGGCACCGGTCGATCCCGATCGTGCTCGACGGCTACATCTGCACCGCGTCGATGCTCCCGCTGCACGTCGCCGAACCCACCGCGCTCGATCACTGCATCGTCGGTCACTGCTCGTCGGAGCCGGGTCATCGACTGCTGCTCGAGCGGTTGGGCAAGCATCCGCTGCTCGACCTGGAGATGCGCCTCGGTGAAGGGTCGGGGGCGTTGGCCGCGGTGCCGATCGTGAACATGGCGTGCGCCGGTGTCGTCGAGGTCGCGACGTTCGACGAGTGGTTCGGGCCACCCGGCTGATGCCGCCGCTCGGGTTCCTCGGAGCGTTCCAGTTCCTCACCCGGGTTCCGATCCGACTGCGGACCGCCCCCGACCTGGCGACCTGCGTGCCCTGGTTCCCCGTGGTCGGAGCGGTGATCGGCGCGGCCGTCGGCGGGGCGGCTGCCGGACTCGACCACCTCGTACCGGCAGCGGTCGCTGCGGCGGTTGCGGTGATGTTCGGGGTGATGATCACGGGTGCGTTCCACGAGGACGGACTGGCCGACACCGCGGACGCGATGGGCGGTTGGAACCCGGAGCGGCGTCGCGAGATCTTGAAGGATTCGCGTCACGGAAGCTACGGCGTCGCCGCCATGGTCGGCACGATCCTGGTACGCGTGGTGTGCGTGGCATCGCTCGGTCCGGCAGCCGCGTTCGCGGGACTCGTGGCCGCGCACACGCTGGGCCGCGGCGCCGCGGTCGGGGTGATGGCGATCGCACCACCTGTCCCGGTCGACGGACTCGGCGCGGACTACTCCCGAACGCTCGGACCGGCGCGGGCAGCAGTCGGCGTGGGTGCGGCACTCGCACTGGCCGCACTCGCGGTCGGCTGGTGGGTCGCGCCGCTCGCCGGCGCGGTCGCGCTCGGCGCGCTGATCGTCAGTGCGATCGCGGTGCGCGCGTTCGGCGGCGTGAGCGGCGACATCCTCGGAGCGGTCGAGCAGGTCGGTGAGTGTCTCGTGCTCATCGTCGTCAGCGGACTCGCCCTGCGCTCGTCGCTCTGGTGGGCCTGACCTCCGGGCCGGACGGCCGGCGAGGCTGGATAGCCTCACCGGCCGTGTCTGAAACCCGTCGCTCCCCCCTCACCTACGTGGCGCAGTTCGCACGCGGGTTCGCGATGGGCGCTGCCGACATCGTTCCCGGAGTGTCCGGCGGAACCGTCGCCCTCGTCCTCGGCATCTACGACCGACTGATCCGCAACATCCGGACCGGCGCACGCGGGCTCCGCCAGGTCCTGACCGGTCGAATCACCGATTTCCGCCAGACCCTGCGCGACATCGAATGGGTCTGGTTGATCTCGCTGCTCGTCGGCATCCTCGTCGCCGTCTTCGCGCTCTCGTCCGTCCTCGAGGAACTCCTCCACGACCAGCCGATCGCCATGGCGGGTCTGTTCTTCGGACTGGTCGTCGGGACGCTCTGGATCGCGTTCCACCTGCTCGATCGCGTCGACTCGACGGCGATCGGCATCATGCTGGGCGTGGGCGTGGCGTTGTTCCTGCTGCTCGGACTGCGCGAGGACACCGAGGTGGCCGAGGGAACGGCGGAGGTCGTCACCCAGCCGTTCTGGGTCTTCGCACTCGCCGGAGCGGTGGCGATCTGCGCCATGATCCTCCCGGGCATCTCCGGCTCCTTCATCCTCGTGATCCTCGGGATGTACACCGAGGTGCTCGGCGCCGTCAACGACCGCGACTTCGCCTCGCTCGCCGCGTTCATGGTGGGCTGCATCATCGGATTGGCGCTCTTCTCGACGTTGCTCAACCACCTGCTGGAGAACCACCGCAACCAGGTGATCGCGGTGATGATCGGCCTCATGCTCGGCTCGATGCGCGTGCTGTGGCCGTGGCCCAACGGCACGTCCACGACGACGCTGTCAGCCCCCGCCGATGAGATCGCGCTCCCGATCCTGCTCGCCGTTGCCGGCGCAGCCGCCGTCATCGCCGTCGAGCACTTCAGCTCGCGCGTCGGCACGATGCCCGACTCCCTCGACTGACCGGAGTTCCGCTCGAGGCGGGACCGGCCCGGCGTCACTCAGAAACCAGGTGGAAGCAGGCGGCTGACGTTCTGGTAGAAGAAGTACAGCGCGACGAGGAGCGGGACCACGCCGAACGCGACACCGAGCAGCGAGCGACGGGTCTGTCGGGCCACCTGGTAGCCGAGGAACACGATCACCAACAGTGCACCGGCCCAGATCGCAATCTGCGGGAAGGCCCCCCGGTCGGCGAACCAACCGACTCCGAAGGCATCGGCCTCCGGTTGGACCACGGGATCGGCCGAGGGTTCCGGTGACGTCGGCTCTGCATCCTCGATCGGGTCGGCCGCCGTCGCCGCAACCGCTGCCGTCGTCGGTGCCGCCGCCGGTTCGGCGGCCGGACTCGGTTCAGCTGCGTCGGCGTCGGTCGGAACGGTCACCGGCATCGGCATCGGGGTCGGACCTGCGACGGGGGCGGCGGCGCCGTCGGGCAGGTCGTACAGGGTCGGGGGACCGACGGGATCCGACTGTTCGACGTCGAGTACGGCATGGATGGCGAGGCGGAACTCGGCGCTCCCGACCGGGTCGCACGAGGTCAACGTGAGCAGGGCGACATCGGGTGTCTGGGTGCTGACCACCCAGAGATCGTCGGGCTCCACGACCTGCTGGCTGACCACGTCGTACACGAACCTCTGTCCGGTCGTCACGGTCACGATCACCTCGTCGCCCTCTTCGAGCTGATCGAGGTTCCGGAACGGCTCGCCGTAGGTCGTGCGGTGGCCGGCGATCGAGGCGTTGCCCAGCTGTCCCGGGAGCGGCGTCCCGGGGAAGTGGCCGGGACCGTTCTTCAGGTCATCCCTGCTCACTCCCGGCACGACGAACAGAGCGGAGTCGCCCGTCTTGCCGATCCGCGGGATCTCGAGCTTGGCGAGCACCTCCCCGCGGGCGACTTCCGGAATCATGATCGACTGCACGGGCGGTGCTGTCGAAGGAGGAGCGCTGGACGTCGTCAACACCGCAGCGTCCTCCTCCGGCGCTGTGGTGGTCTCTGGAGGCGGTACGGAGGTGGGCGGCGCCGTCGTCTCGGGCACGTCGGAGGTCGCCGCCGTGACGTCCTCGAACTCGTTCTGGAGTCCGTCCTGGGCACGGGCTGCCTCGATCCCGGTGCCCCAGGATTGGTAGACGACGAAGCCGACCAGCAGCGCTCCGACGACCAGCAGCACCTTGCCGGCGAGCATGACGCCGTACTTCAGGTTCTTCGGCGGCGATGGGTCGTGCCAATGGCTGGGGCGATGCCGGAGCTCGTCCTGGTCGATCCAGCGCCGACGGTTGCCGTCGTCACGTCCTCCGGCTGCGCTGGAGTCGAGGTCGGAGGTGGATTCGTTCGACACGATCGTCCGGTTCGTGGTACCGCTCACTGCTGCCACGCCGACGAGAGGGTGCAGGGGCCAGCGTGGGCGATTGCGGTGATCACTGTATCCCACCATCGTCGACATCCAGCGGAGGCTCCACGCCCCGGCTGGATGTCGACACGAGGGTCAGCCTGTGATCGTCGGTCGACGCCGCGAGGCGCCGATGAGGAGGAGCAGCACTCCGACTCCGCTGAGGATCGCAGCCAGCAGCGACAACGGCCAGGAGTTGCTCGAGCCGGTCGGAGCAGCGCCGTCACCCGGCGTCTGGAGCAGGCCGGGGGCGCCGAGGGCGTTGGACTTGGCGAGCGGGCACTCGTCGGTGGGTGTCGCGTTGTTGATGCCGGCACCGATCGTGGCCACGAGCCCGTCGTGTTCGACGTTCCACGTCACCGAGGTGACGTACCGGACAGTGAAGATCGCTGCGGTCTCCGACCCGTCGTCCGCAACGAAGTCCCGCTCGTTCAGCAGCTCGGGAGCTTCGCCGCCGGGAGGCGCGTTGAGCGCTGATTCGTGCTCGTTCTCGATCTGGAACACGTTGTCGTTGAACGCTGCGAAGCGGGCGACACCGTGGCCGTCGCACTCGACGACGTTGTCGACGAGCATCAGCTTCACCGGCTCGACCGGGGTGCATTCGCCGTCCATCTCACGCTCTCCGGGGGCACACTCCGATGTCGACCCACCCGTGGATGGCTCGGTGGTCTCGGTGGTGTCCGGGTCGGTGGTGTCCGGGTC
>NZ_BAOL01000212.1 GCF_000350145.1 Ilumatobacter nonamiensis YM16-303 | reverse complement strand
CTCGTGAACAGTTCGCGCACGGAGCGCCAGAAGAGTTCACGAGTTGCGCGGTTTCGCGCGCGGTGGGGTGGCGAACGCGGGGCGACGTCATTGGCGGTGGCGTTGCTGACCCCGGTCTTCGTGGTGCTCCTCTTCGCCGCGGTGCAGGCGACGCTGTGGGGCCACGCTCGCACCGAAGCACGTGTCGCCGCCCGCGATGCGGCCGCACAGGTCGCGCGGTTCGATGCGAGCGCCGGTGACGCGAGTGCTTCGGTGCAGACGCGGCTCGCCGACTCGACCATGACCGGGGTCGACGTCTCGATCTCCGCCGGGGCGGAGATGATCGTCGTCACCGTCACCGCGACGGCCCCGGGAATCATCATCGGCACGTCCCGACCGATCTCGGTGACCGAGGCCGTGCCCGTCGAACGGATCATCGAATGATGCGATGGAGGAACGACGACGGTTCATCGGACGCGTTGGGCATGGCGCTGATCGCTCCCGCGGCGCTCGCCCTGGCCATCGCCGTGTTGCTGATCAGCCGCGGTGTGGACGGTCGCGCCACCGCACAGAGCGCTGCCGAGGCTGCGGCTCAGGCGGCTGCGCAGCAGCGCACGCGCGGGGAAGCGGTCGCTGCCGCCGAAGAGATCGGGGCGGCGATGCTGATCGATGCGACGACGTGCGCGTCGCCGAATGTCGCGGTCGGCGGGACCTTCGCACCCGGTGCAACGATCTCGGTCACGGTCAGCTGTTCGACGTCGACGGCGGGACTCGAACTGGTTCCTGCCCGCGCGGGCGATACCCACACCTACACCGCGCATGCCGTGATCGATCCGTTCCGCGGGGCCGACACGTGAACGCCGATGTCGAACAGTCGCGCCGATTCGACGGGCGAGACGACCGTGGCTCGGGACTGGTCGCGGGCATCGCCTTCATGTTCGCCTTCACGTTTCTCGGGCTCGTCTGGGTCGCTCGGGACGTCGACCGTGGCATCTCCAACCAGTCCGCGGCGACGTCGATCGCCTTCCAGGCAGCACGTTCCGGCGCCCAGGCAGCCCGAGTGGACGATGTGCGCAGTGGTGAACTGGACGTCCTCGACGCCGACGCAGCACGCGCCGCCGCCTCGACGACCGCTGCACAACTGATCGGCAGCTACCAGGTGGACGGCTCCATCGCCGCGATCGACGTCGACCTCGCGGCCAGCAAGGTGACCGTCACCATCACCATCGTGGACGGGACGAAGACCGTCACCGGCGTCGGTGCTGCCGAGGCGGTCGCAGTTCGATGAGGAGCCGCTCCGACGTGCTTCCCGTTCTCGATGATGATCACCCCGTGAGATGGTGGAGCCGACGGTCGGCCCAGTGGTTCGCACGAAAGGAGGGCACATGACGACACCATCGCCACCGCCATCGCAGCCATTCGGGCGAGCAGCGCTGTCGATCGGCGCGCTCCTGTTGTTGTTCGTCGCCGTTCCCGTCGGACTCGTCGGGGCCGCTCGTTCGCGCCTCGGTGAGGCGAATCCGTTCAGCCGGCTGCAGCCGCCGTGGCGGTGGCAACTCGACGAGGTCCGCGACGCGCTCACCCAGCCACTGCGCGACGACGCGATCGTCAACGTGTTGATCCGCGCCAGCCTGGTCGTGATCTGGATCGCACTGATCGTCATCGCGATCACGATCGTTGCCGAAACCGTCCACATGGTCCGCCATCGCGGCCTCCCCGCTCCGCACGTGCGCGGGCTCGGATGGGCGCAGGGAATCGGGCGGTGGGTGGCGATCGGGCTCGTCGCCGTACTGCCGCTCCAGTCGTTCGGTTCGACCGCTGCCGCGCACGCCGAGGACCTCGGCCCGGCCGCAACCGCCCAACGGCTCGGCGTCGACCGGGGTTCGTCGGTCGCACCGTCCGACGCCCATGCCGGTGACCCTGCGGAACTCGCTCGACCGGACCTTCCCGACTGGAATCACACTGGCGCCGAAGCACGCGACGCCCCGGCCGGAACTCACGTCGTCGGGCGCGGCGAGTCGATCTACGCGATCGCTGCCGAGTACGCGGCCGGTGACGACGCGTCGACCATCGCACTCGCCAACGAGATCCTCGACCGCAATCTCGACAACGAGATGAACGACGGACAACGCTTCACCAACCCGGCGCTGATCCAGCCGGGCTGGGTGCTCGAGCTCCCACCGGGCGTGGGGGTTCCGGCGACGTCTCTCGCCGACGTGACCGATGCCCCCGACATGAACATCGACGACGACCCGACTCCTGTCCGCGGCATCCCACGCCTCGACGTCGACCCGTCGGCGGACGGTGACGACGAAGATGCCAGCGAGGCCAACGGCCACGTCGCCTACATGGTCGTCGAGGGCGACACGCTGTCGGGGATCGCCGGCGACCACCGCGGGGGCGCCGACGAGTGGCCGGCGATCTGGGAGGAGAACCGCGGCACCGACATGGGCGACGGCAGGACGTTCGACGACCCGAACCTCATCGTCCCCGGCTGGGAACTCGACATTCCGCAACCGGCAACCGCGCCCGAGACGGAGCCGGAGCCGGCGGGAGACGAGGCTGCACCATCGGAGCCGACACCCGTCGATCGAGACGACCCCGTCGACCCCGGTTCCCACCAGGCTCCGCCCCCACGAACCGAACACGCGGATCGGTCTCGGGCCGATGCGACACCGTCCGCGGACGAGGCCTCGCCCCCGACGACGACCTCAGATTCGGAATGGGCACCGGCGTCCACGACCCAGACCACCAATTCACCGACGACTCCGGAGAGCACGGCTTCCACCAGCTCGGTCCCGGTTTCGGGCGGCAACGGCGAAGCCGGAGGTCGGGCGACTCCGGAAGCGGACGCGCCGCGCGCGCCGTCGCCGATTCGCATCGAACACGCCGCGCTCCTGGCCGCGGGCATCCTGACGCTGGTCGGGGTCCGGCGGCGGCGGGCGCTGCGTTCAGCGCTTCCCCATTCCCGCATTCCCCCGCCCCCGCCTGACGTCGCGGCCACGGCGCGTCGACTTCGCACGATCGAGCCCGGCGAACGAGCGGCGCGGATCGACGTCGGTATCCGTGCCGCCGCTCACCGGCTGGCCGAGACGGGGACTCAGATCGGCTCCGTACGCGTCGCGAAAGACGGCGAACTCACGTTGCGGCTGACCGGCGACGGATCGCTCGATGCGCCCTGGACCGGCTCGGGGCGCACCTGGACGCTTCCCGCTGCGGTCCCGATCGAGATGGTGAGCGAGGATGCGCGACAGGTCGGCCAGCCGTGTCTCGCCTTGGTCACGGTCGGGGTCGACACCGACGGACGCGACGTGCTCGTCGATCTCGAAGCCGCCGGCCTCACCACCGTCGAAGCCGGCGCCGATCAGGCCGACGAGGTGGTCCGCGCCATCGGCTCCGGATTGGCGACGTCGCTCGACTCCGAAGTCGTGCATCTGGTGGTGGCATCGCTCGGCGCGCAGTGTCTGTTCGACCACCCCAACGCGCGCCACGTCGACTCGGTGGACGGGGCGATCGCGACGGCGGCGTCGTTGGTCGGTACGACGCTCGGCCACGAGCGCTCGTCGTTCGACCTCCGCACCCATCGCACGGGCGGCGAGATGTGGGAGCCGGCCGTCGCGCTCTTCGCTGCCAGTGATCACGCTCTCGATCACGACATCGACCCGAGACCAGGGCGCGGATTGGCCCACGTCGCCGCCTGCGCTCCGCTCGGCGACGCCGCCCACCACGCGGCCGGCGCCCGCATCGTCGGTCATGCCGACCGGTGGGTGCTCGATGCGTTCGGCGAGGAGATCGACTTCGCGCCCATCGGCATCACGGCCGCCGAGGTGACCGACGTGGCGGAGATGCTCGACGACGCCACGCGTCCGATCGGGACGCAGCCGTCGCTCCCGCTCGACATCGGTGGCGCCGTCGCCGAACCACTGCGACCCTTGCACCACGACATCGTCGTCGGACTGATGGGCCCGGTGACGGTCACGACAGCCGACGGTGAGCCGGGTGTGTTCGAACGCTCGAAGACGGTGGAGTTGATCGCCTGGCTGGCGACGCATCGTGAGCGAGCGACCCGTTCGGCGGCACGCACGGCGCTCTGGGAGTTGGATGTCCGCGACGCCACCTTCGCGAACGTGGTCTCGGAAGCACGACGTGCCCTCGGACGACTCGTCGCACCGCCCGGCGGAGAGGAGTGGCTGGCGCGAACTCTCAACGAGAGCCTCCCGCTCCACGATCGGGTCGTCACCGACACCGACCTGATCGCACAGCGCGTGGAACACGCTCGACTCGCTCCACCGGCGCACGCGATCGACGTGCTCCGCCCCGCCGTCGAGATGATCCGCGGCCTGCCGTTCTCCGGGACCTCCTACCTCTGGCCCGACGCCGACGGACTCACGTCGAGCTACGTGCTGTTGGCCACGACCGCGTCAGCCGAACTCGCGGGGCACGCGCTCTCGATCGGTGACACCGACCTCGTGTTCTGGGCCACCGGTCAGGGGCTGAAGGTGCTGCCCGGACACGAGGAGTTGGTCGGCTTGCGAATGCGCGCTCACGCCCGCGCCGGCGATCTCGCCGGAGTTCGACAGGAGTGGGAGAGCTACGAGCGGGTCATCACGGCCGACGCGTGGTCCGATGGTGACCCCGCCCCGAAGCTCCTCGACCTTCGCCGGGAGCTGCTCACCGCGACGTGAATCGGGTGGGACGACCGAACCCACCGGACGCGGGAGGTTCGCTCCACCCGAACCGACGAACAGGCGTTCGCGAGCTCCGAAACGTTCCGAGAACTGCGTCGATCGGCGAGTGGTCGACCGGTCCCTCGGCGAGAATGACCGGATGCGCACGAAGGTCGACAGTTCAACGCGGAACGCGTCTCGTCGGGGCTTCGCTGCGACGAGCGCGGTGGCAGCGATCGTGCTCGCCGCCTGCGGGGGCGGATCGGACTCGACGGCGAGTGACGACCCCGTGGCCGCGGTCGACTCCGCAGCTCCCGCAGAATCCACCGGCGGTGAACCGGCCGAGGTCACTTCCGGTCCGGGTCATGTCGACCTCGTGGGTCCCGACGTGGTCGGCTCCGCGGAAATCGCCACCAACCAACTCCCGAGTGTCGTGCTCGACGACGTTTCCACCGGGCAGAAGGTCAACTTCCGCAACCTCGTCCCACAGGACAAACCGATCCTGCTCTGGATGTACGCACCGCATTGACCCGTCTGCAATCGGGAAGCTCCCGATGTCGAGCAGTTCGCTCGTGATCATCAAGACGATCTGATCGTCGTCGGCCTCGGCACCCAGGACAGCCTCGCCGAGGCAGGCGAGTTCGTCGAGGACAACGGCACGAAGTCCTTCACGATGCTGTGGGACGAGTCGTTCGAGACCTGGCAGGCGATCGGCATCACGTCACAGCCCTCTGCCGTGCTGTTGGCGGCCGACGGGACGCCGATCACCGGATGGGTCGGCCCGTTCCCCATGGACGAGGTGCTCGAACTCGCCGCCGAGTCGACCGCAGCGGCATGACGCGTTCCCACCGCTGAACGCAGCAGCAGAGTCAGCGAGCCATCTTGCCGACGGCGAACCGACGCAGTGCCCCCGGCATCACGTCGATCGCCGTGGCTCCGATCCGGTTCGCCACGCCCGGCACGACGATGGTGCGATTCGTCGCAATCCCGTCCAGTCCGGCCGTCGCGACCTCGGGTGCGTCCTGCCACGCGAAGTCGGGGATGCCCGACGCGTCGTAGCTGCCGCGATCCTGGAACTCGGTCCGGGTGAAGCCGGGACACAGCGCGGTCACGTGCACCCCGAGCGGCTCGAGTTCGCCGTGCATCGCTTCGCTGAGCGCGGTCACGAACGCCTTCGTGGCCGAGTACGTCGCGGAGTTCGGCGTCGCGAGGTATCCGGACATCGACGACACGTTCAAGATGCCACCGTGGCCGACCTGCGCCATCCGGGTGGCGGCGACGTGCGCGAGGCGGTGCAGCGCCACGACGTTCACGTCGACCACCGCGGCCTCACGCTCGAGGTCGAGTTCGTGGAAAGGACCCTGGAACCCGAAGCCGGCGTTGTTCACCAGCAGATCGATCGGGTCGTTGCCCTGACGCACCCGATCCTCCACGTACGACAACTCGTTCGGATCGGCGAGATCGGCGATGAGTACCTGACAGTCGACATCGACCTCGGCAGCCAGCGCGTCGAGGCGATCGCCGTCGCGGGCCACCACGACGAGTTCGGTTCCGGCGGCGGCGAGTTGGAGCGCGATCTCGCGCCCGATCCCCGACGAAGCTCCTGTCACCAGTGCACGCGTCCATGTGGCCATCCACTCATCCTCGCGCGTCATGCAACGGGTCGGGCCCGCCACGTGACGGTCTAGTCTCCGCAGCGGGCCGGACCGACGCGGCCGCGCGCCTCGATGAGCTTGTATGTCCTGATTCCACTGGTGGTCGCCGCCGGCGCCGTGATCGGCCGGTATCTCGCCGTCGTCGTCCAACGCGCTGCGGAGGACGGCGTGCCGCCGGGATCAGCACCGTTCGGTTCGGGACCGGTCGAGATCGCGATCGCGAACGTTGCCGTGTGGGTGGTCTTCGCCGTCCGGTTCCACGACGTCCTGTTCGCAGCCCTTCCCGCCTACCTGTTCTTCGGTTCGGTGCTCGTCACGCAGTCCGCGATCGACATCCGCATCCAACGATTGCCGCGCCAGAACACCTTCGTCGGAATCACGTTGGGCGGAACGTCGCTGATCGTCGCGGCGCTGGTCGTCGACGAGCCCCGCCGAATCTGGATGGCCGGCCTCGGTGCCCTGATCGCACTCGCCCTCATCGGCGGCGTGTACGCGATCAGCAACGTCGTGTACGGCGACGACGTCGCATTCGGGTTCGGCGACGTTCTGCTGTCGCCCCTGCTCGGGCTCTACCTCGGCTGGCTCAACCCGGGAATCGTGGCGCCAGGGCTGTTCTTCGGGTTCATCCTCGGATCGATTGCTGCCGGCATCGCGATTCTCCGGCGGCGGGGCGACACCGCGGGACAGCTCCCGTTCGGACCGTTCCTCGCGCTCGGCGCGGTCGCAGCCGTGTTCGTCGGACAACCCTTCCTCGACCTCATGGGCAGTCTGTAGTCGGCGATCCCCAGGTCGGGCGCCGGGCTGCTGCACTACCGTGCGACCATGCGCGTCCACCTCGTCGATGGCACCTACGAACTCTTCCGCCAGCACTTCGGACAGGTCTCCCGGCACGCGAACACGCATCCGTCCGCCGCAGCTGCCGGTGTCGTCGCATCGACGCTGGCACTCGTCGCGGACGGAGCCACGCACATCGGCGTCGCCTCGGATCACGTGATCGAGAGCTTCCGCAACGACCTGTACGACGGGTACAAGGACGGCGAGGGGATGGACGAGGACATCCTGCGCCAGATCCCGGTGATGGAGGAAGCGCTCGCGTCGGCAGGCTTCACCGTGTGGCCGATGGTGACGCACGAGGCCGACGACGCGCTCGGTGCCGCGGCCGCGGTGGCCGACGCCGACGAACGGGTCGAGCAGGTGCTGATCGTCACGCCGGACAAGGATCTCGGACAGTGCGTGCGCGGCGACCGGGTCGTGCAGTTCGACCGGCGCAAGCGCGAGATCCTCGACGAGGAGGCGGTCACCGAGAAGTTCGGGATCGGTCCGGCGTCGATTCCCGACTACCTCGGCCTGGTCGGTGACTCGGCCGACGGTTTCCCGGGCCTGCCGGGATGGGGTGCGAAGAGTGCGTCACTCGTCCTGGCCCGCTACGGCCACATCGAGGACATTCCCGCAGCGGCCGGCCAATGGGACGTCGCCGGCCTTCGCGGCGCCGCAAAACTTTCTACCACGCTGCAGGCGCAGCTCGACGACGCCTACCTGTTCCGCACGATCGCCACGATCGACATCGATCTCGACGTCGGAGCGGTCGACGACTGGCGGTGGAGCGGGCCGACCGACGACTTCGAGGCGATGGCGGAGAGCATCGGAGCACCCGACCTGGCCGCGCAGGCCAGAAATCTGGCGTCGGCGATAACGTGATCGCCGGTGGTGGCCGGGCCCTGTGCAACGGACGCCCGTGAACCAGGTCAGGACCGGAAGGTAGCAGCCTTCATCGGCATCGTCTGTGTGCCGCAGATCGTCTGGCCACCACCACTCAACGCACCGGTAGTGTGTGAAATCAACACCTGGAGGGGTGCGAGAGCGGCCGAATCGGCACGCTTGGAAAGCGTGTGACCTTC
The DNA here is from genome assembly GCF_000350145.1 of Ilumatobacter nonamiensis YM16-303. Classification (GTDB taxonomy): domain Bacteria; phylum Actinomycetota; class Acidimicrobiia; order Acidimicrobiales; family Ilumatobacteraceae; genus Ilumatobacter_A; species Ilumatobacter_A nonamiensis. Next base: position 19,968 of record NZ_BAOL01000212.1, on the reverse strand, counting down.
ACGGGTCCGTGGGTTCGAATCCCACCCTCTCCGCCATCGACGGCCAGGGGTTCTCGCCCCTGGCCGTTCTCGTACCCAACGAGCTGCGTTCTGGAGGCCGCGCGATGGACGCCGAACACGACCGTTGGATGACCACTGCACTCGACGAAGCCCGCGCCGCACCCGACCACGGTGACGTGCCGGTCGGGGCCGTCGTGATTCGTGACGGCGAGGTCATCGCGGCTCGACACAACGAACGCGAGCTGACGGGTGATCCGGTCGCGCATGCCGAGGTGCTCGCGTTGCAGGATGCCGCCGCGCACATCGGCCACTGGCGGCTCGACGACTGCACGCTGGTCGTCACGCTCGAGCCGTGCGCAATGTGCGCAGGGGCGATGGTGAATGCCCGACTCGGCACGGTCGTGTTCGGTGCGACCGACCCGAAGGCCGGAGCGGTGGTGAGTCACTTCGGGCTGTTGGGCGGCGCACCGCTCAATCACGCCGTCGAGGTGATCGGCGCCGTTCGCCAGGACGAGTGCGGAGACCTGCTCCGCGACTTCTTCCGCGCCCGTCGCTGACCGCACGTCCGCTCGGTCGTGGCCGGCCCATTTCGTCGCTAGCCTCGATCGAGGAAGGCTGCCAGAGCGGACGAATGGGACGGCCTCGAAAGCCGTTGAAGTCTTCGGGCTTCCGTGGGTTCGAATCCCACGCCTTCCGCCAGTACGTCCACGGGCGTCCATGAATCTCATGGGCGCCCGTCGTCGTTCTCCGACCGCACACTGCAGCCCGTGTCGGGACGGCCGAGCCCGGTTCTCGTCGCGGTCCTGCCCGGAAGGCGGGCTCAATCGCGACGAGAACGCAGAGGCGGCGGGCGATCGACTTGCCCCCACACCGTCGGACCTACATTGGACCCATGCCGGATCCGTACGAAGCAACCCTCGTCGAGTCACTTCCGCGGCCGATCGCGTTCGTGCTCGGTGGCGGAGGCAGCCTCGGAGCCGCACAGGTGGGGATGCTGCAGGCGCTCCACGATCGGAACATCCACGCCGATCTCGTGACCGGCACCTCGATCGGCGCGCTCAACGGCGCGATCGTCGCCGCCGACCCGATCGGTGCGGCGAGCCGACTCAGCCACGTGTGGAACAACCTCGACACCGACGCGATCCTGCCCGGTGGGGTCGTCCGGCGGATCTGGACACTCTGGCGCTCGAAGACCTCGATCTACGACACACCGAACCTCGCCCAGTTGTTCCTCGACGAGATCGGCGACGTCGACATCGATGACCTCGAGGTGCCGTTCGCTGCGATGGCGCTCGACGTCGAGACGAGCCTGGCGGTGGCCCTGACCAGCGGTCCCGTGATCAGTGCGGCGCTCGCGAGTTCGGCGATCCCCGGGGTGTTCCCGAGCGTCCACCGCGATGGGCGCGACCTGTACGACGGTGGACTGGTCACCAACGTCCCGGTCCTCCAGGCGCTCGGGATGGGCGCGAAGTCACTCGTCGTGCTCGATTGCGCGTTCCCCGATCAGCAGATCAAACGCCCCACGACGATGCCCGAGACCGTCTTCTACTCGATGATGGTGCAGATGCGTCAGCAGGTGCTGCGCGAACTCCCGGTCGCCGCCGAGTCGGTCCCGGTGGTGTACGTGCCCGGATCCGCTCCGGTGATCGTGTCGCCGCTCGACTTCTCCCTGTCGGCCAGCCTCATGCGGGACAGCTACGGGTCGGCACGGAAGTTCCTCGAGACGGTCACCGTGGACGGGCCGGGCCTCTACCGCACCACCTCGATCGAGGACGCACTGGGCGACTGAGCGGACGGCGCCGCCTACGAACAGACGGTGCCGGCCGGCGGCGGTTCGAGCCAGATCAGGTACTCGTGCACGATGTCGTCGATGCAGTCGTCGGTCTGCCCGTAGGCGAGATGCTGGTTCGCTTCGACTTCGACGAACACGCCCTCCTCCAGCGCGTCGGCCATCGCCACGCTGCTGTCGATCGGAGTCGTCGGATCCCCGGTCGTGCCGATCACCAGGATCGGTCCGGCGCCTTCACCGGTGATCTCGGCGCGGGGATCAGCGGACGGCGGGAAGAAGTCGCACGTGTACGACCCCGTCGTTTCGGGGAACACGCGCGGGGCGTTCCCGATCAGTTCCGCAGCTCGACGATCCGCCTCCTCGACGGTCAACCGGTCGGGTTCGTCGGCGCACGTGATCGCGTAGAGCGACTCGATCAGGTTGCCGTACGAACCGTCCTGGGGATCCCTTCGGTAGTAGCCGTCGAAGAGAGCGAGCAGGCCGGCGCCGTCGCCGTTCTGCGCGTCGGCCAGTGAGCGTTCGAGTGCCGGCCAGCGGCGGTCGCTGTACATCGCCTGGATGACCGCACCCGTGAGGACCGATTGGTTCACGAGGGGCCGATCGTCCGCTCCGGGCACCGGGTTCTCGTCGAGTTCCTCCAGCAGCCGGTCGTAGGCACCTTCGGCGTCACCATCGTTGTGGAATGCACACGACGGCGTCGCGCTGCATTCCTCGAGGAACGTGTTGAACGACCGCTCGAATCCGGCTTGTTGCCGTTTCGCCGGCTCCAGGCTCTCGGCGTCAGGGTGCGCGGCGCCGTCGAGGACGGCCGCCCGCACCGTGTGGGGAAACAGCGTTGCCCACACGGCCCCGAGTTCGCTGCCGTAGCTGAAGCCGAGATAGCTCACCTGTTCCTCGCCGAGCGCTTGGCGAATCGCATCCATGTCCCGAGCCGTGTTGTTGGTCCCGATGTGCGGCAACAGGTCGCCGACGGCGTCGACGCAGCTGTCGGCATAGTCCTGCGCCAGTTCGACCAACGCGTCACGTTCGGCATCGGTTTCAGGGCTGAGGTCGGCCTCCGCGAAGTAGCGGTCGTACTCGTCGTCACCGATGCAGTCGGCCGACCCTCCACTCACCCCGGTCCCGCGCGGATCCCACGCCACGATGTCGAAGGCGTCGACCAGTGGATCATGGAAGTACGCGCGGGCGTTGAGCGGCATCGAACTCGCCGGCATCCCGGGTCCGCCGTTGTTCGTGAACAGGACCCCGATCCGATCGTCCTCCGACGAGGCGCGGTGCCGGGTGACCCAGAGCTTCAAGGTGTCGCCCTGCGGGTCGTCGTAGTCCACCGGAACCGTCAGCCAGCCGCCATCGACTCCGCCGCCGAGGTCGTCGAACACGATCGAGTAGTCGAGCTGCTCCGGTGTCGCGGACGAACCCGACGCGCTGTCGTCCCCGGACGACTCCTCGGAATCGGGTCCGGCGGGTTCGACGGGATCAACGCTGTCGGCGTCGACGGTGGCGGTGTCGGCGTCGTCGCTCCGCGAATCGTCGGCGTCCGACGTCGCCGACGGCGCGTCACCCGACGACTCGCCGCTCGCATCGCTCGGCGTGAACACGTCGTCGGTGTCCTCGACGGCGCTCGCCTCGTCGACGATCTCGCGTGTCTGCGGTGGCGGCTCGCCACGGTCCGATCCGGTGCACGCCGCGAGCACGAGCGCGCCGGCGACGAGGAACGATCGGGCAGATTTCACCGGTTCAGCGTACGAGCTCGAGGGCGGCGCGACCCGTCAGTCACGGCGTGCCGAACGCTGGTCACAACGGCGCAGCACCGGTCAACCGGGCGTAGCGTGGACGCATGCGGATGGGTCCACATCACATGATGCCCGGCGACGCCGACGCCGTGAAGGACCAACACCTCGCCTCGGGAACGGCGAAGCGCGTGTGGTCGTTCGCCCGGCCGTACCGCACGACGATCATCATCTTCCTGATCGCGATCCTCGCGGCCGCGCTGCTCGCGCTGGTGCCGCCGTTCGTGGTGCGGGCGATCATCGACACGGCGATTCCCGAGAGTGACCGGGGTGCGATCTACGTCCTCGCGACGCTGGCCGTGCTCGCGGCCCTGGCCGATGCCGGTCTCGCGATCCTGCAGAGGTGGTGCTCGGCGCGCGTGGGCGAGGGACTGATCTACGACCTTCGCAGCGCGCTCTTCGCGAAGGTCCAACGGCTACCGATCGCGTTCTTCACGCGGACGCCCACCGGGTCGATCACGTCGCGCCTCAACAGCGACGTGATCGGCGCGCAGACCGCCGTCACGAGCACGCTGGGCAGCATCGTGAGCAACGTCGTCGTGCTGATCACCACGCTCGCCGCGATGTTCGCGCTCGAATGGCGTCTCACGCTCCTCACCCTCATCGTGCTGCCGCTGTTCATCGTGCCGGCGCGTCGGGTCGGCAAGCGACTGCAGGCGATCTCGCGCGAGCAGATGGGCTACAACGCGGCGATGAACACGCAGATGACCGAGCGCTTCAACGTGTCCGGAGCGATGTTGGTCAAGTTGTTCGGGTCGGGTCGGCGTGAGCGACGCGCGTTCGAACGTCGCGCCGCCGGGGTGCGTGACACGGGGATCAGCTCGGCGATGTACGGACGGGTGTTCTTCGTGGCGCTCGGACTCGTCGGCGCGATCGGCACGGCAGCGATCTACGGCGTCGGTGCCATCATGGTCGTGAACGGTGGGATCAGCACGGGCACCCTCGTCGCGCTCGCCGCGCTGGTGACGCGGGTGTACCAGCCGCTGACGGGACTGACGAACGCGCGGGTCGACCTGATGACATCGATGGTCAGCTTCGAGCGGGTGTTCGAGGTGCTCGACGCGCCCGAGGCGATCACCGAGCGGCTCGGCGCGGTCGACCTCGTCCAGCCGCGCGGCACGATCGAGTTCGACGATGTCGTCTTCCGCTATCCGCCCGCATCGGAAACGGCGATCCCGTCGATGGAGCAGAACGCCGGCCTCACCGCTGACACCGACCCCGACATCGACGTGCTGCACGGTCTGTCGCTGTCGGTCGCCGAAGGGGAAACGGTCGCGCTGGTCGGGGCGTCGGGAGCCGGGAAGTCGACGACGATCTCACTCGTCCCCCGCCTGTACGACGTGACCGGCGGAGCGGTCCGCATCGACGGACTCGACGTGCGCGACCTCACGCTCGACTCGCTGCGGCGCGCGATCGGTGTCGTCTCGCAGGACCCGCACCTGTTCCACGAGTCGATCGCCGACAATCTCCGCTACGCCGACCCGGACGCAACGGACGATCGGTTGGTGACCGCTGCTCGATCGGCACGAATTCACGACACGATCGCGGCCCTCCCCGACGGCTACGACACGATCGTCGGCGAGCGTGGCTACCGCCTGTCGGGCGGCGAGAAGCAACGGCTCGCCATCGCTCGACTGCTCCTGAAGAACCCGGCGATCGTGATCCTGGACGAGGCGACGAGCCACCTCGACAACGACAACGAGGCGCACATCCAAGAGGCCCTCGAACGGGCGCTCGAGGGTCGAACCGCACTGGTCATCGCACACCGGTTGTCGACGATTCGCGCCGCCGACCGCATTGCATTCCTCGACGCGGGATCGATCGTCGAGATCGGCACGCACGAAGAACTGGTCGTTGCGGGTGGCCGGTACGCCCAACAGTTGGCGGCCGGCGAACTCGTCGCACCGGGCTGAACGGGCGGAGGTGGTCTCCCTCGGAGCCCGATCGACGTGCGGGCTAGCCTCGCTGCAGATGCGCACCGTCCAGGACCCGCCCTCGACGGTCGAGTGCCGGCGGACGTTCCGCCTGCTCGTCGGACGAGTCCGCTGATGCTCACGGACCGACCATCGACGTCGCACACACTTCGACCACCGCGCACATCGGTCAGGCGGCGGGCCGGGCTGCGGCTTCGGATCGTCGTCGGCTTCGTGCTGCTCCTCGCTTCGGTCTTGGCGTTCGTCCTCTTCGCCACCCGTCAGGTGCTGCTCTCCGAACTCGATCAGAAGGTGGCGGCTGCCCTCAATCAGGAGGTCGAGGAACTCCGGCTGCTCGCGGATGGCACCGATCCCGAGACCGGCGAGCCGTTCGCCGACGACGTCCAGGCGCTCTTCGACACGTTCCTGAGTCGCAACGTCCCCTCCGACGATGAGGCGTTCTACACGCTCGTCGACGCCGAGCCCTACCGAGCAAGCAGCGGTGCACTCGCCCTCGCGGACGACCATCCGATGGTCGAGGAATGGCGCCGAGCGGTCGACTCGACGAACGGAACGGGATCGACCGATCTCGGCGATGCGCGCTATCTCGTCGTGCCGCTCGTGCACGACGGCGACGTGCTCGGTGCCTTCGCCGTCGTCAGCTTTCCCGGCGACGAACGCGACCAGCTCCTCAGCGGAGTACGCACGGCCGCGATCATCGGGGTGATCGCTCTCGCGATCGCCGCCGTCATCGCCTGGGCCGCGGCGGGCCGCATCCTGCGACCGGTTCGGGAGATCACCACGGCATCCCGGCGGATCACCGAGACCGACCTGTCCGAACGCATTCCGGTCGACGGTGCCGACGAACTCGCGGAGCTCGGCCGCACGCTCAACGAGATGCTCGATCGATTGGAGAACGGATTCAGCTCGCAGCGCCGGTTCCTCGACGATGTCGCACACGAGCTGAGAACGCCGATCACGATCGCGCAGGGACACCTCGACCTCATCGAACACGACGACCCGGGCGAGCGCCGCGAGACCGTTGCGCTCGTCACCGACGAACTCGAACGGATGAGCCGGTACGTCGGCGACCTGCTCGTTCTGGCGAAAGCCGATCGCCCAGACTTCCTGGGCGTCGGGCCGGTCGATCTCGGCGAGCTCACCACCACCTTGCTCCACCGCGTGTCGACGCTGGGCGACCGCACATGGACCGTCGAGTCCAGCCCACCGCCGGGGATGGTCGCGATCGTCGCCGACGAGGGTCGGCTCTCCCAGGCGATGCTCAACCTGGCGTCGAATGCCGTACAACACACGATGGCTGACGACGAGATCCGGATCGGTGCGGAGTTGATCGACGCACCGGAAGTACACGGCGGTCCGTGGGCGAGATTGTGGGTGCGCGACAGCGGCCCCGGCGTCGACCCCGACGTTCTCCCGACACTCTTCGACCGCCAGACGCGCAGCGCCTCGAGCCGGGTGCGTCGACCGGACGGGATGGGACTCGGGTTGTCGATCGTCGACGCGATCGCCCGTGCACACGGCGGATACCCCGAGGTGCAGTCGAGCGTCGGCGCCGGGGCAACCTTTGCGGTCGTCATCCCCACGAACCTGCCGGCGAACGACGAGTTCCGCGTCGTTTCCGAGGCCACGGCATGAGCCCACGCACGAGCATCCACGAACGGTGGCGCCGATGACCCGGATCCTGATCGCCGAGGACGAAGAACGCATCGTCAGCTTCTTGGAGAAGGGGCTTCGAGCAAGCGGCTTCACCACGGTCGCTGTCAACGACGGTCGCTCTGCTGCCGCCCTCGCTCGCGACGACGCGTTCGAGCTCATGATCCTCGACCTCGGGCTGCCCGAGATGGACGGCTTCGAGGTGCTCCACGCGATCCGCACCCGCGGCGAACTGCTCCCGGTGATCGTGCTCACGGCGCGACAGAGCGTCGAGGACACCGTGTCGGGCCTCGAGCAGGGTGCCGACGACTACATGACCAAGCCGTTCCGATTCGAAGAACTCCTTGCTCGCGTCCGGCTGCGCCTTCGCGGTCAGGAGGCCACCGAGTCCACGGTCCTCAGCGCAGGCCGGGTGGAACTCGACCTCCGCACGCGCCGTGCGACCGTCGAGGGCACATCGGTGGAGCTGACGGCACGAGAGTTCTCGATGCTCGCGACGTTCCTCCGGAACGCCGGTCACGTGCTCAGTCGCGAGCAGCTGCTCTCGAACGTGTGGGGATACGACTTCGATCCGAACTCCAACGTGGTCGATGTCTACATCCGCTATCTGCGCAAGAAACTCGGCAACGACGTGATCACCACGGTGCGCGGCATGGGCTATCGACTGGAGGACGGGTGACCGGCGAGGACGACATCGCAACGACGATCGACGACGCGGTCCTGCCTGCCGCGGTCCACCTGACCGGTGAACACGCGCCGGCGATCCTCGCGCCTGCGGTGGAGATGGCGGGTGGCCGGTTGGTCGATGCCCGTCCGGTGAGCGTGCAGTACCGCCCGGGGTCGGACCTCGTCGTGCAGTTCACGTGCCAGGTCGAATGGCCGAGACGCGGCGAAGTCCGCGAGACGATCGTCGCGTCGAGCACCGTGTACGGCGAACCGCCGGGCACCGTACCGATCGAGGCCGAGGCACCCGATGGAACGGTACTCCGCGTGGGCGTGTGGCGATGGCCGTTCGACCCGTCGCTGCCCGCGCTCGAGGACGCGGTCGTGTCACCCCGCGCCGCGGTGATGTTCTCCGACGTCGCGGTCGGCGACCCCCACCTGGAGGTCGTGGCCTACCGCCCGACGGAACGAGCGGTCATCCGCGCCACCGACCGGCGCGGCCAGTTCTACGTCAAGCTCGTGGCCCCGGCGACGACGCACGACTTCGTCACCCGACACGAGCGTCTGCGCGCAGCCGGTCTCCCCGTCCCGAACGTGCTTGCGTTCGATGCGAACGCGGGATGGATCGCCCTCGAAGCACTGCTGGGCGACACGTTCCGGGTCCGGCTCAAGGAGGACCGCCATCCATGGCCGAAGCCGGACGACATTCTCGAGTTGTGCGCTCGTCTCGCTCCCGTCGATTCGAGCGGCGCTCCGCCGGTGCGGTCGCGTGTCTCCGACGCGATCGCCCACGCGCAGGTGTTGGCGAGCGTGGCCCCGGAGCATGTCGGTCGGCTCGACGCCCTGGTGGAGGCGTTCTCGAACGCCGAGGCGCGCTCCATTGCCCGCCGCGGACCGACCGTGCACGGCGATCTTCACGAGGGTCAGCTCATCCTCGACGGCCGAGATGGCGCGCCCGCGATCACCGGACTGCTCGACATCGACGACGTCGGCCCGGGGGATCCCATCGGCGACCTCGGGACCCTGCTCGCCCATCTGACCTTCCGGGCTTCGCAACTCGACGGGGACGGCGCCGAATTGCGGCGGTACATCGACGACCTGACGCCGGCCTTTGCGGCCGCGGTCGACCCCGGCGAGCTGCGGATCGCGACCGCTGCGGTGCTGGTCGGGCTCGCCACCGGACCGTTCCGGATTCAGCACCCTGGCTGGCGGGCTGCGATCGACGAGCAGTTGACGAACGCCGAAGAACTGCTGCGCTGAGATGAGAGGTTTCTCAGACTGACGTCATCTTGTTCCCATCGTGGGTCGCCATCGTTCATGTCAGAACGAAGCCCGACCTCGAAGACAAGGAACAGAACCATGGCTACATCGATCAAGCTCGACTGGAAAGTCGCCACTGCCCTCGGATTGGTGGCAGGCGTCGGAATCGGCGGATTCGCCCTCGCCGACGAGGCACCCTGGCAGGAGCAGCCCGCTGACCGCGTGGATCTCAACGACCCGCAGAGCGTCGAGCGTCTCTCCGCTCCGGTGGTCGTCGCCGACGACCCCTCGGCGTTCGCCTCCGCCGCATCGGTCGCCAACTCGGTCCGGTCGGGTGCCTCGGTCGGAGTCGCGAGCATCCAGAGTGCGAACAGCCCGGACAAGGTCACCCTCTACAACTGGGTCAAGAACACTCGGGCCCCGGCACCGGCACCGGGCCAGCAGGACAGCGACAGCGTCGATTCGCCGCCGTCGGTCCAGAGCAGCAACCACGTCGCCGATCCGCCTGCACCGCAACAGCCCGACAGCCCGCCCTCGCCGGTCTCGGCTCCGTCGGTCGCATCGGTTGCGTCCCCGGCGTCGGTCGCTTCGCCGCCTTCCCGGGCGTCGCCACCCACCCCAGCGTCGCCACCGTCCCCGGCATCGCCTCCGTCCCCGGCATCGCCTCCGTCTCCGGCGTCACCGGCCTCCCCTGCATCGCCGCCCTCCGCGGCGTCGGTCGACAGCTGACCTCGCCAGTCCCTCCGGCTCGGATCCCTGCTCCGAGCCATCGAGAAGCCCCCGGCCCGTCGCCGGGGCTTCTCCATGTCGGGCCACCCCTGCGACGATGTCGTCGATGGGCCACGACTCGACATCCGACGACGACACCGGCCCTTCTGCCTCTGGGCCGCTGGGCGGGCTGCGGGTGATCGACATGTCGACGGTGCTCGCCGGGCCGAACTGCGCGCGCTATCTCGCCGACTTCGGTGCCGACGTGATCAAGGTCGAGCGACCCGACGGTGACGGTTTGCGGAACATGGCGTGGACCGACCCGCGTGACGGCGTCGGGCTGTGGTGGAAGCTGGTCAACCGCAACAAACGGACGGTCGTACTCGACATCAAGGACGACGCCGACCGTGCGACCCTCCTCCGCCTCGTGGACGAGGCCGACGTGCTGGTCGAGAACTCACGTCCGGGAACGTTGGAGCGACTCGGCCTCGGGCCGGATGTCCTTCTCGAGCGCCGTCCGGCGTTGGTGATCACGCGGATCTCCGGGTTCGGCCAAACCGGTCCCTATGCGACGCGACCGGGATTCGCCACGATCGCCGAGGCGATGTCCGGGTTTGCCGCACTGAACGGCGAACCGGACGGAGCGCCACTCGTGCCGCCGATCGCGCTCACCGACGAGGTGACCGGATTGGCCGCCGCGTTCGCCACCATGGTCGCGTTGTACTCCGGCGTCGGCCAGGTGGTCGATGCCAACCTCCTGGAGACGATGTTCCACCTGATGGGTCCGCTGGCGTCGCTCCAGGCCGTGACCGGCGAGCAACAACCTCGGCTCGGTTCCGGACTGCCGTACACGGTGCCGCGCGGTACCTATCGGTGTGCCGACGGTCGCTGGGTCGCGGTGTCGACGAGCAGCGATTCGGTTGCGGCGCGGGTGCTCGACCTGATCGGTGTGGGCGACGACGAGCGATTCACGACGTTCGCGGGACGCGCCGACCACCGCGAGGAACTGGAAGCGCTGCTGACCGACTGGTGCTCGGTCCGTTCGAGCGCGGACGTGATCGCCGAATTCACCGCGGCTCAGGCCGCGATCGGTCCGGTGCTCGACATGGCCGACATCGCGCAGGACCCGCACTACGCGGCGCGGGGGACCATCGAGGCGGTCGACGACACGCCGATGCAGAGCCTGATCGCTCGACTGTCGGCAACGCCCGGGGCACTGCGCTGGGCCGGTCGAGGCCTCGACGCCGACGGCGACGAGATCCGTTCGAGCGGCTGGTGACCGCGTCGTCGCCGGGCATCAGTCCGGCGAGATCGGAACCATTCGCCTCGGTCGGAGCAGGTGATGCTCGACGACAGCCCGACTGCGGGGAGGACGGCGAGCGCCGTCGGATGGTTGCGGACGTTCACGACCGTCAGTGCGCCGAGCGACGAGGCAGAACACCGCGGCCTGCGCCCGGGAGGTGATCGTGGTCAGGCGCCGGTGCCGATGGGGCAGCTGACGCCGGTGCCGGCGATGCCGCAGTACCCGTTCGGGTTCTTCGCCAGGTACTGCTGGTGGTACGGCTCCGCGTAGTAGAAGTCGGTGTCGAAGTCGATCTGCTTGACCTCGGTCGTGATCCGGCCGAAGTTCTTCTCGTCGAGTTGCGCCTGGAACGTGTCGCGGGTCGCCTCGATCACCGGGAGTTGGTCGGCTTGCGTGGCGTATGCCGCGGTGCGGTACTGGCTTCCCCGGTCGTTGCCCTGACGCATCTCCTGCGTGGGGTCGTGGTTCTCCCAGAACACCTGCATGATCCGCTCGAAGCTGATCACCTCGGGATCGAACACGATGCCGACCGCCTCTGCATGGCCGGTGAGGCCGGTGCAGTTCTCCTCGTAGGTGCAGTTCGGGGTGAAACCGCCTGCGTATCCGACGAAGGTGGAGTAGACGCCGTCGAGCTGCCAGAAGATCCGCTCCGCGCCCCAGAAGCAACCCATGCCGACGACGGCGATCTCCATGCCGTCCGGCCACGGGCCGACGAGCGGGTTGCCGTTCACGTGGTGCGCGTCCGGAACGGGCATCGTCTGATCGGTCCGTCCAGGCAGCGCGTCCTCGGGCTCGACCATGGTGACGTTCTTGCTGAACAACATGATCACAAGGATACGACGCCTCCGTCGCCCGTTGAACGGCGCCGCCGAATCGTTCGCAGGTGTTCAGTTCTCTCTCCGATCGCCTGCGCTGGTTTGGTCTGTCGGGGTGATGTGAACCTTCCCTAGTGATGACGTGCCACGTGAGCGAACCGGTCGTCGGCGGATGTCGATGAGGACATTCGCGCGGTTCTCGGGGTTCGCCCTGGCTCTGGTCGGAGCAGTCGCCGCCACCGCACTCGTGACGATCAGTTCGTGGTGGTGGCTGGTCGCCGCCGTCCCCCTGTGGCTCGCGGTGCTGGTCGGCGTGTACGACCTGGTCCAGCCCCATCACAGCGTGCTGCGCAACTATCCCGTACTCGGTCACTTCCGATTCGCGCTCGAGTCGCTCCGTCCCGAACTGCAGCAGTACTTCATCGAACGCGACACGCACGGAACTCCGTTCGATCGCAATGCCCGATCGCTGATCTACGAACGGGCGAAGGGAGTCAACCAGGAGCAGCCGTTCGGCACCGAACTGGACGTGTACGCCCCCGGCGCCGAGTGGCTGATCCACTCGGCGGCACCCAAGTCACCACCTGCCGATCAACACCGGGTCACCGTCGGCGGACCGCAGTGCATCCAGCCGTACGAGATGGCGTTGCTGAACGTGTCGGCGATGAGTTTCGGCGCGCTCAGCGCCAACGCGATTCTGGCGCTGAACGAAGGGGCCCGGCGCGGCGGCTTCGCACACGACACCGGCGAGGGCGGCCTGAGCCGGTACCACCTCGAGAAAGGCGGTGACCTGGTGTGGGAGATCGGTTCGGGCTACTTCGGTTGCCGGACCGCGCACGGCGACTTCGACCCGAAGCAGTTCGCCGACGCGGCGGCGGAGCCGGCGGTCAAGTGCATCTCGGTCAAGCTCTCGCAGGGAGCCAAACCCGGGATCGGTGGGGTCATGCCCGCCGCGAAGATGACCGAGGAGATCGCATCGGCCCGTGGCGTCCCTGCGCACGAGAAGTGTGTGTCGCCGCCCGCACATTCGGCGTTCTCGACTCCGATCGGCCTGCTCGAGTTCGTCGCCGAGCTGCGCGATCTCTCGGGTGGGAAGCCCACCGGCTTCAAACTCTGCGTCGGATCGCGTACCGACATGCTGGCGATCTGCAAGGCAATCCTCGCCACGAGCATCATTCCGGACTTCATCATCGTCGACGGCTCCGAGGGCGGCACCGGAGCGGCGCCGCTCGAGTTCGAGGACCACGTGGGCACACCGCTGACGGAAGGTCTGACGATCGTGCGTGACACGCTCGTCGGCTGTGATCTGAAGCGGCACATCAAGGTGGGCGCCAGCGGCAAGGTCTCGTCGGGTTCCGACATCGTGAAGCGGCTGATCCAAGGCGCCGACTACACGAACGCCGCCCGGGCGATGATGATGGCGGTGGGTTGCATCCAGGCACAGCGCTGTCACACGAACACCTGCCCGGTCGGCGTGGCGACACAGGATCCGAAACGATCGCGCGCGCTCGTCGTCGAGGACAAGGCCGAACGGGTCCGGCGGTTCCAACACGAGACGGTGCACAGCGCCCAACGACTGATCGCCGCCATGGGACTCGACGGCCCCGAGCAGCTCCACGCCGGCCACTTGATGGAGCGCGTGGACGCACACACCGTCCACTCGTTCGACAAGCTCCATCCCTCACTCGCAACCGGATCACTCCTCAGCGAGCCGCCCGAATCGTGGGCCGCTGCCTGGAACGCAGCATCTGCATCCACGTTCGATGCGGTGCCCGTGCGAGCGTGACCCACCGCCCAAAGGAGACAACCATGTCCAAGCAATCGATCAGTCAGGTCGTCGTCGACGGTCTCGTCGCACACGGCGTCAGCCAGGTGTTCGGCGTCGTGGGCGACGCCCTCAACAGCGTGACCGAGGCGATCCGAACCACGGAGGGAATCGAGTGGATCGGCGTCCGCCACGAGGAGGTCGGCGCCTTCGCTGCGGGAGCGCAAGCGCAGATCACGGGCCAGATCGGGGTCTGCGCGGGAACCGTCGGCCCGGGTTCGCTGCATCTCCTCAACGGGTTGTACGACGCGGCGAAGAGTCACGCACCGGTCCTCGCGATCGCAGGTCAGGTTCCGGTCGCCGAACTGCGTTCCAACTATTTCCAAGAGGTCGACAACGACGCTGTCTTCGATGACGTGGCCGTGTTCACCGCGACGGTCACATCGCCCGATCAGATCCCCCGACTGGTCGAACAGGCGATCGAGTCGGCGGTGTCGCGGCGCGGGGTGGCGGTGTTGTCGATCCCCGGGGACATCGGGCCGATGGAGGTCGACACCGCACCCGTTCGGGTGTTCCAGGGTACGTCCCGAGCCCGCCCGGACGAGGCGGCCGTCGCTCGAGCCGCCGCGTTGCTCGACGCCGCCGACAAGGTGACGATCCTGGCGGGAATCGGTTCGCGTGAGGGCCGCACTCAGGTGCTGGAACTGGCGGGCGCGCTCGCGGCACCCATCGTCTCCACACTCAAGGCGAAGGAGATCTACGACTGGGACAACCCGTTCGACCTCGGACAGAACGGGCTGATCGGCAACCCTGCTGCCGCCGACGCCTTCCGCGACTGCGACCTGCTGCTGATGATCGGGACGGACTTTCCCTATCGCGAATGGTTCTCGGACGACGTCACCACGATTCAGATCGACGCAGCCGCCGACCACATCGGACGCCGGACCACCGTCGACCTCGGCATCGTCGGCGACGCCGCACTGACACTCGACGCGCTGCTCCCTCGACTTCGAGGCGAGCACGATCGTGATCACCTGGAGAACCTGCGCGACTCCTACCAGGAGTGGTGTGATCGTCAGACCCGACTCACCGACCCCACTCACGACGAGACGTTCACCGGCTCAGCGCGTGCAGTTCTCGACAATCCGGAGGGGCGGATCCGACCCGAAGCCGTCGCCCACGTCATCGGCGAACTGGCCGACGACGACGCCGTGTTCACCACCGACACGGGAATGTCGACGGTGTGGTTGTCACGATTCGTCCGCATGCGTTCGGGACAGCGGCTGCTCGGCTCGTTCAATCTCGGATCGATGGCGAATGCGATGCCGCAGGCGATCGGGGTCCAGGCGCTCGACCGCTCACGTCAGGTGATCGCCTTCGCTGGGGACGGAGGCTTCACGATGCTGCTCGGCGACCTGCTCACTGCGGTGTCGGAGAGCCTGCCCGTGAAGATCTTCGTGTTCGACAATCAGCGCCTCGGCATGGTGAAACTCGAGCAGGAAGAGGCCGGGCTCCCCGATTTCGGTACGACGCTGAAGAATCCGGACCTCGCCGCGGTGGCGACCGCGATGGGCGCCACCGGGATCCGCATCGAAGACCCGGCCGATCTGCGTGACGGGATCGAACGGGCGCTCGCGCACGATGGTCCCGTCGTGGTCGACGTGCTCACCAACCCCGACGAGATCATCATCCCGTCCGAGCCGAGCCCGGGCCAGGCTTGGGGGTTCACGATCGCCAAGATCAAGGAAGCGATCCGCAGCGTCGGCGACGACTGATCGCGGTCGGTACGTTGGCGGGCGATGAATCCGCCCGTGGTCTTCCGTCCGATCGTGCTTGCCGACCTGGATCGGTTGGAGGAGATCAATGCCGCCAACGTTCCCGAGGTCGGCGACGTCGATCGCGACCGGATGACGTTCCTCATCGACGAGAGCTCGATCGCGATCGCTGCCGACGTCGACGGCGAGGTCGTCGGTTTCTGTCTGGTGCTGCCGCCGGGGTCGACGTACGACTCGCTCAACTACCGGTGGTTCGCCGAACGGCATCCCGAGGCGATGTATCTCGACCGGGTCGCGTTCGACGCGTCGGTGGTCGGGCGTGGATACGGCACGGCGCTCTACGGCGAGGTGGAACGAATCATCGCCCGCGACCACGCCGACGCGGACGGGCTGGCGCTCGAGGTCAACGTCGATCCGCCGAACGAACCCTCGCTCGGCTTCCACCGCAAGCTCGGCTTCGTGCCGGTCGGACGCCAGCGGGCGAAGGGCATCGAGGTCGAGATGATGCACAAGTCCTTCAGCTGACCGGACATCCGGTGCCCGACACCGGATGTCCCGGCCGTCAGCGACGGTCTTGGAGGAACCGGAAGTGGGAGCGGGTGCCGGCGACGTGGTCGGTGTCGATGTCGGCGATGAGCACCGTCTCCACGCCCGCACCGGAGGCGAGGATCTCCCCGAGCGGGTCGATGATCGCACTGTCGCCGCTGTAGTCGAGGCCGCCGCCGGTGCCGACGCGATTCACCGCGACGACGTACGCCTGGTTCTCGATCGCCCGCGCCCGGAGCAATGACGACCAGTGCAGACGCCGCTTCGCCGGCCAGTTCGCCACGACGAGGTACGCATCGGTGTCCTCCGCGAGCGTCCAGAACTCGTCGGCGAAACGGAGGTCGTAGCAGACGAACAGGCTGAGCCGGACGCCGTCGATCTCCACCGTGACGAAGTCGGTCCCAGCGCGCACGTACTCCTGCTCGTTCGCGTGCGAGAAGGGATGGATCTTCCGATAGCGATGCGTCGTTCCGTCGGGGCCGGCGAGGACGAACGAGTTCGACGGGCGCTGGTCGTCGTCCGGCGCGTCGGGTCGGATCTCGGGACAGGAACCACCGATCCACACGCCGTGCATCGCCGCCTGCTCGGCGAGGTACTGCGACGACGGGCCGCCTTCCGGCTCGCCGATGTCGGGTGAGTCGAACGCGAAGCCGGTGGAGAAGGTCTCGGTCAGCAGAACCAGCCCCGCACCGCTGGCCACCGCGCCGGCGATCATCGGGGCGAGGTGGTCGAAGTTCGCCTGACGATCCTCCCAGACGATGTCGTGCTGGACGGCGGCGACGCGCAGCACGCTCATCCGAACGCCTCGACGAGTTGGTCGACGGCCGCATCGATGATCGGCAGCTGCTTGCAGAACGCGAATCGCACGAAACGATCGCCGTTCTCGGGGTGCATGTAGAACGCACTCTCGGGAACCGCGACGACGCCGGCTCGCTGCGGAAGTTCACGGCAGAACGTCATGCCGTCGAGGTCGGGCGCGACGGGGGTGATGTCGACCGTGACGAAGTAGCCGGCTGCAGGGCGGTAGGTGGTGAATCCGGCCCGACCGAGACCGTCGGTGAGATGATCGCGCGCCGTCTGCAAGTTGTCGCGGAGGCCTGTGAAGTAGTCGTCGCCGAGGCGCAGCCCGACCGCCGTGGCCGGCTGGAACGGCGCCCCGTTGACGAAGGTGAGGTACTGCTTGGCCATTCGTGCGGCGGTGACGAGTTCGTTCGGTCCGGTCATCCAACCGATCTTCCAGCCGGTGGTGTGGAAGGTCTTTCCGCCCGACGAGATCGTGAGCGTGCGCTCGAACATGTCCGGCAGCGTGGCGATCGGAACGTGCGCGGATCCGTCGAAGACGAGGTGTTCGTAGACCTCGTCGGTCACGACGATGAGGTCGTGCTCGATCGCGACCGACGCGATCGTGTCGAGTTCGTCCCGGTCGAACACCTTGCCGGTCGGGTTGTGCGGCGTGTTGAGCAGGATCAGCTTCGTGCGTTCGGTCACCGCGGCGCGCAGCCCGTCGGCATCGAACCGCCACACGCCATCGGCGTCGGGCTGGAGCAGCACCGGGACCGGCGATGCTGCCGCAAGGGCGATGCCGGCCTGGTAGCTGTCGTACATCGGCTCGAACACGATCACTTCGTCGCCGGCGTCGAGCATCCCGAGCATTGCGGCGGCGAGGGCCTCGGTGGCCCCGGCAGTGACGACGACCTCGGTGTCGGGGTCGATGTCGAGGCCGAACCAACGATGCTGGTGCTCGGCGATCGCCTGGCGGAGTTCGGGGTGGCCGAGGCCCGGGCCGTACTGATTGACACCGCTCCGGATCGCGTCGACGGCGGCGTCGAGCACCTCGACAGGACCGTCCGTGTCGGGGAAGCCCTGGCCGAGATTGATCGCGCCGGTCTCGACCGCGAGTGCCGACATCTCGGCGAAGATCGTCGTCCCGAATCCCGCCAACTTGTCGGTCAGGACATCGGTCGGAGCAGCCACGGTTGCAGTGTAGGGAATCGGCCTCTCGCGTCGCCCCGCCACCCGGTGCCACATTCCACGTACGGGATCGGACCGGAAAACGCAGAACGGGCAACACCCTCGAGGTGTTGCCCGTTCCGTTCAGCGCGCCCGGAGAGAGTCGAACTCCCAACCGTTTGATCCGTAATCAAATGCTCTATCCATTGAGCTACGGGCGCAGTGCCTGAAAGGCGATCCGTATTCTAAGCGACTGCCGGTCCGATCGGAACCGCCGGTCGGGAAGATTCCTCGCGATCGGCGGCCGATCAGTAGGCCGTCATCGCCCACGGGCCCCAGCCGCCGGCACGCTGATACAGCGTGTACGCCGCTCGGGCGTTGGTGGCGGGGTCGTACAGCTGCTGGTCGTCGGTGATCCCGATGTCGGAGAGCCAGCTCTGGTGGACGCTCCAGTAGATCTGGAACAAGCCGTAGCAGCAGTAGTTCTTCGCGGTCGGCACGAAGCGGCTCTCGCGGTACGCGATCTCGATCGCCCGATCCTCGAGGTCGTCCGGCCACACATCGCGAATGATCTGCTTGATGTCCGCCGGTCCGGCCGGCTCGGGCGACGGGGCCGGAGCGGGATCCGTGGTGGGGGCCGCCGTCGTCGGCGCCGCCGTGGTCGGCGCGGCCGTCGTGGGCGCCGCAGTGGTGGGCGCAGCTGTCGTCGGCGCGGCGGTCGTCGGGGCGGCGGTGGACGAGGAGGACGATGGCGGCGGAGGCGTCGACGCTCCGGCAGGCAGGCAGATCTCCGAACCCGGGTACAACGGCGTGTCCTTCGTCGCCCCGTTCGCATCGAGCAGGTCCGCGAGGGAGACCCCGGCGCCCTCGGCGATCCGCACCCAGAAATCACCGAACTCGACGTCGTAGTCGATCGCGCATTCGACGACCTCCGTGGTCGCCGGCGTCTCGCTCGCGGCTGCCGTCGAGGACGACGACGAGGAGGAGGAGGACGAAGAGCTACTGCTGGATTCGGCGGCCGGGGTCGGATTCACCACGACCGCCGGCGGCAGGCTCTCGGCGTCGAGCACCGCAGTGGTCTCGGCTGAGGATTCGGGTTCGGTGACCGGGGTCGTCGTCTCGGCCGCTGCCGTGGTGGAGTCGGAGAAGGTCGCGGGGTCGGCTGCCGCGGAGGCGATGGTGTCGTCGCTGTCGTCCGAGGTCCAGCCGATCGCGAGCGGCACGAGCAGCGTGGTCGCGACGGCGACTGCACCGATGCGGACGAGGAGCGGGTCGAGCCCGCCCGTCACGCCGCGGCGGTTGTCGTCGCGCTCGACCAGGGGCACCGGTGTCATCGCGGCGAAACCATCGTCGTCGTCGATGTCATCGAACCCACCCGGAGGCGGTCCGGCGGCGTCGATGACCGGCACCTCGTCGGTGACGTACATCCCCGCGGTCGCCGCGGCGCTGCCGACGGAGGCAACCCGGCCGCTGTCCCAGAGAGGGATCTCGGTGTCGAGGTCGTCGAACATCGACGGACCGGCGACGGGCGTGTCATCGCTCGGACGGGGTGCGTTCGCGTCGAGCACGTGGTGCTCACGGGTTCCACCGGCGCCCGACGACATCGCCGAACTCCACAGGTTCTTGATCGCCCCGGTGATGTCACCGTGGCTCTCGGACGGCTGGCGACGCGGGCGCGGCGCGGCATCGCTCCAGTCGGGGGTGGAACCCCAGAACTCGTCGGAGGAACTTGCTTCGCCGTGATTCATGTCGTCGTGATTCATCTCGTCACCTGTCCGCCGGTCGGTCCCAACGTGGGTCGTGTCGTCAGTTCTCGAGAGGTGTGCCGGGCGCTTCGTTGCGCTCCCTCATCACCTGGTTCACGTTGTCTACTCGATTCGTCATGAAACTGCAACGCGGCTGTCATCCACACGACATGCTTGTCATTTGGATGAGAACTTCGGCGGACGACTGAAATCGAAAACCACAACGACCGGCGCCCCGTGGAGCACCGGTCGTCGCGTGGCGGAGAGGGTGG
>NZ_BAOL01000213.1 GCF_000350145.1 Ilumatobacter nonamiensis YM16-303 | reverse complement strand
GTGCCAACCGGTGTCTGACACCCGATGGCACGGCTGGTCATCGGGGGTGGATCTCGACGCGGTGCAGGTCGTCGCCGAGTTCGATCGTGCCGGCGAAGTGCTCGGCGGCGAGGGTTCGCCAGTCGTCCTCGGTCCCGCTGATCGGCATCGGTGGCACGTAGTGCGTGAGGATCAACGTGGCGAGGCCCGCCTTCGCAGCGGTCTGGGCCGCTTGCTCGGGAGAGGAGTGGTAGTCGAGTGTGTCCTGCATCCGCGGCACGGGAACGTTCGCAATGATGTCCTTGCGGATGGCGGTGTGGACCAACGCATCGGCTCCCGCACACAGCGCGTCGAGACCATCACAGGGCACCGTGTCACCGGCGACGACGACACTGGCCCCCTCACGGCCGAAGCGGAAACCGACACTGGGCTCGACGGGCTTGTGATCGGTCTGGCCACAGGAGATCGTCACGCCACCACCTTGGCCCGACGGCAGCTCGATCGCACCATCGGTCACCTCGATCACCGTCACCGGGGGACGATGATCGAGATCCTCGTGATGCGCGATCCGGTACTCGATGTCGGGGTCGAGCGATGCGAGAAGATGGTCGACGACCGCCTGCGTCCCGACGGGACCGACGATCGTCAGCGGCGTCTCGGTGAACGTCATCACCCAGCGCGTCGTGATCACATCGTTGAGGTCGGTGATGTGATCGCTGTGCAGGTGGGTGATCAGCACCGCCGTCAGGTTCGGCGCACCGAGACCCAGCGCCGCGAGACGCATCAGAACTCCACGGCCCGCGTCGACCAGGTAGTGCTCGGCGTCATCGCCATCGCCGGCCGAGATCAGCGTCGCCGGCCCCGCACGATCGGGCGACGGCATCGGCGACCCGGTTCCCAGCAACGTCACGGACAGGCTCATTGTCGACTCATTTCTGCCGCAGCTTCGGCGTCTCGGGTCTCAGCATCCTGACGGCTGAGGAGTTGGATCTCGACTTCGTGCAGCTCGCCGGTGAACGCGAAGGGTGCTTCGTAGCGGTCGGACACGGCCGAACCGTGGTCGTATCCCACGCTGGGACCGACGGACGACATCATCCGCATGAACAGCTCGAGGTGGGCCGATCCCGCAGGAACGCCGTTGACGGTGAGGGCCATCGACCCGCTCGTCCCCGGACCGCGCCGCAGGGCGACGCCGAGCGTCGCATCACCGGGTGGGATCTCGACGTCGGACTCGAGAACCGTGTGAGCGTCGAACGCGTTGTAGTCGATGACGAGGCGATCGTTCTGGACGAACACCGTCAGCCCGGAGTTCTCGGTTCCCGACGCGTACACCACCCCACCGTCGCCGGCTCGCCGGGTCACCCGCGCGGTGAGGTCGAACGCTCGACCCCCGATCGCTGCCGACGCCTGACCCGGCATCGGCGACATCGGAGGGCGGTAGACGTAACGCCGGTCTTCGGGATGCGGCGAGTTCGGACGGAACCGCGCACCGAAGAGCTCGACCATCCGGTCATCGAGGGGGAGCACGCCGTGACGCTCCGCCTCCTGCCACCACAGCTCGATCAAGCGCTCGAGCATCGCGGGGTCGGCGTCGGCGAGGTCATGGCACTCCGACCAGTCGTCGCCGAGGCGATACAACTCCCAGGGCTCGGTGTCGTAGTCGCCGCCGGGTGCATGCTTGCAGACGGCCTTCCACCACACGCCGTCGACCCGATGGACGAGCGCGCGACTGCCGCCCATCTCGAAGTACTGGAGGGTGTTGGTCGACGATGCCGAGGCGTCGGCGCAGGCCGACGCGAACGACACACCGGTCACCGGCAACTGTTCGATGCCGCGGAACACCTCGGGCGGCTCGATCCCGACGAGCTCGTAGATCGTGGGCACGATGTCGGCGACGTTGACGAACTGATCGCGCAACCCGCGGGCGTCGGCCGGAATGTGTGACGGTGCGTGCACGACCATCGGAACGTGTACACCGCCTTCGTGCGTGTTCTGCTTGTACCACTTGAAGGGCGAGTTGCCGCACTGCGCCCATCCCCACGGGTAGTTGGTGTGGCTGTGCGGACCACCGATGTCGTCGATCCGGTCGATCGCTTCGTCGGGGGTCTCGAGGATCCCGTTGAAGAACTTCATCTCGTGCATCACCCCGAACGGACCGCCCTCCTGCGACGCGCCGTTGTCGGCGAGCACCACGAAGATCGTGTCGTCCAACTCGCCCATTCGCCGGAGCCCGTCGACGAGGCGCCCGATCTGGTCGTCGGTGTGATCGAGGAACGCCGCGAACGCCTCCTGCAACCGCGCGGCCAGCCGTCGCTGATTCTCGGGAAGATCGTCCCACGCGTCGACGCCGGGGTTGCGCGGCGCGAGTTCGGTGCCGGGCGGGATCACGCCGAGTTCGAGCTGGCGCTGGAACCAACGCTCCCGAACGACATCCCATCCTTCGTCGTACCGTCCCCGGTACTTGTCGAGATACGCCTCGGGAGCCTGATGCGGAGCATGGGTCGCGCCGAAGGGCACGTACGCGAAGAACGGGCGATCCGGCCGCACCCCCTTGCTGTCGCTGATCATCCGCATCAGATGGTCGACCATGTCCTCGCTGAGGTGGTAGCCGTCGTCGGGGCCGCCCGGCGGCTCGATCGGATGGTTGTCACACACCAGATCGGGATGGAACTGGTCGGTCTCACCTTCGAGGAACCCGTAGAACCGATCGAACCCGCGCGCCAGCGGCCACTGGTCGAACGGACCGGCCGCCGAGCACTGCTCCATCGGCGCGAGGTGCCACTTGCCCACGCAGAACGTCGCATACCCTTCCGCTCCGAGGACCTCGGCGACGGTTGCTGCGTGGTTGCTGATGTGGCCGAGTTGGTTCGGGAAGCCGGTGCGGAAGTTCGACACCGCACGCATGCCCACCGCGTGCTGTGATCGTCCCGTGAGCAGCGACGCCCGCGTCGGCGAGCACAGCGGCGTCACGTGGAAGTTGGTGAACTGAAGCCCGTCCGCCGCGAGTGCGTCGATGTTCGGCGTGTCGATGTCGGATCCGTAGCACCCCAACTGCGCGAAGCCGGTGTCGTCGAGCAGGACGATCACCACGTTCGGTGCGGTGTCGCCCGGATGCGGTGGCTCGTCGAACCAGGGTTCCGATTCCGCTACGGTCCGCCCGATCGCCCCCTCGAATCGCGAGGGCCGACTCACGATGGGACCTCCGCGACAGAAACGTCCGCTGGCGCCAGGCACCGATGGACATTCTCGGTGAGCAGGGCATCGAGCGCCATCACCCACGATGTCGTCACCTGCCGTGGAGAACGGGAATGGACGGAGGTCATCAGCTCGAACATCTCGGGTGAGGTGATCCCGTCGATCAGCGCCACGAGGTTCGACCCTGCAACCCGTGGGAGCGCGGAGACCTCGGACGCGAAACGCTGCCGGGTCTGGTCTGCCATTCGGGAACGGAGGCGCGACGCTCCCGCCAGGATCGTGTCGTGATCGAGCGACCGGGCACGCGCGATCCGGATCAGGCCGCCGGCCTGTTCGCAGAGTTCGACCCGCGCCGACACGTGTGACCGAACCCGCACGTCCCGGTCGCTCGCGGCATCGTCCACCACGAACAGATGCTCGAACCGTGACTCGAAGGAGTCGAGTGCCTGTCGTTGGAGGTCGGGCAGACCGTCGAAGTTGCGGAACACCGACGACACCGACACCCCGGCACGCGCGGCCACGTCCTCGACAGTCGGAGGAAGCTCGCCCTCCTGAACGAGCGAGAACATCGCGTCGATCACCGCGAGGCGATTGCGCTCGCGCCGCGCACGGCGCCCGTCGCCGTTCGTGGCATCTCCCATCCGCGGATGATACATCGCTGACCAAACAAATGCGAGTCGAAGTCGCAACACTCTGTCCGGCATGCGGAGTTCGGGCGAACCTTTGCACGCGCCGACCCGATCGCGACAAGGATGGGAGCGACCGATCCGTCCAGCCGACCACCGAGGACCGATGTGAAAGCACCACCGTTCACCTATCACCGACCCGACACGCTGGACGCTGCGCTGAGCTTGCTCGCCGAGCACGGCGACGACGCGAAGATTCTCGCCGGGGGCCAGAGTCTCATCCCGCTGATGGGCTTGCGGATGGGTCGGCCCGACCACATCATCGACATCGGCCGGATCCCGGGTTTGTCGGACATCACGGTCCACGACGACCGTTCCGTCACGCTGGGTGCACTCGTCCGCCACGAACAGGCGAACACCTCGGCCGACGTGGCCGAGCATCAGCCGCTCATCGCGGCGACGATGCCGTGGGTCGCGCACCGCGCGATCCGCACCCGAGGCACCGTGCTCGGCAGCATCGCCCACGGTGACCCGGCGGCCGAGATGCCCGCCGTCGTGCTCGCGACCGGCGCAACGCTCGTCGCGACGTCAGCGTCCGGTCGGCGCGAGATCGCCGCTCGCGACTTCTTCGAGGGATACCTCGACACCGCGCTGCGCGCCGACGAGATCCTCACCGAGGTCACGTTCCCGGCCTGGCCCTCCGACGCGGTGGGATCGGTCGTCGAGGTCGCTCGGCGCCATGGTGACTACGCCCTCGTCGGGTTGGTCGCTCGACTCGAGATCGATGCCGGCGACATCATCACCAACGCCGCGCTGGCGTTCTTCGGCGCGGCATCCACCGCGATTCGTGTTCCGACCGCCGAGGACATCCTCCTGGGTGCGCGTGCGAACGCCAAGACGTTCGCATCGGCGGCGCAGATCGTCGCCTCGGAACTGAACCCGCCCGCAGACATCCACGGCACCACCGCCTACCGCAAACACCTCGCGAGCACCCTCACCCGCCAGGGTCTCGAAGCCGCCGTCGCCACGATCGGAGTCCCCTCATGAGCGCCAGCCCCCAGACCGCCGAATCCAACGCCCGGCTCGCGTCCGAGGAGACCGCCGGGGGCTCGGTGATCGACCTCGCGTTCACGGTCAACGGTGCCGCGCAGCAGGTCCGGGTCGAGGCCCGCCGCACGCTGAGCGACGTCATCCGTGAAGACATCGCACTCACCGGCACACACCTCGGCTGCGAACACGGCGTGTGTGGCGCGTGCACCGTGCTCGTCGACGGACAGCCGGCGCGCTCGTGCCTCATGTTGGCCGGCCAGGCCGAGGGCAGCGAGGTGACGACGATCGAGGGACTCGCCCGACCGGACGGGACGCTCCACCCGATTCAACAGGCGATGATGGACGCCCACGGCTTCCAGTGCGCGTTCTGCTCCCCCGGGTTCCTCATGAGCGCGGTCGCACTCCTCGACGAGAATCCCGAACCGACCAACGCCGAGATCCGCGAGGAGCTCAGCGGGAACCTCTGTCGCTGCACGGGGTACCAGTCGATCATCGCCGGCGTGGAGCGGGCGGTCGAGATCATGCGCTCCGACGATGCGGACACGAAGACCGACGACGACGCGGAAGGAGCGACGTCATGACGATCACCGAGCCGACCAACGACACC
This sequence comes from Ilumatobacter nonamiensis YM16-303, assembly GCF_000350145.1. Classification (GTDB taxonomy): domain Bacteria; phylum Actinomycetota; class Acidimicrobiia; order Acidimicrobiales; family Ilumatobacteraceae; genus Ilumatobacter_A; species Ilumatobacter_A nonamiensis. Next base: position 2,617 of record NZ_BAOL01000213.1, on the reverse strand, counting down.
CCGGCGAACTCCAGCGGGCTCGTCGGACAGAGCGTCAAGCGCGTCGAGGACGACCGACTGCTCCGCGGCCAGGGCCGCTACGTCGCCGACGTCGCTCCCGATGGTGTCCTGCAAGCCGTCTTCCTCCGCAGCCCACTCGCGCACGCGCGCATCGAGTCGATCGACGTCGAGGCAGCCCGCCGCGCGCCCGGTGTGGTCGCTGTGATCACCGGCGCCGAGATCGAGGAGATCACTCACCCGTTCCCGCCGTTCGGCATGCTGCCCGACCTCTACACCCCGCTCTTCTACGGACTCAGTTCCGAGACGGTCCGCATGGTTGGCGATCCGGTGGCTCTGGTGATCGCCGAGTCGCGCTACTTGGCCGAGGACGCGATCGAGCTGATCGACGTCGAATACGAGCCGTTGGAATCGGTCGCCACGATCGCCGACGGGCTGTCGACGACGAAACCCGCGTTGTGGCCGAAGGCGAACGGCAACGTGCTCTACGACCACACCGACACGTTCACGACCGCGGGTGGCGCTGACGCGCAGTCATCCGACGTCGATGCCGTGTTCGCGAGCGCCGACCGGGTGATCACCGAGCGCCTGTCGTGCCCGCGTCAGTCGAACCAACCGATGGAGACCCGCGGGAGCCTGGTCGAGGTCGACCCGGACACCGGGCACCTGACGATCCGCAACGCCACGCAGTCGAGTCACATGCTGCGTTGGATGGGCGCCGCGCTCACCGGAAAACGGCCGGTGCGATCGTCCTTGAAGGAGATCGTGACCAACAAGCAGCGCCGATCGGGCTTCCTGAGCGGGGCCAAGGAGTTCCTCGGAGCCAATGCCGACGGCCTCAAGGCCCAGGACAACGACGGCATGAAGAGCCAGCTCAAGGCCGACAAGTCACTGCTCAAGCACGCCAACGCGATCGGCCTCGGCCTGCTCGGCAAGGACGACTACCCGACGGTGGTCGCCGACGACATCGGGGGCGGTTTCGGGTCGAAGGGCGCAATCGCCCGCGAGGACATCGCGCTCATCGCGGCCGCCTCCGAACTCGGTCGGTCGGTTCGCTGGATCGAGGACCGTGTCGAGAATCTGATGGACGGCGGCCAGGCGCGCGAGGAGGACCTCACGCTGTCGATCGCAGTGGACAACGACGGCACGTTCCGCGGCCTGCGCGTCGACCTCGTCGTCGACCAGGGCGCGTACCCCGGTTTCCCGGTGGGTGCGCCGCTGGCCACCCGGATCATGAAGGTGATGTTCCCCGGCTCCTACGCGTGGGACGCGTTCGAGATGCGGTCACGCATCGTCGCCACGAACAAAGGCAAGTACGTCGCGTACCGCGGCCCCTGGGCGAACGAGACGTGGGCGCGCGAGCGGATGATCGACATCGTCGCGCGCTCACTCGGGATGACGCCCACCGAGGTCCGCTTGAAGAACCTGATCGGCGAAGAGCAGATGCCGACGGCGATGCTCACCGGTCCCGCGGTCGACGAGACGATGTCGACGAAGAAGACACTCGAACGAGCGCTCGAACTCATCGACATGGATGCGTTCTCACGCGATCGGGCAGCCGCGTACCAGCGCAACCACCGACTCGGGATCGGGATCGCCTGCTACCACGAAGCGGCGCCCGGACCGCCCCGGTACTGGGACTACGTCTCGCCGGGGAACGACGTGATGTTGAACGAGGAGGCGCAGGCGACGATCCAGGCCGACGGCACGATCGTCGTCTACACGTCGCAGATGCCACACGGTCAGAGCCATGAGACGACGTACGCGCAGATCGTCGCCGACGAACTCGGCGTTCCGATCGACGCGGTCACGGTCGTGTTCGGCGACACCCGTCGTACTCCGTTCAGCATCCTCGGAACCGGCGGGAGTCGTGGTGGACCGATCGGCGGCGGGGCAATGAAGTACGCCGCGCGCGAAGTCCGCCAGCAGGTCATCGACGCTGCAGCGAAGATGCTCGAAGCGGACGCTGCCGACATCGAGATCGTCGACGGCAACATCCACGTCGCCGGGGTGCCGGCGCGCGGGATCACCTACGCGGAACTCGCGACCGATGTTCTCGCGTCCACGACCGACGGATCAGAGGTCGCGTTCGACGTCACCCACGGGTATCGCGGCAAGGGCGACGGTGGTTGGTCGGTCGCCACGCACGCGTGCATCGTCGACATCGACCTCGACACCGGCAAGGTCGCCTTCCCGCGCTACCTCGTCGTCGAGGACTGCGGTCCGATCATCAACCCGGCGATCGTCGACGGCCAGGTCCGCGGCGGCGTCGCGCAAGGCATCGGTGCCGTGTTGTACGAGAAGGCGACGTACGACGAGGACGCGAACCTCCAGTCGGCGACCTACATGGACTACCTGATCCCGACGGCGATGGAGATCCCCGAGATCGAGGTGCATCACATGGAGACGTTGTCACCCGGTGGCGACAACGACTTCCGCGGTGTGGGCGAAGGCGGAATGATCGGCGCGCCGGCCGCGATCACCAACGCGATCGAGAACGCCCTCGGCCCGACCGCACGGATCACGTCGCAGTACCTCCCACCGAGCACCATCCTCGAACTCGCCGGCGTCATCCCCCGCGACTGACTCGGCGTGCCATCGGGTGTCTGACACCCGATGG
>NZ_BAOL01000214.1 GCF_000350145.1 Ilumatobacter nonamiensis YM16-303 | reverse complement strand
GGGTGATCGCCTGGCGGATCCACCACGTGGCGTACGTCGAGAACTTGAAACCCTTCGTGTAGTCGAACTTCTCGACCGCACGCATCAGCCCGAGGTTGCCCTCCTGCACGAGGTCGAGCAGCTGCATCCCCCGCCCCGAGTAGCGCTTCGCGATGCTGACCACGAGCCGCAGGTTCGCCTGCGTGAGTTCGGACTTCGCCCGCTCGCCGCGCTTGACGGCGCGCGTCAACATCCGGTCCTCGACCGTGTCGAGCGTCCGTCGCGCCTCGCTCGCGGCGTCGAGTTTCTCCGCGGCGATCTTGCCCTCCTCGATGAGTTGAGCGAGGCGCCGCTCGTCGTCGACGGTCAACAGGTCGACCTGGCCGATCTCTCGCAGGTACATCCGCACGGCGTCGGCGGAGCCGCCCTCGGCTTTCGGACCGCGCTTCTTGATCCGGCGTTGCCGACGGCGACTCAAGAGGCGTTCGTCGGCGTCGTCCTCCACGATCACCTCGCGACGGACGCCGACCGGGGTGTCGTCGCCCAGCGTCTCGTCGTCATGATCGAGCTGGTCGTCGATCGAGATCCCCGCTCCGGCGAACACGTGTTGGACATCGGTGAGGACCGATTCGCTCAGTTCGACATTGCGCAGCACATGGCTGACCTGGTCGGCATGGACTTCGCCACTCGCGCGCCCCCGCTCGACCAGCGCATCCCACTCATCGCGATCGACACCGACGACCGGCGCCACGAGCGCGGCAACCGAGGCGTCGGGCCGGTCGCTGGATTCAGTCGGAGTGCTCGTCGGTTCGTCGATGGAGCCAACCTAGCAACGACTCCGATGCCGCCAGGGCGCGTTCGGGGTCGGTATCGGCGAGCGCCATCAGATCCAGTCGAGCCGCACGATCCTCCTCGAGCGACGCCGGGTCGGTGAACGAGGTTCGCCGCCGGAGTTCACGTCGGGTCGCCGCAGCGATGAGCGACTGGGCCTCCACCGTGGCGTCGAGGTCGAGGTCGGCGACCGACGCCCGTTCCAGCACCTCACGCGCGTCCGGTGGTGCGATCTCGAGCGCCCCGGTCAGCCCACCGGCTTCGGCCATCGCGAGGAACGCCATCCGGTTCGCATCGCTGTCGAAGAGACCCTCGACCAGCCACTCCGCGATCGAGTCCCACTCCTGGACCAGCAGCACGAGCGCCGCGAACTCGGCGTTCTCCATCGGTGCGCTCTGTCGCTTGGGTGCGACCGCGATCGATGGACGACGCACACCGGTCTCGGCGAGCCTCACGAGGTCGCTGACGGGGAGGCCGACCTGCGCCGCGACCTCGCCGGCATAGAGCTTGCGGACGTTCGGGTTCGGGTGTTCGTTCACCACGGCCATCGCCTCTTCGGCGAGGCGGGCGCGCTGCTCGGGTGAATCGAGCCGTCGCGATCCCATCGTGCGTTGGAGGCGGAACCCGAGGAACGGCAACGGCTCGTCGACCGCCTTCGCGAGTGCCTCCGGGTTCGAACGTGCGAGGTCTCCCGGATCCTTGCCGGAGGGCAGCCGGGCGACCGAGACCTCGACCTGGTGCTTCTGTTCCCATTCGTAGAACCGTTCGGCCGCTCCCTGTCCTGCTGCGTCGGCGTCGAACGACAGCACGACCCGACTCGCGTAGCGCTTGAGCAATCGGACGTGCTCCTCGGTCAGCGCCGTTCCACACGTGGCGACCGCACGCGGCACGCCGGCCTGGTGAAAACCGATCACGTCCGTGTAGCCCTCGCACACGACGATCTGATCGACCTTCGACGCGTCGGCCTTCGACCAGTTCAACCCGTAGAGCACCTTCGACTTCGTGTAGATCGGCGTCTCGGAGCTGTTCTTGTACTTCGCCGGATCGTCCGAACCGGGCAGGATCCGCCCCCCGAACGCGAGTGCCTCACCGGACTCGGAGAAGATCGGGAACATCACGCGGGCACGGAACGAATCCTGCATCCGGTTGCGACGATTCCGGAACGCGAGACCGACGTCCTGCAGCACATCGGCCGGACGACCGAGATCGCGCGCCAGACGATCCCAGTCGTCGGGCGCCCACCCGAGCTTGAACTGACGGGCGATGTCGCCGTGCAGACCGCGATCGCGCAGGTAGCCGCGAGCGGCACGCGCACCCGGGTCGCTCAGCAGACGCTCGTGGTACCACTCGACCGCGTCGTTCATCGCCTCGGTGAGCTGCTTGCGCCGCGCCCGCTCCTTCGACTGTCCGGCCGACGTGTAGTTGAGCGTGATCCCCGCCTTGGCGGCGAGGTGCTCGACCGACCCCGGAAAATCGGTGTGTTCGATCTCCTGGATGAACGTGAAGATGTCACCGCCCTTGTCACAGCCGAAACACTTGTAGCGGCCGGTCTCCTCGCGGACGTAGAAGGACGGCGACTTCTCGGCATGGAACGGGCACAGTCCCGACCAGTTCCGACCGACGCGTTTCAGTGCGACGTACTGCTGCACCGTGTCGACGATCGAGACGGTCGAGCGGATCTTCTCGATGTCGTCGTCCGCGATCCCCATGGCGGCAAGCTACTTCCCGATCTGTCGGGGTCGACCGTTCGCCGACCCCACGCTAGACATCGGTGTCGTCGAACTCCGGGTCTCGATCGCCGGGTGCCTCACGGTCGGTGAACGCCGCCTCGACCAACGCCGCTTCCTCCTCGGCATGACGCGTCCGCTTCAACGAGAACCCGATCGACGCGGTGAGCACGATCGCAATCACACCGAGCGAGAGCGCCGTCGGGATGTGGTACCACTCGGCGATGATCATCTTCACCCCGACGAAGGCGAGGATGATCGCAAGACCCTCCTGCAGATACGTGAAGCGGGAATGCATGTCGGCGAGCAGGAAGTAGAGCGCTCGGAGGCCGAGGATCGCGAACGCGTTGGACGCGAACACGATGAACTGCTCGTTCGACACCGCGAGCACGGCAGGCACGGAGTCGACCGCGAAGATCACGTCGGTCGCCTCGATCAGCATCAGTACGGCGAACAGCGGCGTGGCGAGTCGCTTCCCGTTCTTGATCGTGAACAGCTTCTGGCCGTCGAACTCGTCGGTCGACGGAACGAAGCGGTTGACCAGCCTGAGGAATTTCGAGTTGCCGGGATCGACGTGATCGTTGTCCGTGAACACCAACTTGCCGGCCGTGTACAGGAGGAAGGCCCCGAACACGTAGAGGATCCAGTCGAACCGCTCGATCAACGCGACGCCGGCGAAGATGAAGATGGCTCGCAGCGCGAGGGCCCCGAAGATCCCCCAAAACAAGACCCGATGCTGGTATCGCTGGGGTACCGCGAAGTACCCCATGATGAGTGCCCACACGAAGACGTTGTCGACGCTCAGGCTCTTCTCGATCAGATAGCCCGAGATGTACTCGCCGCTCGCCTGAGAGCCGAACCACCAGGCGACCACGCCGGTGAACGCGACACCGATGCTGATCCACACCGCCGACTCGATTGCGGCTTCCTTGGTCTTGACCTCGTGCGCCTCCTTGTGGACGACCAACAGGTCGATCAGGAGCATCACGAGGATCACGCCGATCAGCACCGCCCACTGCCATGCGTGAACGTCGATGTCGGCGAGATTCGCGTTTCGTTCACTGGCTGCGACGAGTCCGGGCGTGGTGGAGATCACGTCCCCATCATGCCCGGAAACCGACGGGTGCGGCCGCCACGTGGTGAGGACCATCGCCACGTGGAGAATGAGCACGACGTCTGATCCCCGCTGGACGGTGCCACACGCTCGACGACCACGGACAGTGTCCGTCCGACCGCAGGAAGGGCGCGAGATCGGGTACCATGGCCCATGGTTCCCCGACCTGGTCGCCGGCTCAGCGCCCGTACGCCGAACGACCCCACCGACCATCAGACGAGGCGCGAGATCCGCCGGTCTCGCTCGTGCGGGCACGACGAACAGGAGTTCAGAATGCCGACGACGACAACCATCCATCCGGGCCGTGTCTGGGACCAGACACCCGACCGATCCGACACAGCGACCGAGCCGATCCCGCTCATCGAAAGTCGAGCGACGCGCGGGTGGTGGGTCGCAGCTGCGGTGATCGCGCTGCTCGTGGGAATGCTCACTCTCGCTCCACCGGACGCCGCCTCGGTCGGCAGCACCGCGGAGGCCGAGCACTCCGTCACCGCGGACCGCGCCGCGCCAGGCTCCATGTATCACGTCGTCGACCAAGTCGGCGCACGAGACCTGTGGATGCAAGGAATCACCGGCGCCGGGGTGAACGTCGCAGTGATCGACACCGGCGTCGCAAATGTGGACGCACTCTCGGGCGAGGGCAAGATCGTCGCCGTCGCCGACCTCTCCGCCGAGGCGAGCGACCCGTCGACGCGATTTGTCGACTCCCACGGCCACGGCACCGCGATGGCCGGAATCATCGGCGGCAACGAGTCCGGCGCGAATCCCCTCACCGCAGCCGAACACCCCGACAAGTTCCTCGGTGTCGCGCCCGATGCCGGCATCGTGTCGGTCAAGGTCTCCGGTCGCGACGGCGCGAGCAACCCCGCCGACGTCGTCGCGGGAGTCGACTGGGTGATCGCCCACGCCGACGAACTCCAGATCAAGGTCCTCAACCTGTCCTACGTGAGCGGAGCGACGGGCTCGTACCAAGGTGATCCTCTGACCGCAGCGCTCGAACGGGCCTGGGACGCCGGCATCACCGTCGTGACGATCGCCGGGAACGACGGACCTGACACCGAACAACTCGCGTCCCCCGGGATCGACCCGTACGTCATCACGGTCGCAGCGGCGGAAGCCACCGACGACGGGATGCAGATCGCGGAGTTCTCGAGCGCCGGCGACGGCGTGCGCAACCCGGACGTGGCAGCGTCGGGGGCACACATCGAGAGCCTCCGCGCCCCTGGGAGCAATGCCGACCTGAATCACTCGGATGTGGGTTCCGTCGAGGGCGACCCGATGCTGTTCAAGGGGTCCGGCACGTCCGAAGCGGCGGCGGTGACGTCGGGCGTCCTGGCGCTGCTCCATCAGCTGCATCCCGACATGACTCCCGACCAGGCGAAGGCGTTGTTGATCGATGGTGCACAACCGATCGAGGGTTCGGATGGCGACGCAGGCGCAGACCTGATCAGTGCCGAGGCGTCCGCGTCGATGGAGCTCACCAACGCGCAGCAGACCTTCGAGCGAGCGATCATCCTTCCGACCTCGGACGTGACCGGAGTCCCGGCTTGCACTTCGAGCGACTGCTGGGGCGGAGCCCACTGGGGCGGAGCACACTGGGGCGGAGCACACT
>NZ_BAOL01000215.1 GCF_000350145.1 Ilumatobacter nonamiensis YM16-303 | reverse complement strand
TCCATGTCGCGTCGTCGACGAGGAGACCCCCGCAACCGCGGTGCTCGTCACCGACGGTTCTCCAGCCATTCCATGATCGCGGGCCGGAGCCAGAGCCTCGGGCGGCCGTTGCCGAGGTCGACCACCGGGCGCGGCATGTCCGCGTAGCGGCGCTGGTACAAGCTGACACTGTTGGCATGCGTCAGGCCGAGGAGTGCTGCGAGTTCTCGGGAGTCGACCAGCTCTTCGGTGTTCACCATCGGGGCCATTCGATCAATCTATCGGACCTGTCTCCGCCCGTAGACACCGACCGTCTACACCCGTAGACTCCCTGCGATGAAACTGAAGTCGAACGATCCCTGCTGGTGCGGGAGCGGCGCCAAACACAAGCGTTGTCACGGTGATCGGCGCGCCGTGGGCGCCCGCCCGGTGCCCATCGGGAACGTCACCCCTCCGCGGTCGGTGCCGGACCACATCGTGCGTCCGGACTACGTCACGACGGGGAGGATCTCGACCTCGCGGAAGCCGCAGATCCAGGATGCGGAGTCGCTCACGCGGCTGCGGCACGCGTGTGCCGTCGCAGCCAAGGTGTTGATCCGCACGGGCGAGCACGTCGCCGTCGGACGGACGACCGAGCAACTCGACGAGATCGCCCACGACACCTACATCGAACTCGGCGCGTACCCGAGCACGTTGCACTACCGGGGCTACACGAAGTCGATCTGCACCTCGGTGAACGGCGTCATCTGCCATGGCATCCCCGACGACCGTCCGCTCGAGGACGGCGACATCGTCAACATCGACGTCACGGCGTTCGTCGACGGGATGCACGGCGACAACTCGGCCACCTTCCACGTCGGCACGCCGCGCCCGGCGATGATCGGCCTCATCGAGACCACGCGCGAAGCCACGCTCCGTGGGATCGACGCGATCCGACCGTTCGAACCCCTGCAGAACGTCGCCGAGGCGATCGAGACGTTCGCCGCATCACGCGGCTACGGCGTCGTTGCGGAGTACGGCGGTCATGGGATCGGCGCAACCTTCCACGCCGACCCCCACGTCAACCATTGCGTCGTCCGTGGCGACGACAGCTTCGTACTCCCCGGCATGACGTTCACGGTCGAACCGATGTTGCTCACTGGACGGCCGGAATTCCATCAGGCCGCGGACGGCTGGACCGAGCACGTCGACGACAACCGACCATCGGCCCAGTTCGAGCACACGGTGCTCGTCACCGACGACGGGGCGGAGATCCTGACCGTCACCGATGACGGTCGAACCGCCGTCGGTACCCTCGCCGACCTCGCTCGATCGGGTTCTGCCTGATCGACCCGGAACGGGACGGCGACCCGAGACCTACTCGACGCTGATCGCGGCGGTCGGGCACATGTCGGCGGCCTCGTTGACCTTGTCGTGGAGTTCCTCGCCCGGCTCCTCCTGCAGGACGTAGAGGTAGCCGTCGCTGCGGACCTCGAAGACCTCGGGGCAGACTTGCATGCACGCACCCGTGGATGCGCAGACGTCGAAATCAACGGTGACCTTCATGGACGAAACCTCTTTCGTGACAGGTTGGAGGAGCGGTCAGCTCTTGGACTGACGGTAGCCGTCGGCGATCGCGGCCTCGGCACTCTGGTAGCAGCGATCGGCGTTGGTCCGCTCGTAGAAGCGACCGTCCGGCACGTGGAAGATGCCCGAGTTGTCCTTCGCCTTGATCGGGTGACCGATCGGGCACGAACCATCGTCCGCGACGACCCAACCGCCGGCGACGCCGTCGCGGGACCGTGCTTCGGGAGCATCGACGAGCGAATTGACGAACGAGGCGCTCGACGTGCCGGAACGCTGCTCCGGGGCCGTGGTCGACGGCGCGGTCTCGGTGGCTGCGGGCGTGGCGGTCTGCGGCCGAGGCGGGATCGGCGGCCACTCGGCGGGACCCGACGGTTCGATCGCCGTGCGGTCGCGCCACCACGCGAACGCTGCGCCGCCGAGCGCAGCGACCAGTACCAACCAGAGAAGACGTCGAACCACGACCAGCAACACGTTCATTTCGGCCGACCGTAGTGCACCCGGCGGCGGGGCGGGTCGGACCCACCCCGCCACGCGTCGTCAGCGAGTATGACGTTCGAACGCCGCGAGGACCGCGCGGAGGCTGGCGGTGGTGATGTTCGGGCTCTGGCCGACACCCCAGCGGACGTCGCCGCCACCACGGACGGTCTCGAGATACGCGACCGCCATCGTGTTCGCGCCCTGTCCGATCGCGTGCTCGGCGTAGTCGAGCACGTCGAACTCGTAGCCGACACGATCGCCGAACTCCGCGAGCAACGCCGCGACGAACGCCTCGACCGGTCCGTCACCCTCGCCGCGGATCGACTCGGAGCGTCCATCCACCTCGACCTGAGCCTGGATGATCGTGCGGCCATCGTCGTCGGCGGCGCTCGTGTTCAGCTCGTGCGACCGGAGCTTGAACGTCGGCTCACTCGGGAGGTACTCCGACTGGAACTGGTCCCACATCACGCCGGGTCCGATCTCGGTGCCGGTGTCCTCGGTGATGTGCTGGATCGTCTTGGAGAACTCGATCTGGAGGCGGCGCGGGAGGTCGAATCCGTGTTCCGCCTTCATCACGTACGCCACGCCGCCCTTGCCCGACTGGCTGTTGACACGGATCACGGCTTCGTACGACCGGCCGACGTGCTTCGGGTCGATCGGCAGGTACGGCACGGCGAACATGTCGTACTCGCCGGTCTCGGGGTCGCGTCCGGCATCGAGCGCGGTCAGGCCCTTCTTGATCGCGTCCTGGTGGCTGCCGGAGAAGGCGGTGTAGACGAGATCGCCGACGTACGGATGGCGTGGCGACACGGGGAGCCGGTTGCAGTACTCGGCGACGCGGCGCAGCTTGTCGATGTCGGTGATGTCCAGCTCGGGGTCGACGCCGTTCATGAACAGGTTCATCGCGAGGTTGACGACGTCGACGTTGCCGGTGCGCTCACCGTTGCCGAACAGCGTCCCCTCGACGCGGTCGGCACCGGCCATCACGCCGAACTCCGCCGCCGCGACGGCACACCCACGGTCGTTGTGCGGGTGCAGCGAGACGATCACGCGTTCACGCTGCTTGATCGTGCGGCCGAACCACTCGATCACGTCGCCGTACACGTTGGGGGAGTAGCACTCGACCGTCGCAGGCAGGTTGAGGATCAGCCGGTCGTCCACCGTGGGCTCGATGACGTCCATCACGGCTTCGCACACCTCGATCGCGTAGTCCGGCTCGGTCAGCGTGAAGCTCTCCGGGCTGTACTCGTAGCGGACCTCGGTGGTCGAGCCATCGGCCCGAGCGGGCAGCGCGGCTTCCTGTGCCTTGCACATCTTGGCGCCGTTGACCGCGACCTGCTTGATTCCCGCTTTGTCGAGGTTGAACACGACCTCGCGCTGCAACGGGTTGGTCGAGTTGTAGAAGTGGACGATCGCCCGCGGTGCGCCGGCGATTCCCTCGTAGGTGCGCTCGATCAGTTCCTCACGGCACTGGACCAGGACCTGAATCCAGACGTCGTCGGGGATCAGATCCTCCTCGATCAGCTGGCGCAGGAAGTCGAAGTCCGGCTGGCTGGCCGACGGGAAGCCGACCTCGATCTCCTTGAAGCCCATGTCGACGAGCTCCTGGAACATCCGCAGTTTGCGGGCGGGGTCCATCGGGTCGATGAGCGCCTGGTTGCCGTCGCGCAGGTCGACCGAGCACCAGATCGGTGCGGCGGTGGTCGTGACGTTCGGCCACGTCCGGTCCTCGAGCACGATCGGGACGAACGGCGCGTACTTCTCGAACGGCATCGGTGTCGGGGTGGATGGTTGGGGTGGCATCGGATTCTCCGTGGGTGGGGTCGGTGTGAGTCAGGTGGTCGGGACAGGTCGGCGCGAACGGGCCGGAAAACGAAAGAACCCCCGGCCGGGAGGGCGGGGGTGAGGGCGAACGCGAAGATGTGGCGTTCGCCCTACGTAAGCAGCAGGAGGCCGAAGGCGTCAGCGTGCGTCACGGCAATCACTGTAGCACGACAGCCGAACGGTACGCTGGCGGACAACATGACATCACAACAATCCCGACGGGGAGCGCCCCGTCGCCGGCGTACGCGACCTTCCGAGCCTCACGATCGCGACCACGTCAACACATCGAACCTCACATCCATCAATGCACTCCCGCCGGTCGAAGCACCGACCGGTTTCGCCGAACTCGGCGTCCCGCCCCGCATCGACGAGGGCCTCGCAGCCTGCGGATTCGCTCAGCCGTTCAACATCCAGACCGAGGCGATTCCGGTCGCGATGCTGGGTCACGACGTCTGCGGCCGCGCCAAGACCGGCTCCGGCAAAACGCTCGCGTTCGGCGTGCCGATGCTCGCGCGCATCACCGACAAGGCCGAGCCGATGCGTCCGCTCGGACTGGTGCTCGTGCCGACTCGCGAGCTGGCCGTCCAGGTCGCGGAAGTCCTCCAGCCGGTCGCCACCGAGGCGAACATGAAGGTGCTACCGGTCTACGGCGGCGCGTCACGTCACCATCAGGTCGAGGAGATGGCGAAGGGTGTCGAGATCGTCGTCGCCACGCCGCTGCGTTTGATCGACCTCATCAAGTCGAACGAGATCAACCTCGACGACATGCAGATCGTCACGCTCGACGAGGCCGATCGCATGGCCGACGACGGGTTCACCCCGCAGGTCGAGTGGATCCTGCGCCATTGCACGAACCGCAACCAGACGATGCTGTTCTCGGCGACGCTCGACGGCGACGTCGGGCACCTGATCCGCGCGTACCAGACGAATCCCGAGACGGTCGCGATCGACGAGGCGACCGACACGGTCGGCGAGATGCGTCATCTGTTCCTCGGGATCCACCACATGGACCGGGACAAGGTGATCGGTTCGATCGCCAAGGGAATCCCGAAGATCATCGTGTTCTGCCAGACCAAGCGGCAGTGTGACCGGGCGACCGAGAAGCTGCAGGACCTGGGTATCGACGCCGAGGCGATCCACGGCGACCTACAACAGCGGTCGCGTGAGCGCGTGATGCGCAAGTTCGCCGAGGACAAGCTCCAGGTACTCGTCGCCACCGACGTCGCCGCCCGTGGCATCGACATCGACGACATCGGTGCGGTGATCCACTACGAACCAGCGAAGGACGTGAAGGACTACCTGCACCGTTCGGGCCGCACCGCTCGTGCCGGCCGGACCGGGTGGGCGATCACGATGTCCGAGTACAACCAGGTCACGCAGGTCCGAGTCCTCCAGCGGATGCTGAGCATGGATCCGACGAAGCCGGTCGAGGTGTTCTCGAACGACGTCCGGCTGTTCGACCTCGACTCGTTCGGCGAGGACGTCAAGACGACGACGAAGTGAGTCGCGGGCCCGAGTCAGGGCCCCGAGTCGCTGAGTGGGACACTGGGTCCGTGGGGGCTCAGAACATGCCGGAGGCCGAGGTCGACGTCACGGTCGATCTGGTGCGTGCATTGCTGCGCGATCAGCACGCGGATCTGGCGGACCTGTCGATCGTCGAGTTGGCGCACGGCTGGGACAACGTCATCTTCCGGTTGGGCGATGAGCTGACCGTCCGGCTGCCGCGTCGCTCGATGGCCGCGGTGCTCGTCGAGCACGAACAGCGAGTCCTGCCGGGCCTTGCGGTGTCGTTGCCGATCCCGATTCCCGC
>NZ_BAOL01000216.1 GCF_000350145.1 Ilumatobacter nonamiensis YM16-303 | reverse complement strand
GTGCCATCGGGTGTCTGACACCGGATGGCACCGGATGGCACCGGGTGGGTCAGAGGTTCGGGGGGAGGAGGCGGTTCACGTTCTGGAAGAAGAAGTAGAGCGCGACGGTGAAGGGGACGATGCCGACCAGCAGTCCGGCCCAATCTCGACGCAGACGGCGGCTCACCCAGTAGGAGGCGAGTGCGATCGCCGACAGCGCCAAGCCCCACAGACCGACCTGGGCGTTCGCTCCCGGGTCGCTGAACCAGCTCTCCGAGAACGCGTCGGCGATCCCTTCGTTGACGGCCTCGGTTCCGAGCTGATCGCTGTCCGCATCGTTGTCGGCCGGCGGCTGCGCGAAGGCCGGATCCTCCGCGTCGGTGGCCGGTACGTCCGTTGCGGCCTCGGCCGTCACCGGAACGTCGGTCGTCGCAGGTTCCGATGTGGATGTGGTGTCCGTCGCCTCTGCCGGGTCCGGCGTCCGGCCGTAGTTCAGGACGGGCTCGCCGACGGGTGACGACTCGTCGACCACCAATTCGCTCGAGATCACGATCCGTTCGCGTGCGGTGAACACCGGATGACAGGAGGTCAAGGTGAGGTTGGCGATCGTCGGGTCGGTGGTCGCAACGGCCTGGTAGTACGACGGAGGAACGATCGTGGTGCCGGTGACGCTGTAGACGAAGGTGCCGCTGAGTGTGGTGACGCGGATCTCGTCGCCGGGTTCGAGCTGGTCCACGTTCCGGAACGGTTGGCCGTAGGTCGTGCGGTGTCCGGCGATCGCGGAGTTGCCCAGCTGGCCCGGCATCGGTGTGTCGGGGAAGTGGCCCGGACCCTTCTGCAGGTCACCCTTGTCCACGCCGGCGACCACGATGTCGTCGACGCCGATCTCGGGAATCTCGATCCGGGCGAGTGCGTCACCGTTCTCGACCTGGACCAGATTCTGATTCTCGACAGGTACTGCCTCGACCTCCGCTTCATCGACCACCGTGGTCGTGGGTGCCGGCTCGTCCGCCGGTTCCGGTACGGGCAGCGTCGTCTCGATCTCGACCGATGGCGCGGTCACCGGCGACGTGTCGGCCAGCAGGTCCTCGAACTCGTTCTCCAGACGGTTCTGGGCGGCGGCGGTCTGGAGCCCCGTGCCGTACAACTGGTACGCGACGAACCCGAACATCAGGAGGCCCACGGCGATGAGCACCTTGCCGAGCCCACCGACGTACCAGCGCCAGTCGTGCGGGGGCGGCGGTCGGTCCCACTTGCGCAACCGGCCGCGTCGAGTCAGCTCGCCGGCCGGGATCGACGCGGAACCACCGTCATCCGCCGACGACGAACCGGGTGGTGCGTCGTTGCCGACCGATCCCAGGTCGGGCGATGTTTCGGTGTCCGACATCGTGGATCGACGCTACTGGCCGCCCGCCTCGACCCGTGGGCGACGAAGTGGTGTTTCGCAAGTGGGCCGAGTGAGCAATAGCGTGCTCGCGTGTCCGCAGCAGCACCATCGGAGCCGCCGGCCGCGTCCGCTGTCGCATCCGACGGTTCGGGTCCCGTCGTCGAGCTGCGCGACGTCGTCGCGACGTTGGGCAATTTCCCCGCCCTCTCGGGGACGACGATGCACGTCGACCAGGGCGAGATCGTCCTGCTCCGCGGGCCGAACGGTGCCGGGAAGACGACGCTCCTGCGTTTGTGCGCCGGACTCGTGCCCGTGGTGCGGGGCACTGCGACGATCCTCGGCCATGACCTGACGGTCGATCGGGAGCGGGTGCGTCCACACGTCGGATTGCTCGGTCACCAGAACGGCCTGTACGCCGACCTGACCGTGGGCGAGAACGTCCGGTTCTGGGGCTCGACGGTCGGTGCGACCACCATCGAGATCGAGTCCGCGATGGAACGGATGGGTGTCGCGGACCGCCTCGAATCGGTGCCGGTCAGCAAGCTGTCGGCGGGACAGAAGCGGCGCACCGCGCTCGCTGCGCTGGTCGCGCGCCGCGCCCGGCTGTGGCTGCTCGACGAACCCCACGCGGGCCTGGATCAGCGGGCCCGCGACGAGCTCGACGAGATCCTCACCCAGGCATCGCAGTCCGGAGCCACCGTGCTCGTGGCGAGCCACGAACTCGATCGGGCCGAGTCGCTCGCGACGCGCACGATCGACCTCATCGCGGGTCACGCCGGATCGGAGTCGGACCGATGAGCACGTGGCGCGTCGGCTGGCTGATCGCCCGCAAGGACCTCCGGATCGAGTGGCGGAGCCGCGTCATCACGAACCAGGTGCTGCCGTTCGCCTTCGTGACGATGGTGATCTTCGGCATCGCGCTCGACGCGAACACCGACGTGCTCGAACTCGTCGCACCCGGACTCGTCTGGCTGGCGACCATGTTCAGCCTGCTCCTGCTGGTGCAGCGGGCATTCTCGGTCGAGGCCGACGACGGGGCGCTCGACGCGATGCGAGTGGCCGGTGTCGATGCCCGCGGCATCTTCCTCGGCAAGGCGATCGGCCTCGTCGTGCAATTGCTGGTGCTCGAGGTGCTCCTGCTCTGCGCGGCGATGGTGCTGTACGGAGAAACGATCCGCCTCGACGGGGTTGTGCTCCTCGTCACGACCATGGTCTCCGCGACGTGCGGTCTGGCCGCGGTCGGTACCCTGTACGGAGGCTTGGCCGCCGGTTCCAAGGGCCGCGAGACACTGCTCCCGCTGCTCACGTTGCCAGCGGTCGCGCCCGTCCTCATCGGGGCGACGAGAGCGGTCGAATCCGCCCTCGGCACCGGCGTGGCGGAGTTGTCGGAAGGCTGGCAGTGGGTCAGTCTGCTGACGGTCTTCGCCGTCGTGTTCGGTGTCGGCGGGGCGCTCGCGTTCGGCCCGCTGATCGACGAATAGAGCCTGACGGAGATGCCCAGCCCGCTCCATCACGAACTGGCGAAAGCAGGAAGATGACGACCCTCGATCCGAAGCCGACCGACACACCGTCCGATGGAGGGACGGTCACGCCGTCGCGGTCGACCGGCACCAACGCCACCCGGGTGATCGGGATCGCCGCCGCCGTTGCGATGGCCTGGCTGGTGCTGTTCGCACTCGTGATCTCCCCGGCCGACGTGAACCAGGGCGAGTCGGTCCGACTGCTCTACATCCACGTTCCGACGATCTGGGTCGCCTACCTCTCGTTCGTGGTCACCGCGGTGGCCTCGGGGATCTACCTGTTCACGAAGAAGCACTCGCTCGGTTGGGACCGCCTCGCCGGCGCGTCGGCCGAATTCGGCGTCGCCTTCGTCGGCCTGACGCTGATCGTCGGATCGCTCTGGGGCCGTCTCACGTGGGGCGTGTTCTGGCAGTGGGACGCCCGCCTCACCACCACGGCACTGCTGTTCGTCGCCTACATCGGCTACCTCGCGGTGCGCCGACTCGGCGGGTCGCACCAGCAGCGCGCGAAGCGGTCGGCCGTGGTCGGGCTGCTGTCGGTGCTGTTGATTCCGCTCGTGCACTGGTCGGTCGTGATCTGGCGCAGCCTCCACCAGACCGCTTCGATCGCGAACACCGAGGGCGACATCAAGATGGACGGCACGATGCTGTTCACCCTGTTCGTCGGCGTCGTGGCATTCAGCCTGCTCTACGTCTGGCTCGTGATGCACCGCACCCGGGCCATGGCGATGGAGGACATGCTCGAAGATCGCGGCCTCGACGTCGCGCTGGCCGAACGACGCGCCGAAGGAGCGGGACGATGATCGCGATCATGGAAGACGCCGGGTTCATCCTCGGCAGCTACGTCGTCACCTTCGCGGTGATCGGCGGCTTCGTCTGGCGGGCGATCTCGTCGGGCAGGAAACTCGGAAAACAGATCCCCGACGACGACAAGTACTGGACCTGACGAACGCATCATGTCCGACATGGATCTGTCCCCGCGCAGCGAACCCGACACCGCCGCCGCGCCGAAACGCAAGCGCAAGCTCGCCCCGATGCTGCTGCTCGTGGTCGTGCTCGTTGCCGGCGGCGTGATCGTCACCCAGTTCCTGAACTCGGCGGTCGACTACTTCTGCAACGTCGACGAGGTCGGAGTGCGCGACGGCTGCGAGCAGGACCAGCGGATTCGACTCCAGGGCACCGTCGATCCGGGAACGATCGATCAGAGCACCACGGGGATCACCGCGTTCACGATGACGTTCAACGACGCGACGATCCCGGTCCGCTACGACGGTGACCCGGGCGGAATCTTCCAGGAGTGCATTCCCGTCGTCGTGCACGGCGAGATCCGCGACGACGTGCTGTACGGCGATCGGGTCGAGGTGAAGCACTCCGACGAGTACGAGGCGGAGAACGACGACAACCTCGCCGCTGCCGATGCGCAGGCGGAGTACGAATGCGACTCGGTGAGCGCTTGATCTCACTGCCCCGGGGCGG
The DNA here is from genome assembly GCF_000350145.1 of Ilumatobacter nonamiensis YM16-303. Taxonomy (GTDB): domain Bacteria; phylum Actinomycetota; class Acidimicrobiia; order Acidimicrobiales; family Ilumatobacteraceae; genus Ilumatobacter_A; species Ilumatobacter_A nonamiensis. The sequence continues at coordinate 217 of NZ_BAOL01000216.1, read as the reverse complement.
ACGCCGGTGATCGCCGCGTCGCTGAACTCCGCGCTCGGTCGCGCCGGGCTGATGCTGATGCTCGCGGCATCGGTGATCGGCGCGTTGACGATCGTCGTCGGCATCTGGCAGGGCGATCGACGCATGCTGCGGCAGGCACCGCGCTACGCCCTGATGGTCGTCGGCGGGTCGATCCTGTCCGTGATCATGATGCAGCGGGCGTTGATCACCCGCGACT
>NZ_BAOL01000217.1 GCF_000350145.1 Ilumatobacter nonamiensis YM16-303 | reverse complement strand
CGTAGTCCATCGACAGCCCGAACAGGATGGCGAAGAGCATGATCGGCATGAAGCTGATGATCGGCACCGTGGTGTCGAGCCCGATCAAGTCCTTCATCCAGCCCCACTGGAAGACCGCCACGACCACGCCGAAGCTCGACACGATGCTGAGCAGGATCGCCAGCGACGCCTTCAGCGGGACGAGGATCGACCGGAAGGCGACCATCAGGAGGAGGAACGTGAGTCCGAGCACGACGATCATGAACACGGGCAGCGCATCGGCCAACTTCTCACTCACATCGATGTTGGAGGCCGTCGATCCGGTGAGCGAGATCTGCGTGCCGGTGTCGGCCTCGATGGAAGGAAAGACGTCGTCACGAAGGTGATGGACCAGGTCGTCGGTCGCGGCTTCGGCCGGACCGGTGGTCGGGATGGCCGAGAACACGGCCGTGTCGCCCGCCTCGTTGAAGTTCGCCGGGCTGACCTGGACGATGTCCGGATCGGCACCGATCGCGTCGCTGTATGCCATGACGACCTGCTCGGGGTCGTCCGAGCCTGCCGCGTCGACCACGACGGTGAGTGGACCGTTGAACCCGTCGCCGAATCCTTCGCCGAGCAGGTCGTACGCCTGGCGCTCGGTCGTCGATTCGGGTGCCGTGCCCGCGTCGGTCATCCCGAGCCGCATGTCGAGCATCGGCAGTGCGAGTGCACCCATGACCAACAGGGCCCCGACGAGCGACACCGCGGGACGCTTGGTGACCGCTTCGGCCCACTTGTGTCCCAGGGTCTCCTTGTCGACCGCTCTGGTGCGGGTCTTCGTGAACGGCGCCTTCCAGCGGTCGATGTTCGTTCCGCAGAAGCCGAGCATCGCGGGAAGCAGCGAAACGGCAACCAGGACGGCGACCAACACGGTGAACGCGGTCGCGAAACCCATCGCCGTGAGGAACGGAATGCCGACCACGGCGAGCCCGGAGATGGCGATCACCACCGTGCCGCCTGCGAACACGACGGCGGAGCCGGCGGTGGCGTTCGCACGAGCGGCGGACTCTTCGACGCTGAGACCCTCCGACAGATTCTGGCGGTGACGGGTGACGATGAAGAGGGCGTAGTCGATACCGACGGCGAGGCCGATCATCGTCGCCAGGGTGGGTGCCGTCGACGACAGGTCGATGAACGCCGAGGCGAGTGTGATGCTCGTCAGACCGATCCCGAGACCCACGATCGCGGTGAACAGGGGCAGCCCCATGGCGAGCACGGAACCGAACGCGAACAGCAGCACGACGACGGCGACGGCCATGCCGATCAACTCCGACGTCGGAGGATGCTGCTCATGGTTGCCTTGGATGACCTCGCCGCCGAACTCCACCTGGACCCCGGCGGACTCGGCGATCGCGCCGGTCTCCTCGAGCAGCTCGACGCCGTCGAGTCCCACGTCGGTGGTCTCGAGGCTGTAGCGGACGTCGGCGTAGCCGATCGACCCGTCCTGGCTGATCGTGCCGGTCTCGAACGGGTTCGTCACCAGGATGACGCCGTCGAGTTCCCCGACCTCGGCCAACGATGCGTTGACCGCGTCCGCGGAGTCGGTCAAGGGCGAACCGTCCTCGGTGGCGAACACGATCTGTCCCGACGTGCCCGATTGAGCGGGGAAACGCTCATCGAGGAGGTCGAACGCCTCCTGCGACTCGGTGCCAGGGATCGTGAATGAATCGCTGGTCTCGGTGTTGGCGACCTGAGAGCCGACTGCGATGGCGACGAAGACGCCGAGCCATCCGAGCAGCATCGCCTTGCGATGCCGGACGGCGAACCGTCCCAGCTTGTAGAAGAAGGTGGACATCGAGGCTCCTTGGAAGCGTGGGGGTGGAGATCGCGGGAGGGTTCCCGGATGCGACACCCATTCAGCGCCATCGACCTCAAGAATTCCTGAGAACGAGCCCGAAGTCGTCTGGGAACGCTCTGACCGACCTCGGGGACGACGCTCAGCTGATTCTCAGGAAACTCTGAGACCGATGTGATTGGATCGCGGTCATGGCCGCACGCGAATCCGTTCCGAGTCGCAAGATTCTCGTCGTCGACGACGAGGAGTACATCACCGACCTGCTGTCCACATCGCTCCGATTCCAGGGCTTCGAGGTCGCGACCGCCGGCGCCGGACTCGAGGCCCTCTCAGCAGTTCAGAGCTTCGGTCCGGACCTGATCATGCTCGACGTCAACATGGCCGACATCGACGGATTCGAGGTGTGTCGACGCCTCCGCTCCGACGGCGACCTGACACCCGTCATCTTCCTGACGGCCAAGGACACCAAGGAGGACATGCTGTCCGGGTTCACCAAGGGCGGCGACGACTACATGACCAAGCCGTTCAGCCTCGAAGAAGTCGTGGCGCGTATCCAGGCGGTCCTGCGCCGCAGTGGGACGGCTCCGGCTGACGACGCCACGGTTCACCGATACGCGGACCTCGTCATGGACGACGACACCCACCGTGCCACCCGGGACGGTGAGCTCGTCGAACTGTCACCGACCGAGTGGAAGCTGCTGAGGTATCTCCTCATGAACGCCGAACGTGTGCTGTCGAAGTCGCAGATCCTCGACCACGTCTGGCAGTACGACTTCGGAGGCGACGCCAGCTCGGTCGAGACGTACATCAGCTACCTCCGCAAGAAGATCGACCGTGTCGATCCGAAACTGATCCAGACCGTGCGCGGAGTCGGCTACACGATCCGCACGGGAGACTGAGGTGACCCGTCGCCGCGCTCTGGCGCTCGTCTTCGGAGCGCTCGTCGCGGTCTTCGTGATCGGGTCCGCCTTCGCGATCACCAGCACTCGCAACCAGTTGCTCGACAACATCGACGACAACCTCGCGAACCAACTCGAGCTCAACGCGCAGGTCCTCAACTCGTTCACCCCTGATGCGCTGGACGAGATCGACGTCAGGAACAGTCCCCTGGCGATCACCGTCGTGGACGAGTTCGGCCAGATCGTGATCGACCTGCCCGCCGGACCGATCACCGATCCGGAGCCCCCGCCCGACCTCCCACCGAGCCGGATCATCGACCGGAGCGGCACGACCTTCACGGTCGACGGAACCGACGACGGACCGAAGTATCGGGTGGCGGTCGACCGGCTCGACAATGGCAGTCATCTCGCGGTCTCAGCGCCACTCGACGAGGTCAACGAGACCCTGCGGGTGCTCGGTCGCACGTTGTTCATCACCCTCGTGTCCATGATGGTGGTACTCGGGGCGATCTTCTGGCTGCTGCTCCGCGCCAGCCTGCGCCCCTACGACGAGTTGGTCGACACGGCCGAGGCGATCGCCGACGGCGACATGGACCGGCGCGCGGTACAGACGACACCGGATCCCGACATCGCACGGCTCACCAGTTCACTGAACACCATGCTCGATCGTCTTCAGGCGTCGTTCGAGGAACGCCAACGGGCCGAGGACCGCGTCAAGCAGTTCGCGGCCGATGCATCGCACGAACTCCGCACACCCCTGACCACGATCGCCGGATACTCGGAGGTCTATCTCTCGGGTGCCGCGACCGACTCCGAGTCCGTTCACAAGCAGATGACTCGGATCAACAGCGAAGCGAACCGGATGGGTCGATTGGTCAACGACCTCCTCGCCCTCGCCCGACTGGATCAGGGCCGCGGCCTCGAGTTCCATCCGGTCGAGATCGGATCCCTCGTCGCCGACGTCGTGACCGATGCCCAGGCGATCGACCCGGCTCACGCCTTGAGCTATGTGTCCAGCGCGGACGAGGAGCGCGTCAGCGGCGATCGCGACGCCCTGCAGCAGGTGTTCGTCAACCTCGTCGCCAACACTGCGGTCCACGCTCCGGGTTCCAACGTCGACGTCGCGGTCACCGCACAGAACGGCGTCGTCACCATCACCGTCGCCGACGATGGACCGGGCATGAGCACCGAGGTTGCCGCCAGTGTGTTCGACCGCTTCTTCCGCGCCGAGGGCCCCCGCGCGACCAGCGCGCGCGGCTCGGGCCTCGGTCTCTCCATCGTGGCCGCGATCGTGGAAGCCCACGGCGGAACGATCACCGCCGAGTCCGAACTCGGCACCGGTTCCACCTTCACGGTCGTGCTCCCGACCCTCCCGCCCTCCTGAGCGGTTCGCGCACGGAGCCGCTGGACCGAATCACGAGAACGGTCGGGGCCGTCCTAGTTCTGGAGGTCGCGGCGGAGGAAGAGCTGCCAGCCGGCAACGACGGCAACGACGGTGAGGGCGAACGGCCAGAGGATGTCCCAGGTCAGCCCGTTGACCATCATCGCGTCGTCGATGAACCAGCGCCACGGTGAGATCCAGGTGAGGAACTCGAGGTCGCCCGTCACGTTGGAGAGTGTGTAGAGCACGTACCCGGCGACCGCGAATCCCGAGGCCCCGCCCATCGCCCATCCCTTGCGGCCCGATGCCGCACCGAGGAGGTACGCGATCGCTCCCGAACCGAGCGCCACGGCGAACGCTGCGAGTCCACCGACGACGAGCTGGCCGAAGGTGAGTCCCGAGGCGGTCGACGTGCTCCCGTCCGCACCGGTGATCGTGACGGAGTCGTACAGGTCGAACAACGGAGCCGTGATGGCGACGGCAACGAGGTTGACGATCGCGGAGATGAACAGGATCGTGACCATCCCGGCGGCGCGCGCCATCGCGATGGCGCTGCGCGTGACCGGCTTGGACAACACGTACTCGAGCGTGCCGTCGGCCTCGTCACCGGCGATCGCCGCGGTACCGAGCGCGATCGCCAGTGCCATCATCAACCACGGAAGCTGGTTCGAGTAGTTGGCCGCCCACAGGAACCCGGTCGGCGTCTGCGGGTCGATGCCGTCGCTCAGCCCGAGCATCGACGACGTCGTGCTTCCCGACTCCGCGTTCTCACCGAGGCTCTGCCCGAGGCTCGAGAAGAACGCTGCCGTGACCACGCTCACGGCGGCGATCGAGACGCTCCACACGATCGTGGAACGGCGACGGTCGCGCAGCCATCGACGGTAGATCTCGAATGCTCCGCTCATCGGCCGGCCTCGTGGGAGTACGTGTCGAGGAAGATGTCCTCGAGGTCGTTCTTCTCGGTCTGGATGTCGACCGCACCCAACTCGGCGGCGCGGGCGAGCACCGCGGTGACGGGGCCGTCGACATGGATCGACAGCTGCCTGTCGGCGACCTGCACGTTCGACACGCCCTCGACCCCGTCGAAGGATGAAACGTCCGGCGCATCGGGGAAGGTGAGCGTGATGTTGCCGGTGCTCTTCGTGCGGAGTTCGTCCATCGACAGCTGCTGAGCGAGCTTCCCCTGGTCGATCAGGCCGACCCGGTCGGCGACCCGGTCGACGTCGGACATCACGTGCGACGTCAACCACACGGTGGCGCCCCGCTGCTTGTGTTCGATGACCATGTCGCGGAAGGTGTCCTGCAACACGGGGTCGAGTCCGCTGGTGGGCTCGTCGAGGATCAGCAGGTCGGGATCGTTCATGAATGCGAGCACCAGGCCGACCTTGCGGCGACTCCCGGTCGACAGCTGGTGGAACGGTCGATCAGCGGTCAGACCGAGGCGATCCATCAGCGCCTGCACCTTGGCCGTGTCGGGCTCGTGTCCGATCGAACCGAAGTAGTGGACCGCCTCGATCCCGGTCATCGTCGGAGGCAGGTTGAGGTCGCCGGGCAGATATCCGATCCGGGAGCGCACCTCCGGGTCCGCACCCGACCCACCGAGGACCTTCACGGACCCCGAGGTGGGCCGGAGGAAGTCGAGGAACATCCGTGCGGTCGTGGACTTCCCCGCGCCGTTGCGTCCGAGGAACGCGTAACACTCACCTTCGCCGACGGCGAGATCCAAGTCGTCGACCGCGGCGAAGTCACCCCACTTCTTCGTGAGACCCTGCGCTTCGATCACCGTCATCGGAGTTCCCCCATCGTCGTGCCGGAGCAGCGGACCGCCGCCCGCCTGTTTGCTACTCGAATGTGGTGCTCCGTTTCAACAGGGCTGCCACCAGCCCAGGCCCGGTGCAACACGGAATCAGTTCGATGCGACGATGTCCGAGATCGGGATCCTGCGGGCGATGTTCGACCCGACCAGGCTCACACGCCTCGAGCGTCGATGGTTTCCTGGGCGTACGGCTCGATCATGATGCACTCGCCCGGGCATTCTTCTGCGGCCTCGACGGCGTCATCGATCAACCCGTCGGGAATGCGTGCGACTCCGTTGCCCATGTCCGGCCCGTGACCGTCGCCGGACCCTCCATCGAAGACGATGCTCGTCCCGAAGTGCGACGCTTCCTCCTTCACGACCCACAGACCGTCGTCGCGCTCCTGGAAGACGTCGGGGCAGATCTCCGAACAGATGCCGTCACCCGTGCAGAGGTCCTGGTCGATCCAGACCATCAGTGCCGTGCTCATCGTTTCTCCGATCGCGCTGTCGTCCCGATGGCCGTTCCATCGACTCGGACTGCTCATTGCACGCTAGCCCCTCGCCCGCGGCTCCCTGCGGTGAACCCCAGGACACTCTGAGTCGTTTCCCAGGTTGGGCCCGTACGTTGACCGCGTGTCGACGACATCGCACCCGCCGCCTCGACCGGATCGACCGCTCGTCGTGCGGATCGGGCGCGAGGTGACGTTGATCGTTGCGTTCTACGCCGTGTATTCGGCGGTCCGGAACTCCTTCGGGTCAGCAGCGGTCGATCCGGCGCGTGCACTGGCGAATGCTCACGTGATCATCGACATCGAGCGATCGATCGGCTTGTTCTTCGAGCAGAGCCTCCAACGCCTCGTGATCGACGCGGAGTGGTTCATCTGGGCACTCAACGTCTTCTACGGCTCGCTGCACTTCGTCGTCACGATCGGCGCCCTCGTGTGGGCCTTCCTCCGCGCGCCGAGTGCGTACCGACGGTGGCGCAACACGCTCGCCGTGACGACGGGGCTCGCCATCGTCGGATTCAGCATGTTCCCGGTGATGCCGCCTCGACTGTTGGCGGATTGCGGACCCTACGGTGCATGCGCCGGGCCGGCGATGGTCGACACGGTCGCCGAGTTCGGCGGTCTGTGGTCGTTCGACTCCGGTGCGATGGAGTCGGTTTCGAACCAGTACGCGGCGGTCCCGAGCCTCCACATGGCTTGGGCGCTGTGGTGCGCCCTCCTGCTCGTCCCCCGCATCACGAACCGTGTCGGACGGGCGCTCCTCGTCGCGTACCCCATCGTCACGTTCGTCGCCATCGTGATCACGGCGAACCACTTCTGGCTCGACGCCGCGCTGGGTGCTGCGACCCTCGGAATCGGGTACGCGGTGGCCATGGGCGGCGAGTACCTGCTCGGTCGCGCTCGGAGTGTGCGTGTCCCTGAAGCCGACACTGTGAGCTTCGAGGGGCACCCTGTACTCTGCGACGGTGGACCGGCGGCTGGGGACGATCGTGCTCGCCGGCACGCTGATCGCCGTCCTGTTCGCTGCGGTGGCGACACGCGGTGACGTCGAGTACTTCGACAGCGCACCGAGTTTCTCCAGCGATCCGCCTGCCGCGCGGACGGTCACCAACGGTCCCGAACCCATCGTCGTGGCCGACGAGTGGAGCGAGGACGAGCCGATAGAGATCCCCGGGTTCATCACACTCATCCTCCGGTTGGTCCTCATCGGCGGGCTCGTCGCTCTGCTCGCGCTCCTCGCTGTTCACGCGTGGAGGAATCGCCCGAAACTTCGTTGGCGGCGCCGATCGCCCCCACCCGACTTCGACGTGCTCGACGAAGTGGCCGCCGCGATCGCCGACGACGCGGCCGAACAGCGAGCAGCACTCCGTCGCGGGGCTCCGCGCAACGCGATCGTCGAGTGTTGGCTCCGGCTCGAAGCCGCCGTGTACGACGCCGGGGTGGCACGGAACCCGGCCGACACGTCGGCAGAACTGACCGCACGCGTGCTCGCACGATTCTCGATCGATCAGAGCGCGCTCACCGATCTCGCCGCTCTCTACCGCGAGGCTCGGTTCTCGACCCACGACATGGACGAATCCACCCGTGACCGTGCCATCCACGCCCTCGACGCCGTCCATGCGGGTCTCGGTCGACAGGATCGTTCCGTGGTGGGACCCGTCGATGCGACCGGGGCTTCGACGTGAGGCCGTGGGCCCAGCCCGCCATGGCGATCGCGGGTGCCGCGATCGCCGTCGTCGTCGTGATGTTCCTGCTCGGAATGGGTCCGAGCATCCTCCTCGTCACCGCCCTCGTGGCGGTGATCGGCGTCGGCATCTGGTTCGTCCTCGACCTGTCGATCGTGGCCGTCGGTTCTGACGGGTTTCCGACCGCCGTGGCTCCGCCACCGACGGTGAGCGCCGACCGGCGGGTGGCGAGACTCCGCAGCGGACTGGCCTACGGCCGCTCGAGCGATGACTCGTTCGAACTCCTCCGCGCGTCCCTCGTCGAACTCATCGACGACCAGCTGCTCGCCGTCCACGAGATCGACCGCCTCAGCGACCCGGCGGCCGCGAGCCAGGTTCTCGGGCCCGAACTCACACGGTTCGTCGAGGACGAACGCACCGTGAAACAGCTCGCCCGACCGCGCTCACTCGACCGCATCGTGACGCTGATCGAACAACTCTGACCATCGACCAGGAGATGATCTCGCCCACATGAAGCACATGGAACTGAACGACGTCTCGAGGCTCTCCGCGGCCGTGCTCGACGAGGTCGAGGTCGCGGTCGTCGGAAAACGCGAACCACTCACCCTGGTCCTCGCCGCGATCCTCGCCGGCGGTCACGTGCTGCTCGAGGACTTTCCGGGTCTGGGAAAGACGCTGGCGGCTCGGTCGTTCGCCCAGACGCTCGGGCTCGCGTTCTCCCGGGCCCAGTTCACGCCCGATCTCCTCCCGGCCGACCTCACCGGCTCGTTCGTCTACGACCAGCGTTCCAGCGAGTTCACGTTCCGGCGCGGTCCGCTCTTCACCGGCCTCCTGCTCGCCGACGAGATCAACCGCACGCCTCCACGCACCCAATCCGCTCTGCTCGAGGCGATGCAGGAACGCCAGGTCACGATCGAGGGAGAGACCTTCAAGCTCGACGCGCCGTTCCACGTGCTCGCGACGGCGAACCCGGTCGAGTACGAGGGGACCTACCCGCTCCCCGAGGCCCAGCTCGACCGCTTCATGATGCGCACCAGCTTCGGCTACCCATCGGCCGACGACGAATGGGGTGTGCTCCAGCGGCGGATGGCGCGCCAGCACGAGGAACAGGACCTGCGCCAGATCACCGATCCCGCGACGCTGATCGCGATGCAGGCCGCCGTGGAACGAGTGGCGGTCGACGAGGACGTGGGTCGCTACTGCGTCGCGTTGACGGCCGCGACCCGCGAACACCCGCACGTACTGATGGGCGCGTCTCCACGAGGTGCGCTCGGTCTGCTCCTGGCATCCCGGGCGTTCGCGATCATCGCCGGTCGCGACTACGTGACCCCCGAGGACGTCAAGGCGGTTGCCGAGCCGGTGCTCGCGCACCGCATCACGGTCAAACCGGAGATGTGGATGAGCAAGGTCACCGGCAGCACCGTCGTCGCCGCGGTCGTCGGAAAGGTGCCGACACCGACCGGACTCGAGGCGACGCCGGTCCAACCGTGACCTGGCGTCCGACGGTCGCCTTCATGCGCGCCGCGGTCGCGGCGGTCGTCCTGATCGCGATCGCGGTCGTCTGGCGCCGACCGGACCTCCTGGTCCTGGCTGCACCGATGGCGGTCGTCACCGTGTGGTCGTTGCTCACGAAACCGACCGGCGACCTGTCGATCGAGGAAGGATTGACGCACCCGACGATCCGCGAGGGTGACGCCACCCGGTGGCGAGGCACCCTCTCGGGCAACGAGCACCTCGACCTCGTGGTCGCCTCGATGGGCGACGCCCCGTGGTTCGACCGGCGTCCCGCATCCGGTGTGGCGGTGTCGCAAGCCACCAACGGCCGGGCGACGGTCGAGGTGGAGGTCCGGTCGACGCGGTGGGGTGTCCGGCGCCTCGAACCCGTGTGGGTGACGGCCACCACACCGTTCGGAGCGTTTCGATGGTCCACGACAACGGCTCGCCACCCGCTGACGACGCACCCGGTTCCGACCGTCTTCGACACCGACGCGTGGGCTCGACCGAGCGATGGGCTCATCGGCCTGCATCGCTCGGCACGTCCCGGCGAGGGCAATGAGTTCGCCGGCATCCGTTCGTTCCGCATGGGCGATCGGATGCGTCGGATCAACTGGGTCCGTTCGCAACGCGCCGGCGAGCTCCAGGTCAACGCGACGTTCGCCGATCTCGACACTCACGTCGCGCTCGTCATCGACGCGTCGGACGACTTCGGTGTGAGCGAAGGGTTCGAGGGGTTGTCCTCCAGCCTCGATGCGAGCGTGCGCGCCGCCGGAGCGATCGCCGAACACTACGCACCGCGGGGCGAGCGCGTGTCGTTGCGCACCTTCGGCTCCGAACGGCCGCACATCGTGCCGCCAGCCACCGGTCGGGCCCAGGTCCGACGGATTCTCGACACGCTGGCGGGTGTTCGACCGTCGAGCGAGTGGAGGACCGGCGTCCCCGCCCACGACCCGCGCGGCGTCGTGGGCCAGCAGCTGACGGTGATGTTGTCGCCGCTCATCGCTCCCGACGCGCTCGACTCCGCCGTCTCACTCGGCCGCCACGGCGTGCCGGTCATCGTCATCGACACCCTCCCCGATCACATCACCGCCGACGAGGATGCGTACACCGCACTCGCCTGGCGCATCAGGCTCCTCGAGCGGCGCCAGGAACTGCGCATGGTGCAGGCAGCCGGGATTCCGGTCGTGCGGTGGCGCGGACCTGGAAGCCTCGATCAGGTCATTCGCGACATCTCACGTCGCGCCGCCGGTCCGCGGGCGGTCGTTCGATGAACGACGGACGGCTGCAGCGCTGGCTCGACCAGATCGCGCTCACGTCTTGGCAACGCTGGGCGTTGATCGCGGTCGCGATCGCCTCGGCGGCGGGCGCGTCGACGACGTCCGCACTCGCGGCGGGTCATCAGACCGCCGGGTTTCTCGTGCTGATCATCTCAACCGCCTGCCTCGCGACCGTGCGCGCCGACGAACACACGGCACTCATCACCGAAGTGCTGATCGTCTGGCAGTGGATCGCGACCGTCGACGATGTGAGCACCGCGTGGTCGCTCCTCGCGGCGATGTTCCTGTTCGTGTTCCACTCCACCATCGCGATGATGGCCGTGACACCGATCGGGGCCGTCGTCGGTCGCGACGTCGCGCGGCTGTGGCTCGTCCGGGCTGCGGTCGTGATGGTGGCAACCGTCGCGATGTGGATCATCGTGGTCGTCCTCGATCAGGGCAGCCTTCCCGGCAATCCGCTCCTGACGGCGGCCGGGCTCGCGGTGCTCGCCGGACTCATCGTCCTCGCCCGCCATCGCCTCGCCCCCGACCCGTTCTCGTGAACAGTTCGCGCACGGAG
>NZ_BAOL01000218.1 GCF_000350145.1 Ilumatobacter nonamiensis YM16-303 | reverse complement strand
GTGCCATCGGGTGTCTGACACCCGATGGCACGTCAGACGAGTTCGCGGCGCTCGCTCATCTTCAACGCGACGTATCCGGGGATCGTCGGGAACCAGTAGTTGATCAGGCGGAACAACAGGACCGCCGCCCACGCCGTGGCGTCGTCGACGCCTGCATTCGTCAACACGAGCACCAATGCGGCCTCGACCGCTCCGACGCCGCCGGGGGTCGGCACCGTGGACGCGATGGTGGTGGCGACCATGTAGAGCGCGCCGAGAGTGGCGAACGAGAGGTCGATGTCGAATGCTCGGCACGAGGCGACGAACGCCACGATCGTCATCAGCTTTCCGAGGGTCGCTCCACCGAAGAGCAACGCCATCTTGGTCGGTCGCCGGGCCAACTCGCCGAAGTCCGTGCGGATCTTCTGGACCGTCGACTTCACGAAGGAGACGACCCATCGACGGAGCTTCGGAGTCAGCGCAATGGCGATGGCCGCCACGATCGCCGCACCGACGAACACCAGAACGACCGTCAGATCAGGACTGCCACCGCCACCATCGGAACTCGTGTCGGAGGACACGTCGGTGCTGCTCCACAACAGGAAGAAGGCGATGAAGCCGACCTGGACGACGCCACTCACGGCCGACGTCAACCCGATCGCCGCCGCGGCGACGGTGCCGTCGGTGCCGCCCTTCTGCAGGTAGCGGATGCGCATCGCCATGCCGCCGGCGTTCATCGGGGTGAACCGGTTGAGGAACGACTGGCCGAACATCACGATGATCGCCTCGCCGAGTGCGATCGGTCTCACGACCGAACCGCTCAGCGACATCGCACCGGCCACCGTGCCCATCAGCGTCGCGAGGAGGACCGGGATCGCCCAGACCCAGTTGATCCCCGACATCGCCTCCCGAATCTCCGACCAGTTCGAGACGAGCGTCAACAGGAAGAAGGCGAGAACGCCGAATCCGACCCACGTGACAACCTTTGCGATGCTGACCCGTTCGAGCTCCGCCAGCTCGACCTCGTCGACACCGAGCCGATCCTGCAACCCGGTCCGCAGCTGATCGATCAGCTCCTTGTGGTGACGAACCTCCCGCTGCGCTCGCGCCGGGAGTGCCCGGACCTGAACGAACGGCAGCGTCGTCTCGAGCAGTCGGGCATCGACGATGCGCACCGCGGAGTCGAGCGACCGGTCGACGCCGACCACGAGCGCCATCGAGACCAGCAGATCGGCGCGGTCGATCGCCCGCGATTCATCGCTCGACGCGAGCAACGCGGTATCCATCCCGAGCAGCGTCACCTCGTCGCCGTCGAGGACGAGGTTGGAGCCGGACAACGACCGGTGCGCGATGCGGCCGGCGTGGAGTCGACCGATCTGACGCCAGGCGTCGTCGAGGGCGGCATCGGTGACCGCGTCGGGATCCGCATCGGTGAGGGGTTCACCGTCGGGATGCGCCGAGACGTACACGGCGCTCTCGGAGTCGGCCGGAGCCACGGCCAGGATCTCCGGCACGCGTGCTCCCGTTCGTCCGGCCATCGATGTGGCGAGTGCGATCTGGGCGGCGCGTACCCGGGGCTTGACGGAGAGCTTCTGCTCCTCGACGTCGCGCACCTTGATCGACCGGATCACCCGTGCGAACAGTTCGGCATCCCGATCATCTCGATCGAGGTAGGTCACGTCGACGAGCCGGCCGTCGTCGCGGCCGTGATAGGTCCGCAGACCGCGCTCGGTCGCTTCGTCGCCGAGGGCATCGATCTCGAACCCACCGGCATGGAGGGCGGCACTCAGCGAAGCCGCACCCGGCCGCCGTTGCGGTGATCCGAACGCCACGAGCGCGGCCGACCCGATCGCGGCACCGAGTGTCACGGTGACCGCGATGCTCACCGGAGCCTGAGTTGCGCTGAGGACTCGAACAGCCACGGCCACGCCGACAGCGAGCCACGAGACGCGCCGCCAGTACGACGACATCAGCGGAGAGGCCACCGACGCGCCGGCAACGAGCGCGGCGAGATATCCCACCGACGGGAGATCGGTCGCGACGAACGAACTCGACGCCAGATCCGTGATCTCGACGGGAGGAGCGACCCTGGTCAGCCAGTTCGTCAGCAGGACCATGACGACACCGCTGACCACGGAGGCGCCCACCACGAGAGCGGTCGCCCGCCGCGTCCGCCGAATGAGCAACCAGCCGACGACGATCACCGGGATGACGAGCAGCGACAGCTGTGCGAAACCGACGAGCGCGTAGCGCAGCGGCGTCGGCATCCGCGAGAAGAGTTCGACCAGATCCGACGAGACGTTCGTGAGCGCCGTCGGAAAAGCTGCGGTGAGCGCGAGCACCGCAGCGAGCATCAGCAGCCGCACCATGAGGCGCGCCACATCCACGGGATGTCGCTTCCAGTCGCGACGATCCTGCTCGCGCAGTCTCAACCGCTTCGTCGTGGCCGATTCCACGCGCACAGCATGCATCATCCGACGTCGCGCGGTGCAACATCCGTCGGCAATCGGAAACCGACGTCGGCACCGCCGCCGACGGCCTCACGGACCCACACCTCGCCGCCGTGCAGCTCGACGATCTGGGCGACGATCGACAGCCCGAGTCCGGAACCCGGCATGGCCCGAGTCGACTCGCTGCGATGGAACCGTTCGAAGACGTGCGCGCGGTCGTCCGGTGCGATTCCCGGACCGCGGTCGCGCACACTGACCGTGCCGTCGGAGCTGACGATCGTCACCGGCTCGCCGGCGGGGCTGAACTTGTCCGCGTTGCTGACCAGATTGCTCACGGCCCGTTCGAGCATCGCTGCATCTCCCTGCACGGTGCTCGACCGGACATCGAGTTCGATCGGCCGATCGCTGCGCTGTGCCCATCGGGCCGCCACACCATCGACCACGCCGGCCAGGTCGACGGGGACGCGCTCCAACGCTCCGTCGCGCTGATCGGTTGCCAGGTCGATCATCTCGTCGAACAGGTCGCCGAGTTCCACCAGCTCCGACCGGATCGCCGCCAGGATCTCCGCCCGCTCGGCGGCAGGAAGATCGCCCGCGCGTTCGAGCATGGCGACGTTGGCGCGCAGGCTCGTGAGCGGAGTCCGCAGCTCGTGGCCGGCATCGTGGATCAACCGATGCTGCTGGGCACGGCTCGCTTCCAGCGCGTCGAGCATCGTCGCGAAACTCGCGGCGAGTTGTCCGATCTCGTCGGTCCGTCCCGCTTCGCCGACGTCGGTGGTGAAGTCGCGGGTCGTCGCGACATCGGTGACCACCCCCGTGAGCCGGCGGAGCGGAGCTGTGGCCGTCGTGGCGAGCAGCCAGCCGATCAACGCGGCCAGTGCCGCGACCACGATGGCGATGACGGCGAAACGTCCGACCAGCGCGCGCAGCACCTCGTCGTTCTCGGCGGTCGAACGGGCGACCTGGACGAGCCCTCCCTGCGCACCGGCGAGCGAAGCCATCCGATACGACTCACCGTCGATCGCGACGTCCTCGTAGACCACCTGTGTACCGGAGCCCGATCGGCTGTCACGCAGGTCCTCGGCCGCCGCCGTGACCGGCAGCTCGACGCTGCTCGACAGACCCCGCCCCTCCGGTCCCGAGATCTGGATGATCGAATCGTCGTCGGCGACGGGTAATCCGTCGCTCACCCGACCTTCGGCTCCCGGGCGACCACGCACTCCCGGTTCGCTTCGGTCGAGGACGAGGTCGCGAGCGTTCTCGACCGTTTCGTCGGCACGGGCGCGCAGGAACCGATCCGTCGAATCACGCAGTTCGAGCGCCGTGCTGCGATACGAGATCGCACCGACCAGACCGCTTGCGACCAACGCGACGAGGCCGAACAGGATCGCCAACCGCGATCGCAAGCTCATGACACGGTCCTCACGCGGCCACCGTCACTCGGGGTCCGGAACCCGCGCCACGTAGCCGACTCCGCGGACCGTGTGGACGAGTCGTCCGGCGCCGTCGTCCTCGAGCTTGCGGCGGAGATAGCCGATGTGGACATCGAGTGACTTCGACGAGGCCTCGAAGTCGTAGCCCCAGATCTCCTCGTAGATCGTCGACCGCGACAGCACGATCTCGGCGTTGCGGACCAGGTACTCCAGGATGTCGAATTCCGTCTTGGTCAGATCGACGGTGCGCCCGCCACGGGTGACCATCCGCTTCGCGGTGTCGAGCGTCAGATCACCCAGAACGAGAACGGGTGCGCCCGCTCCGCTGTCGGTCCGGCGGAGCAACGCTCGGATCCGTGCGAGCAGCTCTTCGACCTCGAACGGTTTGGGGAGGTAGTCGTCGGCGCCTGCATCGAGGCCCTCGACCCGATCGGCTGTCGCTCGACGCGCGGTGAGGATCAGGATCGGCGTGCGGTCGCCTCGGTCGCGCAGCTTGCGTGTCAGCGTGACGCCGTCGACGAAGGGCATGTTGACATCGACGATCGCCGCGTCCGGGCGGTGTTCCACGAACGCCTCGAGCGCGGCAGCGCCGTCGTTCACGGGCACCGTCGTGTACCCCTCGAAGCGGAGGATGCGATCGAGTGCTTCGCGGATCTGCTTGTCGTCTTCGGCGATCAGGACGGTGGACATGGGTGAGTTCAATCTACGACGCCATCCGGACGCGGCCGAGGTGCCCGACCGCGTCACGGTCGGGCACCCCTCGTTCGCCCCGAGCCGATCGTGCGGCCCTGGTTCGGCTCGACGTCAGCTCTCGACGAGGACGAGTTCCTCGGTCTCCTCACCGGGGGTCGCGTCGTCTCCCGCAGCGTCGTCGGCAGCAGCCGCGTCGTCACACTGCCCCGGTCCGTGACCGCCACCGGGGCCGCGGCCCCCGCGACGACCCTCCAGCACGCGACCGCCCTCGTTGACGGTGGTGGTCGCGCGCTCCTCGAACTCGGCCAGCTTCTCGGCGGCTTCGGCTTCGTCCACGCGGCCGTTCTCGACGGCTTGGTCGAGCCGCTCGCTCATCTGGGCGACGATCAGGTCGATCACGGACTGGACGTCGACGCCGTTCGCCTCGGCGATCTCGGCGAGGGTCGCTCCGTCGCGGAGCTGCTCGCGCAGTGCGTCCGCCTCGACCCCGAGCAGGTCGGCGAGTTCCTGTCCACGGCCCTCACGCTCGGCCGAGTCGGTCGTCGTGTCGTCGGCAGGGCTCTCGGTCGAGTCGGTCGTGTCCTCGGCTGTGTCCTCGGTTGTGTCCTCGGTTGGTGTCTCGTCGGTCTGGGCGTTCGCGATTCCTCCGAGTTGGGAGGCGCCGAGCAACGTCCCACCGGCGAGGGCCGCGGTCAAAAGCCCGGTGCGGATGCGGGTCGTCTGGTTCTTCATGGTGTGAACTCCTGGTTCTCGTGGTTGACAGGTGCCACGAAACGTCCCGTTGGTGAGCGGCGAGCGAGCGAAACCACAAGATTCGGTAAGGATTCGTGACCGATGCCCTTCCGTGGTTCTGTCGGTCGATCGTGCAATTGGCTGAGTTTCCGGGCACCGTGGGGTGGTGCAGAAGGTCGACATCGCGATCATCGGAGGCGGGCCGGCCGGTGCTGCCGCAGCGATCCGCGCCGCTCGACAGGGCGCGTCGGTGATCGTGTTCGAGAAGGGGCCGCACGGTCGGGACAAGGTATGCGGCGACGGACTCACGCCCCGGGCGGTCGGTGCACTCCGCGAACTCGAGATCGACATGGCCGACGCACATCGGATCCGCGGTCTGCGGATGATCGCCGGGAAGACGACCCGCGAACTCGACTGGCCGACGACCGGCCGGTTCCCGAACCACGGCGCGGTGTGGCCACGACGACGCCTCGACAAGGCGCTGATCGATGCGGCCGCCGCGGCCGGAGCGGAGATCCGTTTCGAGTCCGAAGCGCTTCCCGTGCTGGACGGCGACCGCGTCGTCGGCGTCGAGGTCCGTCCCACCAGCGACGAGCGTGTCCCGACCGGTGCGGCCGAGCGAATCGCCGCCGACCTCACGATCGTCGCCGCGGGCCCGCCCGGGCAGGTCGCTCGGATGCTCGGCGCCACGCGCGTCGACGGTGAGACGTTCGGTCTCGCCATCCGCAGCTACGCCGAGACACCGCGGCACGGCGACGAGCACCTCGAGGCGATGCTGTCACTCGAGGACGAGAACGGAACCGCCGTGCCCGGGTACGGGTGGATGTTCCCCGCGGGCGATGGCACGGTCAACATCGGCGTCGGCGCCCTGTCGACGATGAAGGGGTTCAAGAAGTTGAACCTCAACACGATGCTCGATTCGTATCGACGTGTGGTCGAGCCCGACTGGGAGATCGGACCGAACCTCGAGCGACCGCGGGCCTGGCGGCTCCCGATGTCGACGCAAAAGCGGGTCGGTCCCGGTTGGGTCGCGATCGGGGACGCAGCCGGTCTCGTCAATCCGATGAACGGTGAGGGCATCGACTACGGCCTCGAGTCGGGGATGCTCGCCGCCGACCTGTTCATCGACGATCCCGCCACCGTGATCGAGCGGTACGACGCGGAGGTCGGCGAACGGTTCGACGCGTTCCTTCGAACGGGCCGTCGGTTCTCGTTCCTGATCGGGCACCCGTGGATCCTCAAGAACGGTCTGCGGTTCTCGGTCAGCACCGAGTCGATCGCGAACATCACGCTCGCCGTGATGGGCAACCTCGTCGACAACGAGACTCCCGGTGCCGCCGGGCGCGTGATGTGGCTCGCCGACAAGGGCCTCGGCCTCGCCGATCCCCTCCTCCGCAAGACCCGCGCCGCCGCCTGAACCCGTTCTCGTGAACTGTTCCAGCGCTCCGTGCGCGAACTGTTCACGA
>NZ_BAOL01000219.1 GCF_000350145.1 Ilumatobacter nonamiensis YM16-303 | reverse complement strand
TAGGTCTCGGTGTGGCCGCCCTGGCGACCGAAGCCGCGGACTTCGCTCACGGTGATGCCGGTGATCCCGGCGTCCTTGAGAGCGTCTTTGACGTCATCGAGCTTGAACGGCTTGATGACTGCAGTGATGAGTTTCATGTGAGTTCTCTCTTTCTTTCAGTCAGTCGTTCAGGCGTAGGTGATGTCGCTGGAGTAGCCGGCCATGCCGTGCTCGGGCACGTCGAGTCCTTCGATTTCTTCTTCTTCGCTCACCCGGAGGCCGATCGTCGCCTTGAGGGCGCCGAACACGAGGAATGACATGACGCCGACCCAAGCGAGGATGATGAGGATCATGATCGCCTGCACGGCGAGCTGCTCGAAGCCGCCGCCGTAGAACAGGCCGGCGTCCTCACGACCGAGGAAGGCATCGTCGTAGCGAGCGAAGAGTCCGATCGACAGGACGCCCCAGGCGCCGACGACGCCGTGGACGCTGATGGCGCCGACCGGGTCGTCGATCTTGACCTTGTCGAAGAAGGCGACCGCGAAGACCACGATCACACCGCCGATGGCGCCGATCACGATGGACATGACCGGGGTGACCGCTCCACACGGACCGGTGATGGCCACGAGGCCGGCGAGCACACCGTTGCCGATGAACGCGACGTCGGGCTTGCCGTCCTTGAGCCACACGACCGCGGTCGTGGCGAGTCCGCCGGCTGCGGCGGCGAGCATCGTGTTGAGAGCGATGCCCGTCACGAGGTTGTCCGCTGCGAGCTCCGAGCCCGGGTTGAACCCGAACCAGCCGAGCCACAGGATGAACACACCGAGGATGGCGAACGGAATGTTGTGGCCGGGGATCGCTCGGGGCGTTCCATCGGCAGCAAACTTGCCCTTGCGGGCTCCGACGAGGAACGCGCCAACGGCTGCAGCAATGCCGCCGGTCATGTGGACGACCCCGGAGCCGGCGAAGTCGGAGTAGACCGCGTCGCCGATGTTGATCTGGGCGATGAGTCCGCCACCCCAGGTGAAGTGGACGACCACCGGGTAGATGACCGCGCACATGATCGCACCGAAGATCAGGTACGACACGAACTTCGTGCGCTCGGCCATGGCTCCGGAACAGATCGTCACCGCAGTGGCAGCGAACACGGCCTGGAAGAAGAAGAACGTGCCGTGCGAGAGGTTGATGACCCCGCTGCCGCCCATCTCGTTCAGGTCGCCGAGGCCGTTCAGGAAGAAACCTGTGTCGCCGAAGAAGTCGTTGCCGCCGCCGAACGCCAGGGCGTAGCCGGTGCAGAAGAAGGCGAGGATGCCGATGATCGCGTCTGCCATGTTCTTGGCGAAGATGTTGACGACGTTCTTGGCCCTCGTGAGCCCGGCTTCGACGAGTGCGAAGCCGGCCTGCATGAAGAAGACCAAGCAGCCTGCGATGAAGACCCAGATGTTGTCGAGGACCATCTGGACCTCGGTTGCCTCCTGGGCGAAGCCCACGGATGGAGCGATCGCGAGCAATGCGACCACACCTCCCAGGCCGGAAATGATTCGAAGCGCTCGTGTGCGCACGGTTGTCCTCCAATGAAAAGTGATACGGGATGAACCGGGGTGCCACGCTGCCGCCCAGGAACGGAAGCGAAAGCTAGGAGGTCACGATTTCTCGTTGGTCGCCGTCGGGTTTCGGCTCCGTGAACGCTCGTCACGGGCGCATGTGGCGCGTGTTTCCAGCAGATGAACGCACCTGGTCAACCCCGGGTTCCTGTCGGAAAACTTGGACGATCGACTCGCTCCTGCGGGGGGATTTCGTCAGCTCGAGGGGGGTGAACGACGAAGAGGGGGATTGCTGTGCAGGAGCGAATCGACCGTGCTGAGCAAGCTACGGGTCCTCTCTTTCCGATGCATGAGCGGAGTGTGAACGAGTGATGAATGGCGGTGTGACGATCGCCTCGTCACGGACTGCGCCACATTGCTTGCGCGGATCGACCACCTGCCACACTGTTTCCCATGGATCTGACCTACCCCAATGAAGCCGAGGAGTTCCGGACCGAGATCCGCGGCTGGCTCGAGGAGAACCTGCCCGACGGGTGGTTCGACGACGATTTCGAGATGACCGACGAAGAACGCGCGGAGTTCAACTCGACGTGGCCGCAGAAGCTCTTCGAGGGTGGTTGGATCTGCGCGACCTGGCCCGCCGAGTACGGCGGCAAGGGGCTCACCACGATGCAGGGCGTCGCCCTGTCGGAGGAGTTCGCGCGGGCCAAGGCGCCGATGCGCGGCGACTTCTTCGGCGACACGCTCGTCGGTCCGACGATCCTCCAGTGGGGGAGCGAGGAACAGAAGAAGGAGTTCCTCCCCGGCATCTTGAAGGGCGAGACCCGGTGGTGTCAGGGATTCTCCGAGCCGAACTCGGGGTCCGACCTCGCTTCGCTCAAGACGTCGGCGGTGCTCGACGGCGACGAGTGGGTCATCAACGGCCAGAAGGTGTGGACGACCGGTGGCCACCACGCGGACTACTGCTTCCTGCTCACCCGGACCGATCCGGACGTGAAGAAGCACGCCGGGATCACCTACATGCTCGTGCCGATGCGCCAGGACGGCATCGAAGTGCGCGGAATCGTCCAGCCCGACGGCACCGCCGAGTTCTGCGAGGTCTTCTTCGACAACGCCCGCTGTCCGAAGGACGCCGTCGTCGGAGGCGTGAACAACGGCTGGAAGGTCGCGAACTCGACGCTCGCGTTCGAGCGCGGCCTGTCGGCGACGACGGGCTGGCGCCGCTTCGCCGAGGAGTACCGCCTCATGACGGAGGCGGCCACAGCGAACGGCACGATCGACGAGCCCACGATCCGTCAGCGACTGATGGAGTACTACACCAAGATCCAGATCCTGCGGATCAACGGCTTGCGGAACCTCACCTCCACGCTCAACGAGTCCAAGGACATGGGCACGATCGCGCTCGGAGCGACGAACAAGATGTTCTGGTCCGAGATGCACAAGGCGGCCATGGAGTTGGCGCTCGACATCTACGGCGCCGACGCCATGCTGATCGACAGCGGCCCTGAAGCCGGCAGCTGGCCCGGTGCGACTCGCGACAAGCGGCGCGAGGGCTATCCCGTCAGTCCGATGATGTCGTCGTTCTTCTTCTCGCGTTCCGAGACGATCTGGGGCGGCACGAGCCAGATCCAGCGCAACATCGTCGGCGAACGCGTCCTCGGTCTCCCCAAGGAACCCAAACCCCCCACCGGCGACTGACCACCACGACTCTGATTCCGTTCTCGTGAACAGTTCTGGCGCTCCGTGCG
>NZ_BAOL01000220.1 GCF_000350145.1 Ilumatobacter nonamiensis YM16-303 | reverse complement strand
CCGATCGCGAGTCTGCCGATCGCGTCGCTGCCGATTGCCTCGCTGGACCCGGCCGGCACCCCGATCGCATCCCTTCCGATCGCGAGTCTTCCCATTGCGAGTCTGCCGATCGCATCGCTCCCGATTGCGTCGCTTCCGATCGCCAGCCTTCCGATCGCCAGCCTCCCCATCGCCTCCCTCCCGATCGCGTCGCTCCCGATCGCGTCGCTGTCCGACGTGATCGACTGCACGGCACTCGATTGCTCCACCTCCACGCTCACCTTCGAGGAAGCGTTCGACCAGGCCGCGATCAGCGGGACGACGCTCGACGACCTCGTGCCGCTGCTCGCCGGTTCGCGATGGAGTGAGATGCTCTCCGTCCTCGACATGACGGAGGCCGAATTCCTCACGATGATCTCCGAGATCCCGGGAACTGGCCCGGAAGGTCATCTGACCTGGGGCGACATCACCACGTCGGACGACCTCGACTTCGGTGATCTGACCCTCGGCGAGCTTCCGCCGAGCATCCTCCGGCAGCTCCCACTGGGCGACCTCGCCCCGTATCTGTCGGGACTGCGCTGGAACGACGTGCTCGATGCTCTCGACATCTCCGAACAGGAATTCCTCGACGCCGTCCTCACCCTGGCGGGCAGCGGAGCCGACGGCGAGTTGACCTTGGCCGATCTGCTGTCGTTCGACGACATGTCGCTCGGCGATCTCCCGGACCTTGCGGGACTGACGCTCGCCGAGATCGCTCCGTATCTCGAGGATCTCCGACTCGACGATCTCGTCGGTGTCTTCGGATTCACCGACGCAGAGGCGGTCGCCGCGTTGGAGACGATGTTGGCGAACAGCCAGCTCTCACTCGCGGATCTGTACGTCGACGAGTTCACGATCGGAGACCTGATCGCGTCGGACGGACTCGGCAACGTGTCGCTCGGCGATCTCGTCGGTGCGATCCTCGCCGAGGACCCGAACGCGCTCGATGGCGTCACCCTCGGCGACCTGTTGCTCGCGTTGTTGACGCCCACCGACTACCCGTGGGAACGCGTGCGGTTCGCTGACGTGGACACCGCCGATCTGCCCGATGCGGTGGGGTCGGTCCGGTTCGGGGCGGAGATCCAGATCGTCGACACGACCCAGAGCAAGCAGGTGGAGGTGGCGGTCGAGGTACCACCCACCACCGGCTACCTCGCCGGGAGTTCCACGGTCAACGGTGAGCCGGTTCCCGACCCGGTGCGTGCCGGAAACCGGCTGACCTGGACGGTGAACGCGGTCCCCCTTGCGGAGTACGAGATCGCGTTCGATCTGCAGCCGACGCTCCAGATCGGACAGTCCCAGATTGCGGCCGAGGCCCGCATCGTCGGTGTCCCCGGCAGCCTGACGGCCATCCAGAACGTCACGGTGCAGCAGGCATTCGAGTCGAACGACACCCCGGAGACCGCTACGCCGATCGGCGAGGAGTCGCTCTACCTGACGCACATCACCCCGGAGGATGTCGACTACTTCGCCATTCCGGTCGACAAGGGACAACGCCTCGTCGTGAACCTCTCGAACATGGCCGCCGACTTCGACGTCACGGTCCACGGACGCAGCGAGGCCGCGTCGATCACCCCGCTGGTCCCGACGAGCGGACAGAACGCTGGTGCGCCGGCCACCGACCCCGATGTCGCAGCCGACGGTTCGGTCTCCGTCGTCCCGGGCGTCGGCAACGACGTGGGGCTCGCGGCCGGCCTTCCGGTCGTGGCGACGGGCGCGCGTCGGGGGCTCATGCCCGAGACCGTCGTCACGCCGCCGCTGTCCGCGGGGACGGTGTACGTCCAGGTGTACGGAGCGAACGGCGCGAGCTCCCCGCAACCGCTCGTGCTGCAAGCGTCGATCACGGAGGGCTCCGCGGCGCCGCCGTGCCCGACGATCGAACTGGATGCCGGAATCGCGGCAGGTCCCTCCGTGGTTCCTGCCGATGCCAACACCTTGATCGTCGTGAACCAGGAGCGCATGAGCGCGCTCCATCCCGACACCTATGGCGAGGCCATCGATGAAGTCGACGCGCTCACCGACTACCTGTCCGGTGAGGGGGCAGCACTGGGGATCGTCCCGGGCGTGGTGAGCGTCGACGGCTTGGCCGGGATCGACGCCGCCTACTCGAACTGGGATGCGGATCCATGCGACCCCGATCGCGCGAACGAGGTCGTCGGCGTGATCGCCGACGAGATCACCGAGCTGCGTTCCACTCGCGACATCGAACACATCATGATCGTCGGTGGCGACGACGTGATCCCGATGGCCAGGGTCGTCGACGGTGCGACCATCTCGAACGAGTACGACTACCGCAACACGTTCGGCGGCAACAACGCGCTCGCCGGCGCCGCATGGGCGTCGCAGATCCTCACCGACGAACCGTACGGCGAATCCGATGCGCTGTCCTTCGGCGACCGGTTCCTGTACGTCACCGACGTTGCGCTCGGGCGACTCGTGGAGAGTCCCGCGGAGATCGCCCTGCAGCTCGAGTCGTTCGTCGGTGCCGACGGCGTGCTCGAACCGGAGACCGGACTGGTGATGGGCTACGACTTCCTCGACGACGGATCCGAAGCGATCGCGGCCGACATGGAGGCCGCCGGATTGATCGTCGACGACGAGTTCGGATCCTCTCAGGACGACGACACGTGGACCGCCGACGACCTCGCCGACAAACTCTTCCCCGACACGGGCCCGTCGCCGGACATCATCTCGTTGAATGCGCACTTCGACCACCGCCGCGCACTTCCCGCACTCGGCAACTCGACCGGTGACGAATCCGATCTGTTCCTCGCTCAGACCGTGCTCGACAATGCCCCCGGTTCCCTCGTCGGCAAGGTGACGTTCTCGATGGGTTGTCACAGCGGCCTGTCGGTGCCCGCGAGTCTGCTGGACGGTGACACGCCGCTCGAGAACGACTTCCCCGAGGCCTTCAGCGGAGTGGGCGGCATCTACGTCGGCAACACCGGCTACGGCTACGGCGACACGGATCTCGTCGCCTACTCCGAACGGCTCATGGACCTGTTCGGGGAAGCCTTGGTCAACCCGACGCTGCTCGATCCGGCGCAGCCGATCACGACCGCCGGTCAGGCGCTGCAGTTCGCCAAGAACGACTACTTCGCCGAACTCGGCCAGCTGAGTGCCTACGACGAGAAGGCACTCATGGAGGCCACCTACTACGGCGTCCCGTTCTACCGGATCGGCAGTGTGACACCGGACGAAGCGGCCGACGTGCCCGACAACGAACCGCAGAACGGCGTGGTCGTGATCAACGACGTCTCCGCCGACAACGAGCGGGACGACTCGCCGGCGGACGGAACGAAGTTCGTCAACCGGAACGCGAGTGGTGATCCCCTCGAGACGAAGGTGCCGTTCAACCCGGCTCAACCGTTGCTCACCATCGACGTGACCGACGTCGATCCGGCCGACCCGACCGGACTCGAGCAGGTCGCCCACGGTGCCATGATCATCGACATGGACTCGACCTACGAGCAGGTCGATCCGGTCATCGTCAAGCCGGTGGTCGACGGCGGCGCGGCCCAGCCCGAACCACAGGTGTCCGACGTTCGGTTCCCGGGGTCGCCCTCGTCGGTCCGGACGACCGAACAGCCGGAGGGCACGCGACAGTCGATCGCGTTGACGACCGGTCAATTCCGCGGAAGCAGCTCGTCCGGCGTCCAGCGCCTCGACGACAACCTCGATCTGATGGTGTTCTACGCCGATGCGAGCGAGGACGACTTCACACCACCGACGATCACGAACGTGACGGGACTCGTGTCGAATGGTCGACTCACCATCAGCGCGAGGATCACCGACGGCGGCGGATCGGATCAAGCCGGCTCGGGCGTCGACATCGTCCGAGCGCTGGTCGCGGAATCGCCCGGTGCCTCGTCCGTCGACTGGGTCACGGTCGACCTGGTGCTGGTCGACGGCACCTGGGTCGGCAGCGTCGATCTGACAGCCGGCGTCGAGAACGTGGAGTTCCTGATCCAGGCCAAGGACGGCGCCGGCAACGTCGGATTCGCGAACAACAAGTCAGGGAACTACTCGGCCGTGCCGACGAATCCGTCGGATCCCGACATCACCGTGGCCATCGTCCCGGAACCCGACGTGTCGGGGGACAACGGCGTGTTCAACGGGCCCGTGGTCGTGTCCGTGGCCGACAACGACGGATCGGGTGACATCACCTACGCCGTCAACGACGATGCTGCAGCGCCGCTGCCGGTTGACGGCGTGACCATCGATCGGGAGGGCCCGAACACCGTCGTGATCTCCAGCGGCTCGCGAACCGTCACCGTGTCGATCGTGATCGATACGACGGCGCCCGACGTCACCATCGCCGCACCGACCGACGGTGCGCAACTGTTCGCGGGTCCTGGTGTCGTCGCGACGTTCAGCTGTCGCGACATCTCGTCGACGACGTGTCTCGGTGCCGTCGACGGCGGGGACCCGTTCCCGTCGGGGACCGCGCTCGACCACCTCGGCGTCGGCGAGCACGAACTGACCGTGACCGGCACGGATTCGGTCGGCAACGAGAGCCTGAAGTCGGTGACGTTCGAGGTGGTCCAGGACGAACCGGTGATCCGGTCGATCGACGGTCCGCTCACTCCCCAGGCGATCGGTGGCGGCGTGACGCTGTCCGTCGAGTTCGACGACCGCAACTACGGAAACGACGACTACACGGTGACGATCGACTGGGGGACGCCCGATGGCCCCTCGACGACCTGTTCGGCAACCGAGGCCGAGCCGCAGTCGGGGAACCCTGCGTGCGAGATCACCAGCGAACCGGCGGTCGGCTCGTCCGGAACGGCGGTCGGTTCCTTCGTGTACGGAGCCCCTGGGGTGTACGCGATCACCGTCACCGTCGACGACGGCGCAGGAAACTCTGCGACCGAAGCGTTCGAGTTCGCGGTGGTGTTCGATCCCGACGGGGGCAGCGTCACGGGTTCGGGGCTCTACTGGTCGGGACCGGAGGCGTACGACGGGTCGCGGTGGGGATCGCTTGCTCGATTCGGATATCACGCTCGCTACCGCCCGAACCACCCGGACCAGCCGATCGGCGAGACGAAACTCCACCTGGTCGGAGAGTTCGTGTTCGACTCCACGGAGTACGACTACCTGATCGTCAACGACGCGCTCGCCGTCTCGGCCGGCACCGGTCGACTCGACGGCGTGGACGGGTATCGGTTCTGGGTGCAGGGCATCGACAACGGGCGGATCGACTTCTACCAACTGACGATCGAGGACCCCGACGGCGACGTCATCTACGACAACGGCGTCCTGTACGAGCAGGGCGATCTCGTCCTGCTCGGCGGGATCAGGGTGGCACCGTGATCCGAGGATGCTTCGCCGCTCTGTCGCTCGTGCTCGTCCTCGCCGGCTGCACCGCCAGCGACGACGCGCGGACACCGGACACGACGGCAGATTCCTCGTCGGATCCGGCCGATGATGCGTCGGCCGGTTCCGCTCCGGCGTCCGTCGAGGGGTCCGACGACGGGGCCCCGTCCGACTCGGCCGCGGACGGAACCGGACCAGAGGCGGAGGGCGTGCCCCCCGGTGCCGGGCTGAGCCTCGGAGCGCTCGGCGACCAGGTCGTCGAGTTCGAGACCGAGGACGGCAGTGTCCAGATCGGTTCGGGGCAGGTGCCGGAGGCTCTCGCGGCGTTCCCCGTCCCCGATGACCTCGAGGTGCAACTGGCGAGCACGGAAGCGGATGACGCGGGGTTCACCGGTCTGAGCTCGGCAACGATCTCGGAGCTGGCCGACTTCTATGTCCTCGGATTGCCCGAGGCCGGATACGACGTCGCCGAGCGCCGCGATCTGTCGGAGTCGGCGGTCATCATCGATTTCGAGGCGGACTCGGGCTTGGGCCAGGTCGCGATCACCACCTCGCCCGGTGGAGACTCGTCGACCCTCGTGGTCACGTTCGGATCGGACGGCTCGCCATGACGGTGTGTACCCCACCCGACGCGAACGGTTCGACCACGACGGTTCCCACCTCGCCGGACACCGCTCCGCCGACATCGATCGCCTCGGTTCCGTCCGACATCACCGGCGACCCACTCGCCGCGTTCGTCTCGCGCCTCGCCGTCGAGCTGGGCGAACGACCGACGCCGTCGTGGACGAGCGTGGAGGGTTCGATGCTCTCGGCCGACATCTCGGGCTTCACCGCGCTGTCGGAAAAGCTGGCGGGCAAGGGCCAAGCCGGAGCCGAGGAGATCACCGAACTCCTGAATCGGTGCTTCACCGAGTTGATGGGCGCTGCGTACGAATACGGCGGCGAAGTGCTGAAGTTCGGTGGCGATGCGATTCTGGTGCTCTTCCGCGGTGACTCCCACGCCCGCCGAGCCGTCGACGGCGGCCTCGAGATGCAGCGGGCGCTCCACGCGTCGTCGGCGGCCAAACGCGCGTCGCTCACCATGACGGTCGGCGTCGCCGAGGGCCCGTTCGATGTGTTCCTCGTCGGGTCCGGCTACCGCGAGCTGGTGGTGACCGGTCCGCAGGCCACCGAGGTGATCCGCCTCGAGGGCGAGGCCGAGAAAGGTGAGACGCTGATCTCCGAGTCGCTCGTCCGCGAGCTTCCACCCGAGATGATCGGTCGTCGGGAATCGGGTGGAGTGGTCGTGTCCGGATCGACCGGCGACGCGCGCAGCGGCGTGATCCCGCGGGTGCCGAACGCGGATGACTACACACCCTTCGTTCCGGGAGCGGTGCGCGAGCAGCTGAGCGCGTTCGCAGGATTGGGTGGTGAGCACCGACTGGTCACCGTCGGTTTCGTGATGGTGACCGGAGTCGAGGAGATGCTCGCCGACCACGGTCCGAGGGTGACCGCCGAGGCGTTGCACGAGTTCGTCGACGCCCTCGTCGCCGCCTGCGATGCCTTCGGGGTGACCGCACTGCACACCGACATCGCGCCGGACGGTGTGAAGTTCGTGCTGTGTGCCGGTGCCCCGCTCACTCCGGGGAACACCTGCGATGCGATGCTCCACGCGGCGCTGCGGATCGCCGCCCTCGACTCTCCCTTCGTCGTCCGCCAGGGTGTGCAGACGGGTCGCGTGTTCGCCGGATTTCTCGGAACGGCGATCCGACGGGCGTACACGTCGATGGGTGACCCGGTGAACACCGCGGCGCGCATGCTCGGCAAGGCGGGCGACCGGGACGTGGTGGCGGTCGAATCGGTGGTGTCCGGTGCACGCACGCTGTTCGTCACCGAACCGATCGAGCCGTTCCTGGTCAAGGGAAAGTCCGCTCCGATCACGGCGCACAGGATTCGGGCGGCGACCGGGCAGGCTCGACAGGACTCGTCGGCCACCTCGTTGATCGGGCGCCGGGTCGAGCTCGACACGCTGACCTCGGCGATCGAGAGTTCGGGCGAAACGGTGATCCTCGAAGGGGCTGCGGGTGTCGGCAAGTCGCGGCTGCTCGAGGCGTTCCTCCGGTCCGCGGACCGGAGGACGACGTTCCGGGCATCGTGCACGCCGTACGGAGCCGCCTCGCCGTACAGCGTCTTCCGTCCGATCCTCCGGGCGGGTGCGGGCATCGGCCACGACGCCGATCCGATCGCGGTCGGACGCCGGCTGAATGCTCTCGTCACCCTCCGCGCCCCGCACCTTCGCCCGATGCTCCCACTGCTCGCCCTGCCGTTCGGCGCCACGGTCGCATCGACACCTGAAGCCGACGCAATCGACCCGACCTTCCGACGACAGCGGGTCCACGATGTCGTCACGGAGTTCCTCGATGCGACGCTCGACGGTCCGGTGCTCCTCGTCGCCGAGGATCTGCACTGGGCCGACGACGCGTCGGCCGACCTGGTCAACCATCTGGTACGCGCTGCCGTGGCCCGGCCGTGGTCGGCGGTGCTCACGCGACGTGACGAGGGCGCGTGGGAGCCCCCGACGAAGAACGTTCGCCGGATCCTGCTCGAACCGCTCACGAACAGCAACATCCGGCTGCTGGCGATCGAGTCGGCCGAGCGTTCGCTGTCCGACGCGGATCTCGACCAGATCGTCGTGCGTGCCGCCGGCAACCCGTTGTTCGCGATCGAACTGGCCCGCGCTCGTTCGCGAGATGAGCGCGGCGTCCTGCCCGACTCGATCGAGCAGCTGATCGCCGCACGGATCGACGACCTGCCGCCCGACGATCGACGAGTGGTGCGGATCGCGGCCGTGTTCGGGCGCGAGTTCGAACACGGCCATGTGGCGGCGGTGGGAGGCGGCGACATCACGATCGATCCCGGACTCGACGACATGATCGAGGCGATCAGCGACGAACAGTTTCGTTTCCGACACGCGATGCATCGCGATGTCGCCTACGCCGGCCTGCCGTTTCGCGAACGTCGTCGACTCCACGGGCACGTGGCCAGTCGGCTGGAGACGACGACCGACCAGCCCGATCTCCTCGCCCCGGTACTCTCGCTGCACTACAGCGAGGCCGGGCAGCCGAAGCAGGCGTGGAAGTACGGCCTGCTCGCCGGATCCCAGGCAGCCGACCACTTTGCGCAGCGCGAAGCAGCGGACGCGTATCGACGTGCCCTTGATGCCGCGCGACACCTCCGTTCGGTCAGTCGTGGGGAGCGTCGTGACACCGCGGTACGACTCGGCGACGCGCTGCTGGCGCTCGGGGAGTACGACGAGGCGTTCCGAACGTACCGACGGGCTCGGCAGTGGGCCGACGGTGTGGACACCGTCGATCTCATGCGGCGCCAGGCCGTGGTCCGCGATCTCCAGGGAGCGCTGCCGGTCGCGGCGCGATGGCTCGACCGTTGCCTCGACGCGCTGCCGGAGCACGATGCGACGCAGCGCGAGCAGGAGGCGCATGTGGATGTGGATCTCGCGTACGCAGCGGTCCGACACCGCCAGGGTCGTTTCGAGGACTGCCTCGTGCTCGCCGAGCGGGCCGCGGCCGCGGCTCGACAACTCGACGACCGGCAACGGCTGGCAAGGGCGCTCGACCGACTCCACGTCGCCGCGACGTACCTCGGGCGCCCGGAAGCTGACGAGTACGGTCCGGAAGCACTCGGGTTGCATCGGGACCTCGACGACCACCTGAGTGAAGCGCGGATCCTCGACAACATGGGGATCCAGGCCTACTTCGCGTGCGACTGGGACCGAGCCGTCGACATGTACGACGAGGCGGCACGGGCCGGAGCGATCGCCGGCGACGTGATCGAGGCGAACCTCGGGCGGGCCAATGCCGCTGAGGTGTGGTCGGACCGGGGCAGATTCGACCTCGCCGAGACGGTGTTCACCGAGGTGTTGAGGAACTGGTCGGCGGCTGGCTGGACGTTCGGAGTGGTCGCAACTCGTGCCAACCTGGCCCTGGTCCGTGCCCGTCGAGGCGATGCGGACGCGACGACGACGGTGGAGGAACTCGCGCGTTGCCTGTCGGAGTTCGAGGCGCTGGGTGCCGAGGAGTTCGTCACCGAGTCCAGAGTGCGAATCGTCGAGGCGCTCAGCCACATCGGCGATCACGCGGGTGCCGAGGCTGCGCTCGGACGACTGGGCGCGGAGTTGTCGGACGAGACGACCGCCCGCATCGAACGACAGCGCGCACTGATCCATCTCGCCGTCGGTGACCTCGTCGCGGCGGACCGGTCGGCCGGTCTCTCCCTGTCCGCCGCCCGCTCGGCCGGTGCCCGGTATCAGGTGGGTCTGTCGGCGCTGCTCCTGGGGCACCTGCGGTCCGACGACGAGTCCGTCGCCGAAGGTCGCCAGATCCTCGGCGAGCTCGGGATCGTCGAACTTCCCGCCGGCCTGCGCTCGGCCGGCGCCTCCCTGCACGCCTCCATCCCCACGTTCTCGTGAACAGTTCGCGCACGGAGCGC
>NZ_BAOL01000221.1 GCF_000350145.1 Ilumatobacter nonamiensis YM16-303 | reverse complement strand
GGATGATCGCGTAGACGCCGACCTTGGTGAGCAGTCCGGCGAAGATCGCCGTGACCGGGGTCAGCGCGGTCGGGTACGCATCGGGGAGCCAGAAGAACAGCGGGAACAGCCCGGCCTTGATGCCGAACACCAGGAGGAAGAGGACGCGCAAGGCGTCGGTGAGGTGGGCCGGCATGTCGGCCAGTCGCTCCGACAGTTCCGCGAGGTTGACCGTCCCCGTGGCTGCGTAGACGATGGCGATCATGATGATCAACAGGGTCGACGCGACGAGGTTGATGACGATGTAGGTCATCGCGTTCCGGATGCCTCGCGCATCGGTCCACAGCGAGATCAGCACGTAGCTCGCGGCGAGCGTGATCTCGACGGCCACGAAGAGGTTGAAAAGGTCGCCCGTGATGTAGGCGAGGTTCACCCCCGTCGCCAGCATGAGGTAGCTCGTCGTGAAGATCGCCTCGCGTTCTCGCGGGATGCCCTGGCTCAAGGCATAGATCAGCACGCAGATCAGGACCAGGCTCGAGATCGTCAGGAGCAGTGCGGCGAACGCGTCGACGACGAGCGTGATCCCGAACGGCGCCGGCCAACCGCCCACGTTGACCACGAGATGTTCGGCGTCGCGCGTCTGGACGAGGAGAGCCACCGACACGCCGAGGATCGCCGCGATGGCGCCGACCGCTCCGACCCGCTGCGCCGTTCGACTCCGGGTGAGCAACGACAATGCCGCAGCGATCAACGGGATGACGATCGGCGCGGGAACGAGGATGCTGCTCACGCGCCGTCCTCCCCGTCATCGTCGTCGCCGGCTGCGATCCGACGATCCTCGATGTCGTCCTCGACCTCGTCGTTGCCGGTCAACGCCCAGCTCCGGTAGGCGAGGGCGAGCAGGAACACGAGCATCCCGAAACTGATCACGATCGCCGTGAGCGCGAGCGCCTGTGGCAGCGGCTCCGCATCGGCTTCGACGCCCGACGGACCCGCGAACGGCGGTTCACCCGCACGTCCACCGGCGGCGAGGAGCAACAGGTTCGCACCGTGCGCCAACAGCACCAGCCCGATGATGATCCGGGTGAGCACCCGCTGGAGCAGCAGGTACGTACCGACCGACACGAGCAGCCCAGCGGTGATCACGAGTGCGACGCTCACGAGGGCGACCCCACGACGGACGGTTCTTCGTTGCCGTCACGCTCGGTGTAGGTGGCTCGACTCGGCTCGGACGCCGACCCGAGTCGGGCGAGCACGGTGACGACGAGCCCCACGACGACCATGAACACGCCGACGTCGAACGGAAGTGCCGACGTCGCCTTCATCGTGCCGAGCACGGGGACGTCGACCTCGAGCTTCGACGACTCGAGGAACTCCCCGCCGCCCAGCAGTCCGGCAACACCGGTCAGCGCAGCGATCGCGAGTCCGCCGCCGAGCAGGAGACGGGGATCGAACGGCACGATCCGCTCGAGCGCGCCGCGTCCACCACGTGCGTACTCGAGCGTCAACGCCGCACCGGCGACCAGCCCGCCGACGAAACCGCCGCCGGGTGCGTTGTGTCCTGCGAACAGGAGGAACGCCGAGAAGACGAGGGCGATCGGGACGACCGCGTTGGCCAACCGGGTGAGCAGGATCGAGTCACCGGTGCGGAGTCGACGAGCGGGGACGCCCCCGGGCAACACCAGCAGGAGGCTCGTCACACCGAGCGCGGCGATCACCAGGACGGCGATCTCACCGAGGGTGTCGAGCGCACGGAAGTCGGTGAGGATGACGTTGACGACGTTCTTGCCGCCGCCGTCGGGGAGCGCCCGATCGAGGTAGTAGTTCGATGCCGACGGGGTGGAGCGCGACGACCCCGCCGTCAGCGTCAGCACCACGACCGAGACGCCCACGACCGCCGCGACCGCTCCCTGGAGCACTCGGCCCAGTTTCCACGGAACGGCGGGGAACTGTTCCGGGAGATGGCGCAGAACGAGCACGAGGGCCACCACCGACAGCGTCTCGATCAGGAACTGGGTCAGCGCGAGGTCGGTCGCGCCCTGGATCACGAACAGCAACGCCACTCCGTAGCCGACACCTCCGATCGCGAGTGCGGCGACGAACCGACGGCCCGACACGGCCGCCATGATCGCCGTCCCGGCGACGAGGAGACAGGCGGCGACCTGCAACATCGACTCCGCCGCGACGGCGTCGGCCGGCAGTGCGACGTCGACCAGGAGGATCCCGGCGGGCACGCCGAGCGTGGTGGCGGCGATCACGCCCAGGTAGACCGGCAGCGAGCCGTTCTGCACGGTCGCCGTGGTGCGTTCGGCCACGGTGTACAGCCGGGACACGGCGCCGTCGTACACCGTCGTCCACGAGACCGGGACGTTGAGTTGGCGTTGCAGGCGACCCAGACGATCGGTGCTCGCGAACACCACCAGACCGCCGACGGTGGCGATCGCCGACAGCAGCAGCGCCTCGTTGAAACCGGCCCACAACTTGACCTTCGAACCGGCCACCGAAGGCTCCAGCGAGGCGGCGGCCGGGACGAAGATGTCTCTCAGCGGGGCGGCCAACAGCCCGCCGAGGAGACCCGCAACCGAACCGACGGCGGCCACCAGACCCATCGTCCGGACTCGTCGAGACACGCGCGACACGGGATCCGGGTCCCCGCCGCCGAAGCCACCCTGGAGGAACCGCGCGGAGTACGCGACGGTCAGAATCGATCCCGCGACGACGGCGACGAGCACCGTCGACGACCATCCGTCGGAGGTGTCGATGAAACCCTCCAACGCCTTCTCCTTGCCGACGAATCCGAGCAGCGGCGGGAGGCCCATCATCGACGCCGCCGCGAGCACCGCGGCCACACAGGTGACCCTCAAGGAACGAGCGAGCCCGGTCAGCGTGCGCAGATCGCGCGTCCCGGCGTGCTGGTCGATCACCCCAATCACGAGGAAGAGGCTGGACTTGAAGAGCGCGTGGGCGACGAGCATCACGACCGCCGCGAGAGTGACCGACGGGACGCCGACGCCGAACAGCACGACCAGGAATCCGAGCTGGCTGACGGTTCCGTACGCGAGGAGGATCTTGAGGTCGTTCTGGCGGAGCGCCACCCAACCTCCGAAGACCATCGTGAAGAGGCCGACCGTGAGCACCGTCGGCCTCCACACCGGAACGGCGACGACGAAGATGGGTGCGAACCGCGCGATCAGGTAGACGCCGGCTTTCACCATCGTGGCGGAGTGAAGGTATGCGCTCGCGGGCGTCGGTGCCGCCATGGCCCCCGGCAACCACCCGTGGAACGGGAACTGGGCCGATTTCGTGAACGCACCGAGCAGAATCGCGATCGCGGCGATGGTCGCGGTGGTTCCCGACGGGGGGTTGTCCACCAGTGCGGACAGCGAGAAGGTCGACGTCTGGACGCCGATCGCCACGAATCCGGCCAGCATCGCCAACCCACCGGCGGCGGTCACGACGAATGCCCGGCGCGCCGCGGCGACGGCCTCGGGCGCCTTGTCCTTGGTTCCGATCAACAGGTACGACGTGACCGAGGTCAGCTCCCAGAAGACGTAGAGCAGGAGCAGGTTGTCGGCGACGACGATGCCGAGCATCGCTCCGGCGAACGCGGTCAACCTGGTGGCGAACGCACCGACGTCCGGGTCGCCTTCGAAGTAGCTCGCGCTGTACACGAACACCGCGACGCCGACCCCGGAGATGATCCCCGTCCAGAGCAGCGCGAACGCATCGACGCGCAGCGTCAGCTCGAGACCGAGTTCGGGAACCCATCCGACCCCCGTGATCGCATCCGCGTCGGCACCTCCCGACACCGCAGCGACGATGGTCCACACCAGGGTCGCCGCCGGCGCCAACGCGCAGAACAGCATGACCCGCGAACCCTGGGACCGAGCGACCACCGGTGCGGCGGCGGCGAGCGCGAGGTGCAGGGCCAACAGCCACCAGATGGAGGACATCTCCGAAAACAAGATAGGGGTCGAGTCGAGAATTGCTGACGTGACTCCGATCGCTCCATGCGCTGGAGCTGCCGAGTGTGGCGCACCGACCTCGATTGCCTAGCGTCGAAGACGATGTCCGTCGCCACGCCGACCGAGACCGGCGGCAGCGTCGGAGGAGCCGACGGCGGCTACCCGCGCCGCCTCCTGATCACGGTCATCGGCGGGTTGATCGTGTTCTCGTCGTCGATGACGATCGTGTCGGCGTCGCTGCCGACGATGGCCGACGACCTCGACTCGACCGAGTCCTTCCTGAGCTGGGCGGTCACGGGACTGTTCCTGGTGATGGCGGTCGGCACGCCCGTCCTCGGACGCCTCGGCGACATCCACGGGCATCGCCGCCTGTTCCTCATCGGTTCGATCGTGCTCAGCGTCGGCACGATCCTGTGCGGCCTCGCGCCGACCGCCGCCACGTTCGTCGGAGCCCGGATGATCGTCGGACTCGGGATCGCCGCCACGATGCCGAACGCGATGGCCCTGATCATGGAGGCGTACCCACCGGCACGGCGCTCGGAGGCAATGGGGTGGTTCCAGATGGCGATGACCGGCGCACCGGTGCTCGGCCTGATCGTCGGTGGCCCGTTGATCGAGGCGTTCGGGTGGCGCGTCGTGTTCGCCGTCCTCGCACCGATCTCGTTCGTCGGAGCCGCGGCCGCATGGAAGGTGATCAAACCATCGGGACCCGGTCGACGGGTGGCGATCGACTGGTGGGGCGCAGCGTCGCTCGGCATCTCCACCCTGGCGTTCCTGCTCTTCCTCGAACGGGCTTCCGCCGCCGGCTTCGTCGACCCGCTCGCACTCTCCCTCGCGGCAGTGTCGGTCGTCGGGCTCGTGGTGTTCATCACCGTCGAGCGCCGCGCAACCGTCCCGATGCTGCGCCTCGACTACTTCCGTCGCCCGAACTTCACCGGTCCGCTGATCGCTCAGCCGCTCAGCCAGTTCGCGTACATGGGTGCGTTCCTCATCGCACCGCTGCTCCTCGACGAGCTCTTCGGCTACTCGGTCGGCGTCATCGCGATCGTCCTGCTCGCTCGACCGCTCATGTACAGCGTGTCGTCGCCGGTCGGTGGTCGACTCGCGTCGACGCTCGGCGAACGCTCGATGATCATCACCGGTTCGGTGCTCATGGTGCTTTCGATGCTGGCCTGGGTCTTCGCCGCCCACTGGATCAACCTGCCGCTGATCCTGATCGGTCTGGTGCTGTCGGGTCTCGCCATGGGACTCGCGTCACCCTCGTACGCGACGACCATCGCCGCGGCGGTCGACGACGGCGACATGGGGATCGCGAACGCGATGGGCACCACGATGATGAACATCGGGATGCTCACCGGCATCCAGACGATGTTCGTCGTGCTCGGCGACGGACGTCAGCCCGACGACTTCGCACTCGTCTTCGCATTCGGCGGACTCGTCACCGCTTTCGGACTGATCGGCGGCCTGATGGTGACCTCGTCGAAGACCGCGGCCGTACGCCACCGCGCGCCATCGGGTGTCTGACACCCGATGG